>CACZJR010000076.1 GCA_902781545.1 uncultured Spirochaetales bacterium | reverse complement strand
CAATGTGGTCACAGATGTCTTCAATGCAAGCAGGGACTATCTCACAAAGACCCTGGCAGAGAACCCAAAGATAGGATACATAGACCTGATGAGCGGGATGGAGATGGCCGCAAAGCACTTCATCTCACACTGGATAGATCTCTCAGGCTCCGAGGGCAAGGCTGACAACTTCCGTCAGGCCAACAACATCTCACTTCTCGCAAAGAAGGAGACCGTGGGGCTTTCCGAGTAATATTTCTTTTCAGAACACAATATCCCCTGTACAATATACAGGATGTTCGACCAATACCCGCATTTTGACATGTCCCGCCGGATAATGCGCATGCATCTCAGGCCGCTGATCTGGCTGCTGTGCATGCCTGCGCTCATAGCCCACCGCAACAGGCTGGAGAAGATCGGCATGGAGGGGATCAAGCCGCCCTATCTTCTTCTCTGCAACCATAACGCCTTCATGGACTTCAAGGTCGCCACAAAGGCGACTTTCCCGCATAGGGTCAACTACGTCGTCGCCATTGACGGCTACCTGAAGAGAGAGTGGCTCCTGCGCCTCATAGGGTGCATCTGCAAGCGCAAGTTCACACGTGACGCCACACTCGTCAGACAGCTGAGGGAAGTAGCCAGACGAGGGGATATCCCGGCAATCTATCCGGAGGCCCGCTACTCGCTTTGCGGCACCACTGCCGTACTGCCGGCATCGGTCGGGAAACTCGCGAAGTTCCTGAAGATCCCCGTGGTGACACTGATATGCCACGGACATCACATCAACTCCCCTTTCTGGAACCTGCATGACAGGAAGGTCAAGGGAACAGAGGCCACAATGAAGTGCCTCTACACCGCAGAGCAACTTGCCGCAGCCACCCCGGATGAAATCTACAGGAGGATAACCGAGGAGTTCAGCTACGATGATTACGACTGGCAGAAGAGGAAAAACATAAAAGTCACATACCCTAAAAGGGCAGAGGGCCTGCACAAGGTGCTCTACCAGTGCCCCGCCTGCATGACCGAGTACAGGATGACAAGTCATGATGATATCCTTCAGTGCTCCTCTTGCGGGAAAAAGTGGCGCATGGGAGAGGACGGACAGCTGAGCGCGACCGACGGTGTCACAGAATTCAGCCACATCCCGCACTGGTATGAGTGGCAGCGCTCAAATGTGCGCAAGGAGGTGCAGGACGGAACCTACAGCTTCAGGTGCACGGCACATGTGGACATCCTGCCCAAGGACAGGTACATCCACATAGGCAAGGCCACTCTCGTGCATGACATGGAGGGCTTTACGCTCAGAGGCTCACATGACGGAAGCCCCTATGAGGTAAGATGGCCTGCGTCAGAGCTTTACTCCTGCCACATCGAGTATGATTATCTGGGGAAATACGGGGACTGCGTTGACCTGAACACCCTGACGGACACCTTCTACATCTACCCTGAGGACTGTGATTTCTCAGTGACCAAGCTCGCCCTGGCCACGGAGGAGCTCTACCAGCACCTCAACGGAGGAAGCGTCGGCTGAGAGACAATAAAATCCCAATTGCAAAAAAGACATATAGAGGTTATCTTTTTCTTATGGAGGATTTACATGGAGTATTGTGCAAGAATCGTTTTGGCAGATAAAGGCGCAGAGGTCTTCGGACCGGAGGCATTGGAACTCGTCAAGCTCATTGACACACAGAAGTCAATCAAGGAAGCGGCTTCAACAATGAAGATCAGCTCAGCCAAGGCATGGAAGTACATCAGGGCCATTGAGCAGTATCTGAAAGAGCCGGCAATCGTGAAGTCCCGCGGAGGAGCGGACAACTATAATGTCCACATCTCTCCTGCCTGCAGGAGCCTTCTTGAGAAGTATGAGAGCTTCGAGAAGAAGAGCCAGGGAGCAATCGAGGGCTATTTCAAGCAGATTTTCTGATAAGACGGGCCTTTTAAGGATTCATAGAGACGGGCTGACACAGGACTCATGACCGCATGAGCTGTGTCTCAGCCCCTTTTTTTTACAAAGGAGAACCATCATGAAGTACAGGAAAGTAGTTGTAGCAGGCGGAGGCGTGCTCGGAAGCCAGATCGCATTCCAGTCCGCATATTGCGGTTTCGATGTGACAGTCTGGCTCAGAAGCGAGGGCTCCATCGGCCGCACCCAGCCCAAGCTGGATAATCTGAGGGATGAGTACAAAAAGATCATCGAGATCATGGACACCCCGGAGGGCAAGAACCCTGCGGTCTGGGCCCGCGGAATAGCTGACGTGGAGTCCTTTGACAAGGAGAAATGCCTCAAGAAAGTCGAGTCAGCCTACAATGGCATAAAGCTTGAGCTTGACATGGCAAAGGCCTTTGATGATGCAGACCTTGTCATTGAGTCAATGGCAGAGGACACAAAGGAGAAGATTGCCTTCTATGAGAAGATGAGGCAGTATCTTCCGGAGAAGACCGTCATTGTCACAAACTCATCCACATTGTTGCCCTCCACTTTCGCAAAGTACACCGGAAGACCTGAGAAATACCTCTCGCTGCACTTTGCCAACCACATCTGGACGAACAACACTGCAGAGGTCATGGCCCAGGCGCAGACAGACCCAAGATACTTTGATGAGATAGTCCAGTTCGCAAACGACATCAGGATGGCAGCCCTTCCGGTCCTGAAGGAGAAGAACGGATACCTTCTGAACTCAATGCTGGTCCCGTTCCTCCTGAGCGGACTTGATCTCTATGTCAACGGCGTCTCTGATCCGGAGAGCATAGACAAGGCATGGAAGCTGGGAACCGGTGCCCCCAGAGGGCCGTTTGAGATCTTCGATGTTGTGGGAATCAACACCGCATACCACATTGTCATGCAGTACCAGAAGGTCCCGGGCCTGATCAGCCCGCTTCTCAAGAAGATGCTCATGCCGTACAACTTCAAGGGCATGGAGAAGGTCCTGAAGAAGTATCTGGATGAGGGCAAGCTGGGCAGAAGCTCCGGAGAGGGTTTCTACAAGTACAGATAAGGCCGCCTCTCAGCCCCTCTTGCGGGCTACGGCGGCGAACTTGCGCAGACGGGCAAGGAGGGACTCACTCTTCGGAAGGTTCTCATCCTCTGCCCGTCTGTACTCATCTATGGTCCTGCAGGCCTCAAGGTAAAGGTTGTCGATGCGCCTGAACCTTGAGCACAGCTGCTGGATTATCAGTATCATCTTTGCGGGCTTCTCCCTGACAATGTCGTTGAAGTCCTCGATGGAGAGCTTCTTGACCACGGTATTGTCTCCCAGAGCAACTACGGACGCTATTCTGGTGGATGAGTCTATCAGCTCAAGCTCCCCCACAAAGTCCCCTTCCCCAAGGATTCCTATCTCCTTCTGCGCCTCATCACCGTAATCCATGTAGATGCCCACCTGACCGGTGATTATCTCATACATCTCCGTAGCGATCTCCCCCTGATGGAAGAGAGCCTGGTTCTTCTTGCATTTCACGATCTCCATATTACAGATGCCCCTTTACATTGTGATGCCGGCGTAATCCAGCACCAGTTTCACGAACAGCAGGCCTGTGACAACCAGCATCACAGGTCTGACTATCCTGATGTCCTTCTTTATCGCAAGACGGCTGCCGATGAAGTTCCCAAGGACGGAGAACAACGCACAGACAACAGCCACCTCATAGACGATAAAGCCATGGATCACAAAATTGACCAGCGCACTCAGATTCGATGCCCAGTTCACTATCCTCGCGTTCCCGCAGGCCTTCCTGACCTCAAGCCCTACGATCATTATGAAGCCGAACTGCAGGAACATTCCCGTACCCGGTCCGTAGAATCCATCATAGAATCCCACTGCAAGACCTATAAGGGAACCCAGAACGATGTATGCCGCAGCAGATCTTCTCCTCTCCGTCCTTGAGCTGTAATCCCTCTTGAAGAGAACCGTCAGCGCCACTACAGGAGTCGCGACCAGCATTATCAGGTTGAAGGCGGCGCTACTCAGTCCCAGTGCCACCCTGCTCCCGAGAAATGACCCGATCAGGGCGCAGATCACTGACGGGACAAGGCTAGTGACATGCACGTTGCCGGTCCTGATGTAGTTGATTGAGGCTACGGTGCAACCTACGAAGGCCGTGAACTTGTTTGTCCCCAGCGCATGCTGGTCCCTTATTCCCATAGCATGGTAGGAATTCAGGCTTATGAGCCCGCCACCGCCGGCGATTGAGTCTATGAAACCCGCCAGGAACACCAGCGGACAAAGGATCAGAAGCTTCACCATGGCCATATTATTATCAGCAAACCCGTTTGCTTTCCAGTGCCTGTACACAAAGTCAGTGAAATCTGATTCAATAAGATCATAGGGAGAGAGAACATGGCGATTGAGAAAGTAAGGGATTTCTTCAGGTCCCTCGGGATGGATGACAGGATAATGGAGTTCGATGTCTCAAGCGCTTTGACACGGTGTTCCCTGCCTGCGGAAGCAGCAACAGCGCCATTGAGCTTACGTTGGAGGAGCTGGAGAAGTATTCCTCAGCCGTCAGCTGGGTTGATGTCTGCAGGCTTCCTTCCTGAGCACTCCCTTAAGAAGAAATGAGACAATCAAGGCACTCAATACCGTAAAGACAATACCAAGGAAGAGCATCATCTGGCCTGCGTTGCCGTTGAATGTGTACAGCGCACCGGGTGAGGATACCTCTCCGTCTGCGAACACATGAGACCTCAATTCCCTTTGTCCTGAGCAGGAAAGCCATCAGCTCAAAACCAAGAATGAAGTGCAGTCCCATCTGGCAGACGGCAAGGCTCACACTGAACCTTGGGTTCCTGAAATGCAGCAGGGAGAAAACCGCCGCGCCTATGAGGCAGTATGCGATAATGCGCTTTCTGCCGGTAGGCATGTAGTCTCTCCTGTAATAAACCGTATATGACCCGCCCAGGAGCATGAACAGGAATGACTTGACCAAAGACATCAGGAAGCCAAGAGAATATGACAGAGCCCAGTTGTCTGAGAAGGTGACTTTGAAGCTATCAGGATTAACCGCCTTGTAGATGAATGAGATCGAAACTGCAGGCACTGCCATTGAGAAGAATCCCAGAAGGAACAGCGGCAGGTAGAATCTCCGTTCCTGCGCGACAAGACGCCTGATGGGAAACCGCATATAGAACTTCATCAGCGCGAATAAGAATAATGTCAGGAAGCTGTAACCGAGCAGGTTCAGCATATGCGGTATCAGGGCAAACCTCGCCAATTTCCGGACTGCGAAGAACAGGAACAGAATATATGATGAGGAGAAAGAATATTGCGGCCGTCCATCTAGTGGTGCGTCTGGCACGCTCGAATATATCAGCATGCTCCTCTATTTTCTTCTCCTCCTCACGCATCCTTCCGGTCCAGATCCCATGGCTTGCCATGTAAAGAGAGGAGCCGATTCTTCCTGTGGCAATGATGTGGTTCTGTGACCTGATATGGTACAGGGCCTTGTTAACATCGACATTGTTCTTGGATCTGGTCGTGAACGAGAGACTGAGTTCCGGTGTATGGCCGTATTTCCTGCAGAGCTTCTCGACTATCATCAGCGCATATCCCACTGATTTCATGCAAAGGCAGATTGAGAACATGTACTTGATCTTCTTCAGCCTGCCGTTCAGGCTAAGGACATCAAAGATCAGGTCTTCCACATCTGCCGGGAGCTCAACACCCTCATTGTTGAAAACAAGGCCCAGATACTCGCATCCGTCCAGCTTCTCAGGAGATTTGATGGCATCCTCAAACGTCAGAACAGTCGAGCCCTCAAGTCCTTCTGAGAGTTTATTGGCAAAACCCATGCCGCTTAGTGTGCTAATTATCGTGTACATCCCTATTCTCCGCAGTCAGAAGTGGCAATGACGGTGATGTGGTTCCCTTCGATGTCCGTACTGAACACAGTCTCCCCGTTTCCCACAGGTTTTTCAACACGTACTGACCTCAGCTCTGACACCAGCTCCACGACCTTGTCCTTAGGGACCTTCTGAAGGGTCCTGACAGGAAGAAGGGGGCCATCTCCCGCCATGGTTTTCACAGTAGTTGTGACGGTGCGCACCGGATTGCTCCTCTCCTCCATGGCGAAACGGGCACCACGCCTGCATCTGTTTCCGGAGAATGTGCCTGCCTTCTCATCCCAGACCACCTGACAGCCGTTGGGGCAGATGGTGCATGTCACAGAGCCCTCCTCAGGGAAGCCCTTCTTCATGCAGTTGGATTTCTCCTCATCCCAAGACTCCATGTCCTGATCGTTGATCAGATGCACCGCGTTGCGTCCCGCAAGCTCACCCTGCTCCGACACATAATCGGCAAGATCCATCACATGGCGGCTGTTGCCGCATGAGAATACTCCAGGGATACTTGTCTGAAGATATCTGTCAGTATCAACGGCATTGTTGGCAAAAAGCCTCACACCGGCTGTCTGTGCGACCTCATTCTCCGGGATAAGCCCGACAGAAAGCACAAGAGCGTCGCAGTCAATGCGCCTTGCGGTCCCGGGAATCACCTTCCCGTCCCTGTCAAGGTCAGAGAGCTCCACTGCCTCCAGCCTCCTCTTTCCGATGATCCTTGAGACTGTGGTCCTGACATAGAGGGGTATGCCGAACTCCTGGACGCACTGGCTGACGTTGCGTGCAAGTCCTGTGGGCTCTGACATTATCTCCGCTATGGCCATCACCTTCGCGCCCTCAAGAGTGAGCCTCCTGGCCATGATCAGGCCTATGTCTCCTGATCCGAGTATCACCACGCGTCTGCCGATCATCACGTTACGGATATTCACAAGGTTCTGGGCCACACCTGCGGTGAAGACACCTGCGGGCCTGCTTCCGGGGATTGAGATGTTGCCCCTGGTCCTTTCCCTGCACCCCGTTGCCAGGACTATGGTCTTGGTCCGGTAGACCTCAATGCCGTCCTTAGTGTATGCGCTGACGGAAAAAGATCCGTCATTCTCCTTCCTTATGTCACTGACGTGCCTGGACAGAAGTATCATGGCTCCTGAGTCAGAGGCCTCACTGATGGCCCTTGCGGCATACTCAGGACCGGTGAGCTCCTCATTGTAGCGTATAAGGCCAAAGCCGTTGTGGATGCACTGGTTCAGTATCCCGCCGGCCTTTCTGTCACGCTCAAGGACAATCACATCCCCTGCTCCCGCCTTTCTCGCAGAAAAAGCTGCGGCAAGTCCCCCGGGACCTGCGCCAATGACAAGGACATCACAGGATCTCATCACTTCACCTCCCCGCTGAAAAGCTCGCTTCCGCTGCTCCTGTAGGTTATCTCCTCAGGTCTCATGTGGTAATCGCGTACAAGCATGTCCACGATCTTAGCAAGGCAGTAGCCTCCGTTGCAGCGTCCGGTCGTGGCCCAGGCACGGTATTTGATGGATGTGATGCTTCTTGCTCCGAACCTGTTCTCTATCGCATCCCGGATCTCACGCCTTGTGACGTTCTGGCAGCGGCAGATTATCTCACCGTACTCAGGATCCTGCTCTATCAGCTTCTGTTGCTCCTCCCTTGAGAGGTCCCTGAAACGCACACGGCCCTTGCGGACCGGGTTGAAATCTTTCTTTGGCACAAGGTCCATATGGCTGCCGACCATATCACGCACCATACGTGCGATAGGCACGGATGCGGTGAAGCCCGGACTCTCTATTCCGATCAGGTTGATCAGGCCGGGGCAGGTCTCTTCCTCCTTTATGACAAAGTCCCTGAATCCGCCCTCGCTCTCAGGCGCCTGCTTGGGCCTTATCCCGCAGTAGTTTCCTATGATGTACCTTCTCTCAATTGCAGGCAGAAGCGCCTTTGCCTCGGCAAAGAGCTTATCCATCACCTCTGCCGTTGTGGCCGTGTCATCAGGGTCATCCAGGTATTCCGCGCTGGGACCAATGATTATGTTGCCGTCAATTGTAGGAGTCAGATGCACTCCCAGGCCTCCTATCCCAGGCTTCGGAACCGGATATGCAGGGATATCCAACAGCCTGTCCGCGACCTTGTCCAGTATGTAGTACTGTCCGCGGCACGGATAGATTTTGTATTTGTCCACTCCGGCCATTGCGGAGACCTTGTCACAGTAAAGGCCTGCGCTGTTGACTACAAGCCTGGCCTTGAAAATCCCCTTGGATGTTGTCACAGAGAAGACATCACTTTCTTTTCTTATTGCGGTGACCTCGCTCTCAAAGCTGAAATCAACCCCGTTGTCCATGGCATTCTCGGCATGGGCAATGCAGAACTCGAACGGGTCAAAGATGGCGGTCCTCTCGGAGAACATGCCTCCGATGCCGCCTACGCCCGGCGCAATTGACCTGATCTCATCCTCATCCAGGAGCCTCAGCCCCTTCACCCCGTTTGCCTTTCCCTGGGCCATGATCCTGTCAAGGGCCCTCATGTCATCCTGGTCAAAGGCAACAAGGACCTTGCCTGTCCTCCTGAAAGGTATGTCCAGCTCCCTGCACACATCCTCAAAGAGATTGCTCCCCTCCACGCAGAGCCGTGCCATGAGCGAGCCGACCTTGTTGTTGAATCCGGCATGCACCACACCGGACATGCGTCCGCTTGTGCCGTACGCCACATCGCATTCCTTCTCAAGGACAAGGACGCTGATGTTGTAGCGTGCAAGCTCCCTTGCCACGGCGCAGCCCACCGCTCCGGCCCCTATGATAATGACATCATGAACATCTCTCATCTGGAATCATCCTCTATGAATCAATTTACAGTAAAAAATGCAAGGTCTGCAACTTCATACATTGACAATTCTCACATAAAGAATTTTCATAAAGGCAGAAAAAATGATAAGGGGCATAATAATGAAAAAAGCTTTGATTGTTTTATTCGTTCTTCTCACACTGGGAACTGCGGCTTACGCCAAGCAGGGATTCACGCTCAGAGGCGGCTTCGGCTACGACTATGCGAACCTGAGGACAACAGAATCAGAGGTTCCGGGACAGGACGGGATAAACTTCAAGGCACATGCCTTCGGATCCGAGCTGGGTGCGGCATACAACTTCTCAGACAAGTTCCAGATTTACCTGGACTCAAGCATCGGTTTTTACGACACGTTCACAACGGACGGGGAAGAGTTCAAGAAGACCGGTGAAGAGAGATACCTGTTCATGTCAAACTCAGAGCATGTCGGTGCGGCATTCTGCATTGCCCTTTCAGACAGAATGAATGTCCAGGTCGGCGGAGGCCTCGCATGTGAGAGCGTGCAAATCACTTCTTACGGGAAAACAGATGAAGATCTGGATCTGACAGCTGAAGCAGACATAATCTCAATCGGAGTAGGACTTTATGCGAACTTTGACTACAAGTTCAGCAACAGGTTCGCCCTGGCTGTGACAGTCCATCCGGATCTAATGCTACTCACCGTGAGCGGCAACTCGACAACCATCACCACAGTCATTGACAATACCGTCAAGCTTGATTCAACATCATACACCGCTGTGGGAGCCGGGGTCTCATTCAAGCTCAACGCCGCTGTCGGTGTCAAGTTCGTATTCTGATCCTTTCATCAGACAAGAGAAAGGCTGCAACCCGTGTTGCAGCCTTTTTTATTTCCCACACAATCAGAATCTTCCGCCGTGGCCTCCGAATCCTCCGAAGCCGCCCATGGCACCTCCGCCGGGGCCGCCCATCATCTGGTTGGTGATGGTGTTCACCGTCTGTCCGTTGACAATGATTGTTCCTGCGGTATACTTGGCGCTTCCGTCATAATCGAACGCAGAGTTTGCGGTGATGTTGATTGTCCCGCCGTTGACGTACAGGTTTCCGTTTGAGTCAACCGCATCAGTGTCACCTGATCCCATCTTAATCGTGAGGTCCCCTCCGTTGATCTCGATTGTCACAGCATAGGATGTGGATTTTCTTCCTGCATTGATTCCGTCATCTGATGCGCTGATTGAGACTGTTCCTCCGTTAAGCTGGACATAAGTGCCCTCAATGCCCTCTCTTGCAGTAAGATTTAAGGTACCGTCATCAATCTGGACCACCGTTGTGGCGTGGATTGCATCGTCTGATGCTGTGATTTTAAGGCTTCCTCCGCAGATGTAGATGTATCCTACGCTGTTGTCCTCATCATATTCCGCGTGAAGGCCGTCCTTCTTTGAGTTGATGGTGATGTCTCCTCCTGCGATTCTGATGGAGTCGTTGGCCTCAAGGGCATCGGATGTGCAGCTGATTGTGATTGTGCCTCCTGTGACCTTAAGGTCATCCTTGGATGTGATTCCGTTGTCAGTTGAGCTGACCTTGAGTGTTCCCACTCCGTTGAGCACAAGATCATCCTTTGAGAATATGACAGCGTCAGTGTTGGTGTCCCCGTCTGAGGTGAAGCTGCCTGTGACTGAGAGGCTGCTTGTGGAGTCTGTGGTTGTCACAAAGACCTTGTCGGCGCTCTTGACGTAGATGCACGGGAAGTCCTTGTTCGTGATGCTAAGCCCGTCAAGGACCAGCTGGACCTTGTCCTCGTCCTGTGCATCGACGATTATTGTCGTCTCCTTGGCTGTGCCGCTTATGACATAGACACCTGCTTCTGTTATGGTGATGTCCTCCCCGCTCTGGACGGTCATGTACTGTGCCTCACTGAGGTCGGCCTCCTGCTTCATGTCCCTGTTGGAGAACATGTCATCATAGCTGTATATCGCACCTGATACTGTTGTGGTGGTTGAATTCTGTGTGATTGTCTTGGATGAGCTTGCCTCGACCTCCGAGCATCCGGTTGCGCTTATGGCGAACACTGCCAAGATCAGCAGGCTCAATATTGTGGTGATCTTCTTTGTCTTCATCTGGTTTCCTCCGTAACTGGTATGTCTGCAATTTACTTTCCCAGCAGATGACATTCAACAGAACGTCCTGAGACATCAGATTTCTTCACATTCTCTACAACTTTCTTCACAAAAACCCTGTCTGAGGATGTAGAATCATGACAAGGAGTCGTTATGAGCAGAAACCATGAGGTCACACAGAGACAGCCTCTTCTTGATGAGAGCGGGAATCTCCGTGAGCCGGGCTGGTCCCGGACTCTTGTGCAGCAGTATGACAGGAGCATGATCAAGGCTCCCAGGTGGAGGATCAAGGAGTGGGACTACTACCTTGTCCTGTCTGATTCGTTCGCAGGAGCATTCACCATCTCGGATGACGGCTACATAGGGCTGCAGTCAGTGTCTCTTCTGACTTTCGGAGACAAGCCATGGGAGCACACAGAGACAGTCCTCAAGCCATTCCCCATGGGAAGGCTCTCCCTGCCCTCCGACTCATCATCAGGGTCCACAGTCTATGAGGACAAACGCCTGAAGATGCGTTTTGAGGCCTTGGATGGCAGGCGAACCATCAAGTGCTGCTTTGACAGCTTCATGGACGGAAAACCGTTCGAGTGCGATATCCTGCTTGAGCAGCCTGACATGGAGAGCATGGTGATTGCCACCCCGTGGGACAAGAGACGCCACTTCTATTACAACCAGAAGATCAACTGCATGAGGGCATCGGGCTGGATGAGGTTTGACGGGAAGACCTACGAGTTCAATCCAAGGACAGATTTCGGCACGCTGGACTGGGGGCGTGGTGTCTGGACCTATGACAACACATGGTTCTGGGGCTCCGGCAACGCGGACGTGGATGGAAGCAGCTTCGGCTTCAACATAGGCTACGGGTTCGGAAACACAAAAGCAGCCTCAGAGAATGTCATATTCTACAACGGAAAAGCCCACAAACTTGATGATGTGACCTTCCACATCCCGAAGGACAGCTATACAGAGCCATGGAGATTCTCTTCCTCCGACAGCAGGTTCGAGATGGACTTTATCCCCGTTCTGGACAGGGCGGCATGCCTTGACTACAAGATCATTGTCTCAGACCAGCATCAGGTGTTCGGCCGTATGTCAGGCAAGGCCGTCCTTGATGACGGCAAGGTCATTGAGGTCAAAGACATGATGTGCTTTGCGGAGAAGGTGCACAACAGATATTGATGGAGATTGAGTCATGTCAGAGCTCAGAAAAGAATATGAGAGGTTCCAGGAGGCAAAGAGGCAGTGGCTGGAGAAACGCCTGCCGCACACTTATTTCCAGGACCAGGAATCACGCTACGTGCATCCGTTTCAGATATTCGGGAACGTATGGTATGTCGGAGACAGCTGGGTCTGCGTCCACCTGATAGACACAGGTGACGGCCTGCTGCTTCTTGACGGGGGCAACATAGGTGCCACTGCCATGCTTGTCAACGCAATCTGGGAGGCCGGCTTCAAGCCTTCTGATGTGAGATGGATGGTCCTCTCCCACGGACATCTGGACCACATAGGGGCAGCGACCTTCTTCCGCAGGATGTTCGGGACAGAGATATACATGGGAGAGCCTGATGCATTGTCATTCCAATATCACCCCGAGCTTTCACTTGTGCATGAGGCAGGATCTCTGGCGCATGATGTCTTTGAGGTCGACCACCGTATCACGGACGGAGAGACAATCAGGTTCGGCAACACCGAGATCCTGTTCTATCTCACCCCTGGCCACACTGAAGGTGTGATCTCCGCTTTCTTTGACGC
Organism: uncultured Spirochaetales bacterium; assembly: GCA_902781545.1. Lineage (GTDB taxonomy): Bacteria > Spirochaetota > Spirochaetia > Sphaerochaetales > Sphaerochaetaceae > UBA9732. The sequence continues at coordinate 1,650 of CACZJR010000076.1, read as the reverse complement.
GACTGACGGCAAAAGGACTGTCAGGGCCGGCTATTTCGGAGGCTTCGGGTTCAACACCATGAGAAAGGATTTCCTGCTGGATATCGGTGACACGGAATTCAGGACAAGACAGGTCTACCTGGACTCCCTTGCAAAGGTCCGCAACCAGAAGGTCGAGCTTTTTCTGGGAAACCACTGCGGCAACAACCATACCCTGGAGAAGGCAGAGATGCTCAGAGCCGGATGCAAGGACAATCCGTTCATAGACAGCACCGAGTGGGGCTGTTTCCTTGACAAAAAACGTGACGAGATGCTTCTTCTGATGGCAGATCCGGAGCAGAACTGAGAGTCAGTCCCTCTTTCTCATCAGTGCCTTTGAGATCACCGTAAGGAAGCAGAAAATAATGGCCATGGTGCTGAATGTCAGGCAGAACGCCATGTTCAGGCCGGTCGTCACCACAAGAAGGTCAATCTCAACGCCGGTCAGCCACTGGCTGAGCTGCTGCGAGATGCACCCTATGAAGTTGTAGACTCCCATGACGGATGCGTTGTCCTTGGCAGTCGTGTACTCCTTCACGTACACACCGCCCTGGACGATTATCGAGCCTGTTGTGAAGCCGAAGAACACATCACAGAGCATTGAGCAGCAGAACATCGGCATGTTGTCAGCCTGCTTCGAGAAACTCAGGAGCATGGTTGCCAGGATGTGAAGGAGGCAGATTCTGATGATAGTCTGCCCCAGTGTCCTTCCGGTCTTCTTCTTATAGGCGTTGACCCAGTTCTCCCCTATTGTGCTTGCGATTATGGTTCCTATGCTGATCGCAATCCCGCTCAGACCGGATAGGCTCTCATGTGCCGGGAACGCCGTGGCGGTCCATTTGGTGCACCAGAGCCCCTGGTAGCAGACAAGGCTCGGGGCTTCGATGAGCCACAGCATGAGACCGGCGACAAGCATGCGGGATGTAAATGTGATCCTGACGTCCTTGCCGATTGAGGCAAGCAGGTTCTGCCCGGACTCCTGAGCCACCCTTCTTCTCCTGTCGATGAAGATCATGAAAGCACCAAGGACAAAAGTCATGACAGCTATCGAGATGAAGACGGTCTCTGATGATACAACCTCCAGAAGCGCCTTGAGCGGAGCCGCGGCCACAATGCTTCCTATGGAGCTGACGAAGATCCCCAGGCCGTAGTAGCGTGCATAGCGGTCCCCCTCAAAGCAGTCGCGCATGTAGTAGATCATACCTATGAAGACCGGACTTGTCCCCAGTCCCAGCAGGAAGCGTCCGAGCGCCAGCGTGGCTATTGTGGTTCCGTTCGAGAATATCAGAAGGCCCGCGGCCCCTATTATCATTCCCGCACCTGTGAGAGGTCCCGCTCCGAATTTACGGCAGAGCGGCCCCACGAACAGCTGCATTGTGGCATAGGGCAAAAAGTACATGCTGGAGATGAATCCTGTCTGACCTGATGTGAAATTGAACCTGGCCTGCAGCACGGGCATGATGATTGACGGGGAGAGCTTTATGAAATAGCTCAGAAAATACGCAAGATAAAAGCCCATCAGGCCTATCATCTTAATCCTGGAGCTGCTGTTTCTCCCCGCTGACATGTCCATGAGAAAAATATCCTGTAAATCTCTGTTTTATTCAAGACGTCAGAGCTTCACCGGATGTC
>CACZJR010000075.1 GCA_902781545.1 uncultured Spirochaetales bacterium | reverse complement strand
AGCCTGGCCTGGATAAGGTCCTTCAATGCATCTGAAAGGCATCCTGACTTTTGGGCAAAATCAAGGAGCTCTGATTCTGTCCTCTTCCAGGAGGTCTCATCGTCAATCGGGTGAGAGGAGGGGATATCCAGAGGAACCAGGGTCTCTTCGCTTCTCTTTACCTCAGACCCATCCTTATTGAAGGAGGAGACCGGAAGCGGCAGATGCGGCATGTCAATGGCGTGCGCAAGAATCTCCTGCCAGGTCTGATAAGAGCTGCGGTCCATCAGAAAGACACCCTCAGAAAGCTCCTGCAGGACATACTTCTTCATCTCCGGATGAATCCTGATAAGCCTGCTTATCTGCTCGTCTCCTTTTATGACTATGCCGTCATAGAGGTTGAACCTTGAGAAGGCTGACTCCCACATCCTGAACTGCTCATTGTCCTTTATCCCGAGATAAGACTCGATTCTGTTTCTGGTGATTCCGAGCTCAAGTGCCCTTGTGAAGCTGGCTTTTGTCACTGAGTATCGTATCAGCTTGTCACAAACATCGATATCCGCAAACATGAATAAGATATCATTTTCATCAGGTATACCATAATATGAGACCTCTAAATCAGAATCAATGCTCAGATTTGATTGTCTTTGCTGATCTTCAATGACAGCCTGGTTGAGACAGTATATTCCGTCTTTGACGCATATGGCTCCGAATGCCTCCATGTCATCCAGAACAGTCTTTGAGGCCTGCTCATCAGCACCGGAGAGAATGCTGTAGAGGCTGGTCAGGGAATCCTCTGTGACTGCATTTGCCCTCAGTACGCCGAGTATCCGGGAGATTGCTCGGGCATCACAGTTGCGGATTGCCTTTGTCATGAAGGTCAAAGGATCAAGGCCAAGAAGGGAAGATGACCTCTTACGGTCAAGGACGAATCTTGACTCCCTGATGCTGATGGCTTTTTCCTTGAGCGCAAGCTCCCTGATGAGGGTGAACATGCGCGTGCTCTGGGTCTTGCTGAACTGCGGGAACACTCTCTCAAGTCTGCCTGATTTCACGAAGTGGTGGGTGTTGGCGTCCCTGACTGGAACTGCTCCGCTGATGAGAAGGTTCATGTATGCGAAGATGACGTTCCTGTCCGCGAACGGCTGTCTGACTGTCTTGCTCCTGCTCTGTCCGAAGAGTAGATTTGCATCAAAGGCTTCTGACACCACATCTTCCAGAACAGGATTTATCTTATATCTTCCGTCTGTGAACAGGACGATGAGCCTGTCCTTCAGGGCATACATCCTTGTAACCACGACTGGGTAGCTGTCTTTGGGGAAGAACTGCTGTATCTGCTTGCTTGATGCCTCTCCCGAGATTTTGAGAAGTGACAGATAACGTCTCTCATCAGCATCCAGAGATGAGAGTATTGCCTTTCTGTTCTGCTCATTGAGCAAAAACGAGAGAATCTGCTGGTTCAGGACAGGCTTGTGGAAGGGAGTTGTGATTCTTCCGAGTACGTTGTTTGCAATGAAGAAATAATAGTTCTCATCCAGAGTGTTCAGGTAGGAGAGAAAAGTTTCCCTTGCGTCCATCAGGCCTCCCTTGTCTCGTACTTATAGCCCTGTTCGACCAGGAACTTCTGTCTGTTGGCGGAGAATTCCTCCTCAACCGTGTACTTGGAGATCACGGAATAGAAGAAGCTGCTCTTCTTCTTGGGGCGCAGGATCCTGCCCAGTCTCTGGGCCTCCTCCTGCCTGGAGCCGAAGGTTCCGGATATCTGGATTGCCACGGAGGCATCCGGAAGGTCAATCGCGAAGTTCGCGACCTTGGAGACGATTATCACCTTGTCGGTTCCCTCCCGGAATCTGGCATAGAGCTCATCACGCTTTGAGTTGGATGTGCTTCCTGTGATGATGGGGAAACCGAACCGTTTCTGAACATCCTTCAGCTGGTCAAGATACTGACCTATGATCAGGATGCTCTCTCCCTTATGCTTGGACAGCAATGCCTCAACGATATCCTCTTTTGCGGGATTAGTGCTTGCAATCCGATATTTCTCACGTTTCTGGGCAATAGCATAGGGGAGTTCAAGGTCTGCCGTCAGAGGAACGCGGACCTCGATGCAGTAGGCGCTTGCAATCCAGCCTGCCTGCGACAGGTCCGTCCAGGGGATGTCGAATCTCTTAGGACCTACAAGGCTGAAGACATCCTCCTCCCGGCCATCCTCCCTGATAAGGGTTGCGGTAAGGCCGGCCCTGTATACGGACTGAAGCTCGGCTGTGATCTTGAATACGGGGGCGGGGAGCATGTGGACCTCATCATAGATCACAAGACCCCAGTTGCCGTTCTGGATAAGCTTCATGTGCTCGAAGTCATCTTCCTTGCTCTGGCGGTATGTCATGACCTGATACGTGCATACCGTGATCGGTTTTATCTCTTTCTTCTCTCCGGAGTACTCGCCGATCATGTACTCGCTTATGTCTGTCTTGGCTTTAAGCTCGCTGATCCACTGGTGCACCGCCACAACGTTCGGGCACAGTATCAGTGTCCTTGTCTGGAGCTTTGACATGATCCCCATTCCCACAACGGTCTTTCCGCTTCCGCAAGGCATGACAATTGTGCCGAATCCGGTTCCAGGGCCCATGTCTCCCAGAATTGACTTCAGGGCAAGTTTCTGATAGTCGCGCATCTCGATCTTCAGGTTCATCGGAACATGCTCCGATTTCTGAAGCGGGATTCTGTCGTCCACCGGATAGCCGAGTCTGATAAGCTCAAGCTTGGCAGTGCCACGGTCGTACTTGCGGATCTCGAAGACAAGCGGGTCCGCTGTCTTCAGGACGGTTTTTGCCAGACTGCTGTTTGATGAGATTGCCTTTGCGATGAACGGGTCTGTGACCTCCAGCCTGTAGCGGTCCTCTGTCCCCGGATGCAGGATGAGCTTTCCGAAGCGGGAGGAGACATCCTCGATGAATCTGGTCACGTTCTGGGGTATCTGGAACCTGGACCACCTTTCAAGGCGCTCAAGGATCTCTGCCGTGCTCAGGCCCGCGCTGGTGGCATTCCATAGGGAGATGGGGCTTATGTAATAAGTATGAACATGCTCCGGGGCCTTCACCAGCTCGCTGAAGGCTATTATCTGGTCCCTGCAGCTGTTTGCGGCCTCAGAGTGGACATCCAGCATGAGTGTCCTGTCGCTCTGGATGATCAGCGGCTTGTCCTGGATCTCGGCATTGTTCATCAGCATCCCCCTGCGCGAAATGACGTATCCGACAATTATAGCACAGATAGGGTGTTTTATTCAAAAAAAGTCGAAAAAAAGAGGTCAGTCCTCGAATGGTGCTTCCGGTTCGGATATCCTGCGGACCCTGATGGTGGAGACAGGACCGTGGGAGTAGAGGTCCCTGTTCAGGAAGCGGGCTTTCTCTGCCGCCTCCAGGGAGAGTGTCTTTTTGACGGCATGGCTGACTGTTGGACGTCTGTCAGCATTAATCCTGTACTTGGGTGCAGTGCGCTTCTTGATGAACTCGGCCTCATTAAGGGCCTTGCGGTCCTCCGCGATTATTCGGTTGGGCTTTGTCCTCTGGGCGAATGCGATGATGGTGATCAGCCAGATTACGGAGACCGCAAAGAGGAATATCGACATGTAGGATGCCACACGGGAGAGTGTCTCACCTGCGATATTTGAGGCTGTTGCCAGCAGACATACGGCAGATCCGACCAGAAGCGCGAGACTGAGCATCATGGGAATAAGCCACACAGGACCCCTCTTGGAGGCGGTGAGCCTGATGCAGAAAAGCACACAGAAGAAGTCAAGTACAACTGTAGCAAGCGGATAGATATAGTCAGTCATTATTCAGCACACTTATGGAAGTTATCCTGCTATAATGATATCATACACGTGAAATTGAGGAAATAGCCATGCCGTTCAAAAATGAGCTGCCAGACAGCATTCTCACATCCAGGGTAAGATCCAGAACCGGCGGAGATGTCCGCTCACCTTATTACAGGGACACCACAGCCATCATCCACAGCTCTCCGTTCAGACGCCTGAAGCACAAGACACAGGTCTTCTTTGCTCCGAGCAATGATCATATATGCACGAGGATGGAGCATGTGCTTCATGTCGCTTCCATCGCCACAGCAATCTGCAGGGCAATGGGACTTAACGATGAGATGGCCTGGGCAATCGGAGTCGGGCACGACCTGGGGCATACTCCGTTCGGCCACATAGGGGAGTACATCCTCTCTGACCTGATGGTCCAGAAGGGGTTCGACCCGTTTCAGCATGAGGTCAACGGACTTCGTGTCGTGGATTTCCTCTCACACCTGAATCTGACATATGCCGTCAGGGACGGAATCATCAGCCATTGCGGCGAGCATTTCATCAGGACCATCTCCCCGGACTTCAAAGTGAAGGACCTTGACTCCATAAAGTCAAAGAACGGGATCAGGCCGGCCACATGGGAAGGCTGTGTGGTGAGGTTCTCCGATCAGATCGCATATCTCGGAAGGGATTTCGAGGATGCTGCCAGGCTTGGTATTGTATCCTGGAATGACGTGCCGAAGATCTGCACCAAGGTGCTGGGCTCCACAAACGGAGAGATCATCAACACCTTGGTTGAGGACATCATCAGCAATTCGGAGAAAGAGGGATGCATCGCATTCAGCGAGGATGTCTATGAGGCCGTCAGGGTGATGAAGGACTTCAACTACAAGAACATCTATCTCTCTCCGATGCTTGCAGGCTATGAGAAGTATTTCAGGAGACTGATCAACCTCATCTATGATTACCTGAGTGAGCTCTTGGACAAGTACGGGTTTGACAAGGACCTTTATCTCAAGGAAGGAAACATGCTCAGCGCAGGTTTCTACAACTATGTGATAGAGAAGAAAGACGCCTATCTTGAGCATGACGGGAACCTTGACAGGATTGTCTTTGACTACATCTCAGGCATGAGCGACAACTTCTGCATTGACTGCGGAAATGAGATCCTTAAGCCGGAACACCTGAATGAGTCCATTGAGAGATCCCTCACAGGAAAGTGGTTTGACGCTGTAAGATGAGAGTCTGATTAATCAGAAAGGTTCATGAATTTCATGGATTGTTCTGATTCTAGGAAATCATAGTGTTATTTGGTTCTCTGAAGGTCCTGGAGGACTCGGTATGCCTCAAAGCTGTCTGTGCGCTTGATCACAAAGGAAAGCTCCTCAACCGTAGAGAAGATCTCAAGCACGTTTATGCTGCTCCAGGCAAGGCGTCTTGCAGACTCGTAGACAATGCCCGGATTCTGGATCTCCGGTGATCCCCAGACCATTGATATGGCAGCCATGTCAGTCTGCTTATAGAGCAGGGTGCTTCCTTTTGTCATGCCCTCGATGTCCGGCAGCAGGGCCTCGGATACCCCAATCGTCACAGTGTTGGCGCTGGTGAGGACATTGAGGAAACAGTTGGCTCCGTTTCTCGCGGCTATCTTGTAAAGCATGCCGATCTGCTGGACTAGCTCAGGTGTCTTGACGAAATCAAGGTAAGCTATGTTGGTGTGCACGACAAGTGTGTACTTGAGGTTCTCCACAGACGGATGGGCATTCACTTTCTGCAGGTCAACGCCGTAACGCCTGAGCGCCATGATTATGGCCGTCTCCTTGACGTCTTTTCCGCATGCCTGGGACACCTCATCACGTATGCTCTGGGCAAAATTCGAGTAATTCAGAAACCCTTTTCTGAGCACATCCCTAAGAAACGGGGTCTTGTCTACGATCTCCCTGACTTTCCTGCTTACTGACTCAGCCATTGTCTCCTCCGTTAGATTTCAGCTGTCAATTGTTATTATAATAACATAAGTTTGCTAAATGCAACAACTTTTACTTCTTATTTTACTGTTTCTAGTGTTATTTGGATGTCTTCCATAAGAAATTACCAAAAATGTAGACACTAGAATAATTCTAGTGTATTATGTTTGAACCGAGGAGAAAAAGAACACTATGAGATGCCCGGCATGCGGAGATATGGAGGACAAGGTCCTGGAGACAAGGACAACCGGTAACGGCAGTGCCATGAGAAGGCGCCGTGTATGCCTCAAATGCGGTTACAGGTTCACAAGCTATGAGCGTGTTGAGGACAAGCCGATCACTGTCATCAAGCGCAACGGAGATTACCAGAACTTCGACATCTCCAAGATTGAGAGGGGTATCCGCATCTGCACTGACAAGCGGAACATCAACTCGGAGGTGATTGAGAATCTCATCAGCGATATAGAGGAGGCCATCAAGATACAGGCCGGTCCCAAGCATGAGATCACAAGTGCGGCGATAGGTGAGGAGACTCTCAAGCAGCTTTACAAGGTCGACAAAGTGGCATACATCCGCTTTGCGTCCGTCTACCGTGCCTTTGACAACGTGGAGCAGTTCATCCAGGAGATCGAGTCCCTGGCCAAGCAGGCCCAGTCCTGAGCCTTTGAACTATCAATATAATCTGAAGTTCTCCTGCATCCAGCTTATGCAGCCTTGGTTTCCGACCAGTGTGGGCATGCGGATCTGTTTCCTCTCCAGGAGAAGAACATCATCATATTCAATCTCGCTTCCGTCGAAATACCTGATGGTCAGGCCGCTCTTTGCGATCACGCCGTGTGCCGCGGCGACGTCCCATGCATAGCAGAGCGGGTTAGTGGTGCAGTCAAGGTTCGAGAATGCGACCGGTGCCACCATGTGGAGTATGCTGCTTCCGAACGCACGGATCTTCCCATGATACTTGCTTATGTCCATTGCCTCCATGGTGTTCGATCCGATGATCATCTGTCTCGGGACATCATAGTGCTGGGGTGCCTTGTGCTCCTTGCCGTTCATGAACAGCCTCTCATCGCCCGGCATTGTGCAGAAGAATAGGTCCTGTGCTCCGACTCCGAAGCGCGGGGCGTGGATGATTGCGCCGCAGGGCTTTCTATTCGAGTCCAGTATTCCAAGGGCGACGCACCAGGACGGAAGCCCCTGGCTGTAGGCATCGGTCCCGTCAATCGGATCAAGGACAAATGTGTATCTGGCACCTTCGCGGAACGATTTCAGGTCTATCTCCTCCGTGATGATGTTGCAGTCGGGGTAGAGTGCCCTGATGCGCCCGAGAATCGCATCTGAGACGGCAAGATCAGTCTCCGTGAGGATTGATCCGTCACTCTTGAGGGACCTGTGGATGTGGCTCTGGTTCGATCGTGCTGCCTCTCCGCACTGGCGGATGGCACTGCAGAGGCTGAAGAAGGCCTTTCTCTCTTCGGTGTCCGGCTCAAACCCGTAACGGGCAGAGGGTTTCTCGTCCTCAATGATTATCTTTGTGATCCTTGCGTCATCCTTTGAAAGTGAGGTCTCCTGCATATGCACTCCTTGAACTCATTTGTCTGTTGTGGTACTTTTTCACCGATGCAGACGCTGCAATCCTACATCAAAAAAAGCGATGCCTTCAAGGCATTCGCCAAAAACAGGAAAGACAACATTCTGGTGGAGGGCCTGGACGGTTTTCCACTGTTTCAGTGCGCCCATATGATGGCTGCATCAGTGCCAGGGATAACCTGGCTCATATGTCCGACAGAGGAAATCGCAAGGGTCCTGTACACCAATTCCGAGATGGTCCAGGGACTGCCTGTGATGCTTCTTCCTGCGTCAGGACGCGTCCTTTACTCCGAATGGGAAGGCTCCACCAAGGAGTATGAGCAGATCCGCTGCCTAGGGGCAGTGGCAAGCTCACAAAAGGCGCTTGTCGTCACATCAATTAGGGCAATCTGCTCGCCTGTGCCAAAAAAGGGCGCGATCGATGCATCCAACATGACATTCAAGGTTGGGCAGGAACTTGACACCATGCAGGTTGCCAAGCGTCTTACTGAGGGCAACTATTTCCGCAATGCAAACACGACAATGCCGGGTGAGTTCACAATCCGCGGTGAGGTCCTTGATATCTTCCCTTACGGGGCTGATCTCCCGGTGCGCATCTACCTTGACTGGGACAAGATCGAGCGTATCTGCAGGTTCGAGCCGCTGTCCCAGCAGGTGACAAAACAGCTCGGGCATGTGAGCCTCCAGATCATGCAGGGTGCGGACGGATCCTCTGTTGTGCCTGGCGGAATAAGCGAGTATTTCGGTAGCGACGACTATTTCATCTTCCTCGGGGACAAGAGGCTTGAGAGCAGTTTCAGCAGCATGCAGATGGAGGCCAAGACCCTTTACAGACGAGCCTATCAGGAGAACCGCGATGCCGTGAAACCGCAGGATATGCTGTTTAATTTCGAGGATTTCTTTAAGAATAGGACATCAAGTATGACTGTCCTTGACATCTCAGGACAGATTCCCGGCGCATTCAGGTTTGACATTGACGGGCCAAGATCCTATTTCGGGAACTTCACGTTCTTCAAGCAGGACCTGGACGGTCTTGTGGGAGACAACTGGGAGATTGAGATATGCGTCTCCACCGTGGTCCAGAAGCAGCGTCTTGAGACAATGCTCAGCGACTATGACGGAATCAGGTATACGGTTTGCAGTCTTTCCGGAGGCTTCTCAATAAGAAGCTCCAAGTTCATCGTCTTCTGCGAGAATGAGATCTTCGGGCGCAAGAAGCAGGTCATAAAGACACTCCAGCATACTCAGACATCGGTGCTGGACAGCTTTGTCGAGCTTCATGAAGGGGACTATGTCGTTCACGTCAATTATGGTATTGGTATCTTCCTGAAGATCGACCGTGTGCGTGAGCGTGACTACATAAAGATCCAGTTCGCAGACAAGGAGAACCTTTACGTCCCGATTGAGCAGGCCAACCTGATACAGCGTTACATAGGATCTGCTGGAGAGGCTCCGCACATAGACAAGCTCGGCTCTGCAGGCTGGGAGAACAAGAAGGCTAAGGCACGTAAGAGCGCCGAGAACCTCGCTTCCAAGCTCATAGCCCTTTACGCCAGACGTAAGAACAGTCAGGGCTTTGCCTTTGACAGGGACAATGACTGGCAGCTGCGCTTCGAGGCTGAGTTCGAGTATGAGGAGACCGAGGACCAGCTGACATGCATCCAGGACATAAAGGATGACATGGAGAGCCCTCATGTGATGGACCGCCTCATCTGCGGAGATGTAGGCTACGGCAAGACTGAGATTGCATTCCGTGCCGCGTTCAAGGCGGTGATGAGCGGTAAGCAGGTGGCTTTCCTTGCACCCACGACGATCCTTGCCGAGCAGCATTACAGCAACTTCAAGCAACGCCTCCATGATTTTCCGCTCAAGACAGGTCTTCTGAGCCGCATGGTCGCGCCTAAGGAGCAGAAGAAAGTGCTTGCAGCCCTTGCGGACGGACAGCTTGACGTCCTGTTCGGAACACATAAGATCATCCAGAAGGATGTGATCTTCAAGAACCTGGGTCTTCTTATCGTGGATGAGGAGCAGCGTTTCGGAGTGAAGGATAAGGACAGGATCAAGGAGATAAAGAACAATGTCGATTGCCTTAGTCTGTCTGCAACTCCGATTCCCAGAACACTTTACATGTCACTTCTTCAGATAAGGGACATGAGCCTCCTCACCACGCCTCCGATCTCCCGCAAGCCGATTCGGACCGTCATTGACCGCTATGACCTGGATACCGTGGAGAAGGCCATCCGCTTTG
>CACZJR010000074.1 GCA_902781545.1 uncultured Spirochaetales bacterium | reverse complement strand
ATATACGGCAATGTGATGAGTATGGTCAAAAAAGATGGATTTGAGACCATGAAATCAGTACCTTTCGACAAAGCATTCGCGAAGCTGTTCTATAATAACCAAGGTATTGACCTTCATCCAACAAAAGCTCTTGTTCTTCCTGCAATAGCATTGAAGAGTGAATGCTACAAGAACATGTTCACATACTGTGGAAGACTCACAGCCGCTCCAGAACTTCCGGCAAAGTTCTTGGCTCCCGGCTGCTACAGGGAGATGTTCGAGGGCTGTAAGAATCTCAAGGAAGCTCCTGCTCTTCTTGCCAAGGTCATGACAGACTCCTGCTACGAGGAGATGTTCAAGAACTGTACTAGCCTCAAAGAGGCACCGGCTCTTAAGGCAAAAATTCTGGCAAACAATTGCTATAAAAACATGTTCTGCAGGTGTTCTGCCCTCGAAGTGGTCTCAGCACTTCCTGCACCAACTCTGACAGAGAGTTGTTATGAGGCAATGTTCAACGAATGTTACAACCTTAAAACTGTACCGGCAGACCTTCTTCCCTCCACAACACTTGCCAAGAAGTGCTACGACAGCATGTTCAGCGGATGTGGAAATCTTGAAGCGGCCCCAACGCTTCCTGCCACAACTCTGAAAGAGTCATGTTACCGGGCAATGTTCACCAATTGTACCAGCATGACAACACTTCCGGTACTTCCTGCTACAGAGATGGTTGATTCGTGTTACGCCTATATGTTCCAGGGTTGTACAGGCATAGAAACGGTGCCGTCAGGATACCTTACCTCTGTAACATTATTGGCAAGTAACTGTTTCTACGCCATGTTCTGCGGTTGCGAGAATCTTCCATCTGTTGTGCCTCTTCCTAGTGCGCCTTTGGCTCCATACTGCTATGCATTGATGTTCGATTCTTGCAGATTCAAGGATGTTCCAAATAATTATCTTCCTGCCACAGCATTGGCCACCGGATGTTACTACGCCATGTTCGCCGAAAACCCGAATCTTGAGACAACACCGGATCTTCCTGCCGGGGTAATGGTTGATGAGTGCTATGAAGGCATGTTCTATAAGTGCCCGAAAGTCAAGGCCGTAAAGTGCCTTGGTGTTGAAGGAATCAAGGCTCCTCAAGCCACATATCTTTGGCTTGACTCTGTATCGCCAGGAGGGACATTTACCAGAAAGGAAGGAAGTGACTGGCATCACTCAGGATTTGAAGGCGGTATCCCGGATGGTTGGACTGAGGTCGTTGTTCCTTGATCATTGTTCCTGAAAATCTCAAAGGGGCTTTCGCTTATTGGCGATGGCCCCTTTCTTTAACCGGCAGTGATTCCGGCCTGTTTCCGCTCAGATTCGGTTTTTGTGGTTTTGGCGGAAAACCACCGCAAGAACCGGTCCTGCTCAGGGGTAGGACTCGACGCTTCGCTGCGCTTCACTACACCGCCCTACTCAGGGGTAGGACTCGACGCTTCGCTACACCGCCTTCGTCGAAACGCCGTCGCCCGTGGCGTTTCTCCTCGATCCGAGTCCTACCTTATCCCTCTAAACGCAGAAAGACCAAGGTCTCCCTTGGTCTTTCGTGTTTAGCAGGGGTAGGACTCGGACCTACGGCCTCCAGGTTATGAGCCTGGCGAGCTGCCAACTGCTCCACCCTGCGTCGAATGCTCAGTCAATTTACTTTTTTTCCGCATTAGTGTCAACCCATACCTAAAAATAAGTAAAAACGACCATTTTTTGTGTCAAAAAATCCAAAATGTGTCAAAAGGACACAATTTTGAGCTCTTTTAAGGAAACTGTCTCAAAAAGACACTTTTCCTGTTGAAATCAGAACCTCAAAACAATCAACCTAAAGTAATAATTACTTTCACAACAAACAAATACAAGAACTTGGCACACCTGATGCAATATAGGAAGACGTCAACCGGAAACGGAAGACAGACATGGAAAACAATGATTCGGAGGAAACGAAATGACCTATATGACTACAAGAAACAATGACAACTACATGGACAACTTCTTTGATGACATGCTCTGCAACTGGGGCGTCAGGAACAGCTCCTACCCTGAAGTCAACGTCTACGAGGACTCAAAGGCATTCTACCTTGAGGCAGCTCTTCCGGGATATACAAACGAGGATGTCACCATCAATGTCGACAAGCACGTGCTGCACATCGCATCTGAGAAGATGACAAAGAAGGACGAGAGGAAGTACATCGTCCGCGAGAGAGGCAACATCAAGTTCGACAGAGCCTTCTCACTTCCTGAGGGAATCAATGAGGAGGCAATCGAGGCAGAGTTCAAGAACGGAATCCTGACAGTCACACTGCCGAAGCTTCCGGTCAAGGAACCTAAGAAGATCACAGTCAAGGTCTCCGCTTGAGGAACCTTGAGATCATAGATGAAATGGAGGTTTTACTATGAAGAATTATTTGATGACAAGAAACGCAGACAACGATTTTGACACCCTGTTCGACGACATGTTCGGTGACTGGGGAATCAGGAACAGCACTTATCCTACTGTCAACGTCTACGAGGATTCAAAGGCATTCTACGTAGAGGCCGAGCTTCCTGGATATACAAGTGACGAAGTCAGCATCGACGTGGAAAAGCATGTCCTGCATATCTCTTCAGAGAAGATGGACAAGAAAGAAGACAAGAAATATGTCGTGCATGAGAGAAGCTATGTGAAGTTCAACAGGGCTTTCTCCCTTCCTGAGACAATCAACGAGGAGGCAATCGAGGCAGAGTTCAAGAACGGAATCCTGACAATCACGCTTCCGAAGCTTCCTACCGAGCAGCCCAAGAAGATCTCAGTCAAGATCGCAGGCTGACAGAGAAACAAAGAAAACGCATCAACAAGACTGTCGAGGCCAACTACCCCGGCAGTCTTTTTTTGTTACTGTCAACCATTACAAAAAAAGCCGAAAAAGCTTGACTTGTGGTTGAAACCGCTTTTAGACTAATTTTGGATTAATCCAAAGAAAACAGGAGAGAATTATGAAGAAAAGAAATCTTTTGATGCTTGGTCTCATTGCCCTGATGGCCGTTGTGGTGTTTGTCTCATGTATGCAGGATCCGATCCTGGACAACAAGGCCATTGGAAAATGGATTGCCCAGAACAACATGGGTGACAAGATCACACTTGATGTCAAATCAGATCAGACCTTTGTCATGGTGTTGGAACAGGATGGCGGAGAAGAAGCCGAGAACTTTATCGTGTTACTTAAGCTGAATGACGATTATGAAGATTCCATAAAGATCACCGTGGACGGAACATGGAATGCATCCTCCGTTTCAGAGGGCACAATGGTGCTGAAAGAGCTCGGAACCAAATACACATTCACCGCATATGACAAGGTTCTGACCCTTTACAACAGTGAGATGGGCAGCATTGAGTTCAGCCGCATGTGATTTTGCTGATCAATGCACTATGACTGCCGGGTATTTCCCGGCATTTTTTTTATGCATCCGCAGCCTTGTCTTCAGGCGCTGTCTCAGAAGCGGCAGTCTCCCTCACCCTATAGCATGAGTATGTCAGCGCGAAGATCGCCAGATAATAGGCGAACATCAGGATGATGTGCAGCACAAGCAGCTTCGAGCTGATTGAGCGGTAGACCGCCATTACGGTGTCGGAGATGGCGAACATGATGCATGCCAGTGCGACCGGAGTGCTGATCCTGTATCCGGAGACCACCAGCAGCGAGAGCAGGAAGCCATATGCGACAGTCGGATAGAAAGAGCCTCCGAGGCTGGAGCGGAAGATCAGTGCGGCAGTGAGCACAGACACACATCCCACAACGAACGCGAACCACTGGTAGGCGCTGAGCGGTCTCTTTCTGATGAACGTCCAGATCATCAGGACATGCACCGCTGCGAATATGATCATTCCCCAGGTGACACTGTAGTTGATCACACAGTCTGCCACGGCACAGATAAGAACACCTGAAAATAGGACAATGTGCAGAGCACCATCCTTGGAAGAGAGAAGTCCCCTCTTCTTTCTCTTCATCAGCCCTATCAGGGCAAACAGCACGGTCAGCGAACCTATGATTGATTTGGTTATGGTCCTCGGTGTGACCGACGGGAACAGCCAGAAGAACAGGTCTCCGACAATAAAGCCTATCATCACCAGCACGAACAGCAGGAACGGCATGAACTTTATTCGCTTCCTGCTTATCAGACTTATCAGGATTCCAAGGACAAGCACCACAATCATGGCAGAGACCACAGGAATCAGGATCACCATGAATACAACGGCCCGCCAGTCCAGTCTGTACGGATTCGAGCCAAGCGCGTTGGCTATGAAGCCCGCCGGAAGATACTTTGAGTTTCCCTCAAGATCCGAGGCATCAAAGTCATAGTACTGAAGGTCCCCTTCAGAGCGCTGCCCGTCAGACGTGCACACAAGGAACTTCCCTGTCTTATCAAAGGGGTAGCAGAAGGTCAGCATGCTCTCAGCCAGTGACCTTGTGTCAAAATCCACATAGATGATCAACATACTCTCGTTCACATGGTCGGACTCGTACCACAGCCTGTACTGCCTGTCATGGGGAATGGCAATGGAGAGACCGTCATCGTTGAGCCAGCCCTTGATCTCATGAGGGGATCCGGTATCGACGAACTGCCCGTTCCGGAACTCCATTACAGTGCGCTCAGAATCTCCCTCAGTAATGCGGACGGCATAATCGTCCTTCAGGCCGAAGAAAGCCACATTCGTGTACTCGGTGTTCTCCGTGAATATCTCGGAAGGGTCATCAGATGACATCATCCATGTCAGATAGACATCCTGGGTATGCTCATGCATCAGGTTCGCCGTCAGAGATGTGTCGGGGTTCCACATGGTGCTTATGGCACCGGAGTCCGTGAGTATCTCGACAATCAGCCTCATGATGTAGTTGATCAGGCTTGTGGCCACCTCCCTGTTGCCATCGTTTATGATCCTCTCGTCCTCCGAGAGCTCGCTCATTGTGCGGAAAATGTTGTTCGGGGTCCTGTTCTCGAACATGTAGATTATGCGGTCCTGCAGGCAGTCGACATACATCTCCTGGGTAGGACAGACCTCGTTGATGAACCCTATCAGGGTATGCAGCTGGCTGTTCACTGAGGGATTTGCCCAGAAATGCTGTTTTGTGAATGCCATGGCCACGGAGTCCGCGCGGGAGCTGCGCTCCGCGTAATCACTGTCAGTCTCCATCAGCGGAGTGTAAAGAACCCTTCCGTAGCGCTCGAAGCCCCAGCTTGAGAACGGAACCTGCGGGACCGGGTCATACTGGCCTACAATGCAGAATATGTTGTCATAGCAGCCGGGCTTGGGATCCCTGGTTGTCCTTGGTGTCGCGAATGTGTAGGCGTAGATATCCTCCTGACGGAACATGCCGCAGTCCACCAAGTCCGCGGCCGTGATGTTGCTGACCGCGGCTGCGCGGCTGAAGCCTGCGATCCATATCTTGATCCTGCCTGTTATGTTCGCCCGTCCGATGTATCCGAACACCCTGTTCTCAACAAGATGGGCGGCACTCGCAAAGCCCTCGTGCCTGACTCCCTTGCCTATGGTGAAGTTGGAGAGCCACTCATTGGAATAACCGCCTCCGCAGATCCCCACTGCCACCAATGTGTACGGGTTGCCGTCCGAATCCGTCAGCTGTTTGCTTCCGATGATCGTGGCCACAGTGTACAGGGACGGGTTCTTGTCATAATCGTCGCTCTGAAGGTCCTTGAAGCCGCAGTCGGTCAGAAACCGGACAAGATTGTCCGACGGGTTGTCCTTGTTCTCCTGGAACAGGGGCCTGAATGCCGACAGGGCCATTCCCAGGCTGGCCTGGGCAAGCTTGTGGTTGTATACGGATGCAGGGCTCTCGAAATAAGAGTCCTCATAATCAACGGGGAATCCGGACTCTGCCCTGGATGTCAGTGAACTGGTGTGCGCAGTGACCTCAAGGGCCGACACAGCCAGTGCGGCAATAGACAGCAACAGCAGGAAAACGATAGTTCTTTTAGTGTGGCTCATGTGAGATTTTATAGCACAAACGGATTGGAACTTACAGTATTACTTACAGCATTATGTGATTGTTGATTTGAATTATCCTTTGTTATACGATATAAGCCATGAAGGTTGTTATCCTGGGCGCAGGTCGCAGAGGAATCAGACTTGCTAGGCATCTGGTAGAAGAAAACAAGGACGTCATCATCATCGATGAGGACGCGGAGGACGTCAACACCGCGATGGCAAAGGTTGACTGCCTTGCCATAAAGGGCAGCGGCACAAGCCTCGAGGATCTCAGTGACGCGGGAATTGATGATGCCGATGCATTCGTGGCCCTCACCGGAAGCGATGAGACCAACCTGGTCTCAAGCGGAATAGCATCATCAGAGTTCAAGGTTCCTCTCACAATCGCATCAATCAGAAACCTCTCATACACCGGCTACAGCGGCATAGGGAACTCCATGATGGGAATAACACACATCGTCAACCCCACCCAGGAGGTCGCGCAGTACATATACCAGGATGTTGAGCGCGGCATCTACAGCGACATAATCTCATTCGAGAACTCCTCACTGTTGCTCTACAACGTTTATGTTGAGAAGGGCTCCCCCTACGCCGACAAGATCGTCAAGGACCTCAGGAAGGAGCTGAACGCGAACTTCATCATAGCAGCCCTGAGCAGGGACGGCGAGGCCCTGGTACCAAGCGGTGACACCGTAGTCAGGCCGGGAGACACGCTGAGCCTTGTGGCGCAGGAGGAGAGCGTCAAGAAGCTTCTCTCCTCAGTCGGCCGAAAGTCGATGAGGGCCAAGCACATCGCCATTGTCGGAGCCTCCCAGGTGGCGGACTTCCTGCTCCGTGCAATCCCCAAATACCAGCACAAGGACATAACTCTGATCGACAAGGACAAGGATGTCTGCGAGCACATGGCCACCGTCTATCCCGATGTCCTGGTACTGAACGCGGACATCACAAACGAGGCCGTCTTTGAGGAGGAGGGACTCGGAGCATATGACCTGATGCTGTGTCTGACATCAAATGACGAGCTCAACATCATCACTGCAAGCTACGCCAAGCACTTCGGAATCAAGAACAGCCTGGCACTTGTCAGCCACAACCCGAACTACATCCGCATGGCGGACCACCTTGACATAGACAACATCATCTCCACGCAGGATGTAACAGTCGACTCACTGATGCGCTACATGCACGGCAAGAATGTCTCAAGCACACACTCACTGTTCGACGGACAGATCGAGGCCCTCGAGTTCACAATCGCCGAAGGCAATCCGATAATCGGAAGGGCGCTGAAGGACATCGACATGAGAGGAAAGGGAATCATAGCCGGAGTCACCAAGAAAGACGGCAGCACACTGATTCCCGGAGGTCTCTACGTCATCGAGCATGGCGATGCCCTCATCACCGTCATAGAGAGAAAGTCGACGGACTTCATCCAGAGGCTGCTCTATGTCGGCTCATTCGTGGACAAGAAGGACTGACAATGAATCTCAGAAAGAACATAAAGCTTCTTGCACTGATTCAGATATTCCTTGCCATACTGATGGCCGTGCCCATGATCATCAGCTACTCAT
Organism: uncultured Spirochaetales bacterium; assembly: GCA_902781545.1. Classification (GTDB taxonomy): domain Bacteria; phylum Spirochaetota; class Spirochaetia; order Sphaerochaetales; family Sphaerochaetaceae; genus UBA9732. The sequence continues at coordinate 2,192 of CACZJR010000074.1, read as the reverse complement.
TCAAAGAGTTCAAGGCCGCCAACTCGTTCCTTTACACGATAATCGCCATGATCCTCCTCTCCGGAGCCGCCCTGCTGGTCTTCAACAAGACGGAGCTCACGGATTTCCGTCAGCGTGACGGTTTCTTCTTCGTGACCTTCACATGGATAATCGCAACTGCCTTCGGAGCAATCCCGCTTGTTGCCTCAGGTGACTTCAAGTCCTACAGCGCAGCCTTCTTCGAGATAATGAGCGGCTTCACCACAACAGGTGCCACTTCGCTTACTGACATCGAGGCCTGCGGAAAGGGAATACTGTTCTGGAGAAGCATGACCAACTGGCTGGGCGGAATGGGAATCGTGGTCCTGTTCGTGGCGCTTCTGCCTGCTATCGGAGCCAACATGGGAGCCGGATCCTTCCACCTCATGGGAGCCGAGTCAGTCGGACCCGTAAAAGGCAAGCTGACACCCAAAACAAAGACCACAGCAATAGCTTTGTGGGCAATTTATGTAGGTTTCTCCATCCTGGAGGCCATCTTTCTGCTTTTCGGAGGCCTTAACCTCTATGAGGCTGTGACAGTCACCTTCTCCACAATGGCAGCTGCGGGATTCTGCGTCAAAGGGGCATCGATCGGTTCATTCGGAAGCGCATATGTGGATGTTGTGGTCACCGTCTTCATGATGATAGCAGGAGCGAACTTCTCGCTCTACTACAAGGCATTCACAGGAAAGATCAAGAGCGCCCTGAAGGACTCAGAGCTGAGATGGTTCCTTGCAATCTGGTTCATCGCATCACTTCTTGCAGCGCTTCAGCTCGCAAACACCGGGACATATGACAGCTTCCTGACAGCATTCAGGTATTCGGCGTTCCATGTCGCATCAGTCATCACCACCACGGGCTTCGCGACCACGAACTACCTTAACTGGCCGACCTTCTCAATCATGATCGTTGTCCTGATGATGTTCATCGGCGGCTGTGCGGGCTCCGCAGGCGGCGGAATGAAGGTCACAAGGATCGAGACGCTCTGCAAGCTCACCACAAACACAATCAGGAAGAGGATTCACCCGTCCTCTGTATCAAAGGTCAGGCTCGGAGACGAGATAGTCCATGAGGACACACTTCTGTCAATCGCGTCATTCTGTGCCGTATACATGATCATATGGCTCATCGGAACCCTGGTTCTGACCATTTCGGGAATAGACATCGAGACCTGCATGGCAGCATCAATCCTGAGCCTGGGAAACATCGGAATAGGATTCGGCAAGGTCGGACCTGCCGGAAACTTCTCAATATTCCCGCTCTGGTCGCTGTGGGTCTGCTCATTTGAGATGCTTCTCGGAAGACTTGAGATCTTCACTGTCATAGTGCTCTTCTCCAGATCCTTCTGGAAGCGCTGACATCACTCGTAGTTAAGGCTGTCTATAGGATCGAGCTTGGCTGCCTTCGCGGCAGGATACAGGCCGAAGAAGACTCCTGTGGCGGTTGAGAATCCCACACTCAGAACGCATGCGGTGACCGAGACAGAGAAGCTCCATCCCGCGATGTTCGTCACAAGCTTGCTTATTCCTATCCCGAGAAGAATGCCTATCACTCCGCCTATCGAGGTAAGCGTTATTGCCTCTGTCAGGAACTGTCGCTTTATCACGGACGGTGAGGCTCCCAGAGCCTTCCTGATTCCTATCTCCTTGGTGCGCTCCGCCACAGAGACGAGCATGATGTTCATGATCCCTATTCCGCCGACAAGAAGCGATATCCCGCCTATGGCAGCAAGGAAGATGCTCAGCGTGTTTGTGACTGAGCTGACCATGTCCGCAAGGGTCGCCGATGAGATCAAAAAGTAGTTGTCACTTCCGACAAGCTCATCCAGAAATGCCTCGCAATCACTGCTGACCTTCCTGGGATCAAAGCCGTCCTTGACCTTGATTTCATAGCCTCCAACAAGATTAACGTGCTGAAATCTCTGAGTATACGTGTTATACGGGATATAGATCGTGCTGTTGTAGCTGGATCCGAAGGACGGGTCCTTGGGCTCCATGACACCTGTAACAAGGTATCTTTTCCCGGTATTCGCGTAGATGGTGATGTAGTTTCCCACCGCATTTCCGCCGGGGAAAAGCTTCTCCGCCACATTTGATCCCAGCACCACCACCTGGCGCTTGAAGATGTTGTCCTCCACACTGAACCAGGACCCGTAGGCGGGGTTGTAGTTGTTG
>CACZJR010000073.1 GCA_902781545.1 uncultured Spirochaetales bacterium | reverse complement strand
AAAGAGAACCGAGGTTTACTCCAGGATCACAGGCTACTACAGGCCGGTCCAGAACTGGAACACAGGAAAGACCCAGGAGTTCAAGGAGCGCAAGGAGTACAAGCCGGAGATCAGCGCCGCAATGCCGATTCTCTTCACAACAAAGACCTGCCCCAACTGCCCCGCAGCCAAGGCGAACCTTGAGAAGAGAGGAATCGTCTACAAGGTCGTTGATGCCATGGAGAACCAGGACCTTGCCCAGAAGTACGGCGTCATGAGCGTTCCTTCACTTGTCCCCGATCCGTATGACACCACATCTGTGATCTCAGGCGTGAGCCAGATAATCAGCTGGGCCGCAGCCAACGGACAGAGGGCATGATCTTCGGCGGCTTCCAGAAGACAGACCTAATCAACTTTCCCGGTTATGTTGCATCCACAGTGTTCACACGTGGATGCAATTTCCGCTGTCCCTACTGCCACAATCCCGAGTTCGTCATCCAGGGATCCGACCAGACATACTTCGGGGAGACATATACGGAAGATGAGGTTCTCTCCTATCTCCAGAGACGCAGGGGCATGCTTGACGGCCTTGTGGTCTCCGGAGGCGAGCCTACCCTCCATCAGGACCTTATGGTGTTCATCAGGAAGGTCAAGGCCCTTGGCCTGAAGGTCAAGCTGGACACAAACGGAAGCCTTCCCGATGTCCTGAGGCAGCTTCTGGATGAGGGTCTTCTTGATTATGTTGCCATGGACATAAAGGCCCCTTTGGAGAAGTATCACCTCGTAGGCTTTACTGATACAGATGCCATCAGAAGCTCAATCGCCATTCTGCAAAGTTCAGGCGTGGAGCACGAGTACAGGACCACCTGCCCCAAGACCATCCTCATGCCGGAGGACTTCCCGCAGATGGCAGCCATCATCGGACCTTCTGCCAGATGGTATCTTCAGACATTCAATCCGTCAAAGACCCTGGACCCCGCATATGGCAATGAGAGCTCATACTCCGAGGATGAGCTGAATCAGATCATTGAGAGATACAAGCTTTCAAATGCAACAGTGAGATGAGAGAGCTCAGCTCTGAACTGCATCCGGACAGGGATCGCCTATCCTTCCAAGGGCAATGAAGCCCATCATAACGGGAGTCAGCGCTATCAATGCGGGGACCAGATAGATGGGATACACGGGAAGGATCCTGTACAGCATCTCTAGTATCGAGTTTCCCGGCATGCCGAACGTGTAGAGATAGTTGATCGGAAGTCCCGTCACGTTCCTGAGGATCAGGTTGATGAAGTACATCGTAAAGTAAAGGACAAGCAGGATCAGCATACTCTTGAGCAGGTCCTTGTACTTGGGCCGGTAGAAACCGGTGGACACAATCATTATGCTCTGGCAGATCAGGATGTGGTGTGTGATCCAGTAGCCGTAACCCCTGACATGGAGAAGACGCACGTTCACGAACCCCGGATCAGGTGCAAGGAGGGCCAGAACCGCTCCGATTATGCCGAAACAGTAGCAGAAGTTCAGAAGAGCGGGCTTTCTCCAGTTCATGGCCACCACGATCATGATCATGTTCAGGTTGCACAGCTGGAACGGAAGCTCGGTGGCCAGGATGAACTCGAATGTCGGGTCCTTGGCCAGCATGACCTTGTAGAAAACCCAGTAGACCAGGTTGCATATGCCGATGATCATCATCACCCTTGCCTTCTGGTCAGCGGTCTTCTTTCTCAGGAGTATTGACAGCCACACCACAAGAGCGGCATCACAGCCGAACATTATGAACCATAGCGGTGAGAATACACTGATGAGCATTACGTGCCTCCGGACTTCAGACTCTTTATCTATGATGGCACAATCTCATGGATTGTCAATTGGAACCGGTTTCATGCCATGCCAGATCTCCCTGGTCAGCACATTCACCTCATTGTCCTCCACTGTCCCCATGCTGGTCTGGTACTTGTCATAGAGCAGATGAGTGAAACCGCATTTCTCCTGGACCCTGGCAGAGCGCTTGTTGCTCATGAAATGCCCGCAGAAGACGGCATCAAGGCCTACATCATCAAAGAGATACTTGAGCACCCTCTTCACCGCCTCTGTCATTATGCCCTGGCCCCAGTAATCCTTGGAGAGCACATAGCCGATCTCGCGGCAGCGCTTATCCATGAATTCGGGGAACTTCCAGTCATCGTACTCCTCTATCCCCACTGACCCGATCACTTTGCCTCCGAATTCAATGGCGAATGTCTTCTTATGCGCGATGAACTTGTCCAGAATGGACTGGGACTCCTGTCTTGAGCGGTGAGGCGGCCATCCGGCCATCTGCCCCACCCCGTCCACGGATGCATACTCATAGAGGTCATCAAGGTCAGCCTGTCTCCATGGCCTGAGAATCAGCCTGTCGGTTCTGAGAACAATATCACTGATGTCTATGGGAGCGTTCATGGCCTGCTTTCAGACGTTGGCCTCTTTGAGAAGCTTCTCCCACTCGCCTGTGATGGTGCGGTCCTTGAAGTAGTCGATGCGCATGGCGCTCTGGACCCTTGCCAGGGTGGCGTTTGTCTTCTGCTGTGCCCTGAGTGTGCCCTCGTGAAGGATGTCATACACAGAACCGATGTCCGATGCCCACTTCGCCCTCTCGGCGCGTATCGGCGCAAGCTCCTTCTCAAGCACATTTATCAGGAACTTCTTGCATGTGCCGTCACCAAGGCCTCCCCTCCTGTAATGCTCCTTCATCTCATCAAGGTTGGCATAGTCAGGCAGGAACTGCGCGAAGTCCTCGTCAGTGCACAGAGCGTCAAGGTATGTGAAGACCACATTGCCCTCGGTATGGCCCGGATCCTCGATCCTAAGGTGTGTGGGATCCGTGAACATCTTCCCGTTGACCTGCTTCTTGACGGTCTTGGGGTCATCTGAGAGGTAGATGCAGTTTCCAAGTGACTTGCTCATCTTGGCCTTGCCGTCCACTCCCGGCAGACGGCGCTGCATCAGGTTCTCGGGGATCATGGCGCGCGGCATCACAAGAGTCTCGCCGTAGATGCGGTTGAACTTCTCCACTATCTCCCTTGTCTGCTCGATCATCGGAAGCTGGTCCTCACCTACTGGAACAACAGTGGCGTCGAATGCGGTGATGTCCGCCGCCTGTGAGACAGGATAAGCGAAGAAACCTGCGGGAAGTCCCTCGTCAGCGAAGCCCCTCATCTGGATCTCAGCCTTGACGGTGGGGTTCCTGGAGAGCCTTGCCGTTGTGACAAGGTTCATGTAATAGAAGGTAAGCGCATGAAGTGCGGGAAGCTGGCTCTGGATGCAGATGTTCGACTTTGCGGGATCGATTCCCACTGACAGGTAATCCAGGACGACATTGATGATGTTGTCCCTGATCTTGCCCGGGTTCTCGGCGTTGTCCGTCAGAGCCTGGTCATCGGCGATCAGGATGTTTATCTCATCGAACTTTCCGGAGTTCTGAAGCTCCACACGTCTTTTCAGGGATCCTACATAATGCCCCAGATGAAGACGCCCAGTGGGCCTGTCTCCGGTAAGAATTATCTGCCTGTTTGCTGTCTGATTGTCCATCATGCACCTCTCAATTCACCGCATTATGTTAATCCATTCTAGGCATATCGTCCATATGCTAGATGTAGTTGAATGCCCTAGTTGCCCTAGATGCCCTAGATGCCCTAGATGCCCTACTTGCCCTAAAAGCCCTAGATGCCTCAGGGAAGCTCCTTCCCCGCGGCCCTGTAGAGCTCGTACCACTCTTCTCTTGTCAGAACCACATCCGCCGCCTTTGCCGCGCTTGCGATCCTCTGGCCCTTCATCGTGCCCGTGATGACCTGCATCCTGGCAGGATACCTGAGAAGCCACGCATAGGCGACAGTGTCATCAGACACCCCGTAAGAGGCCGCAAGCCTGCCCAGGACCTTGTTGAGCTCAGCGTAGGAGGGGTCCCCCAGGAACACACCCTCGAAGAAGCCTTTCTGCAGAGGCGACCAGGTCTGGACTATAATGCCCTTCATGCGGCAGTACTCAAGCGTCCCCGCCCCTCTCATCACGGCCCCGTCGAACATGGTGTTGACGTTCAGCCCCTCATCTATCATCGGGCAGTGGGCGATGCTCAGCTGCATCTGGTCCGCGCAGAGCGGGAAAGAGAGGCCTGACTGCAGAAGCTCTATCTGATAACGGTTGAAGTTGGACACCCCGAAGGATATCACCTTTCCTGAGTCATGAAGGATACTGAAGGCCTCGCCCACCTCCTGAGGCTCCATAAGCGCATCAGGCCTGTGAAGCAGGAGGCTGTCCAGATGATCCGTGCCCAGACGTGAGAGAATGCCGTCAACCGAGGAGAGTATACAATCCTTGGAGAAGTCATAAAGGCCATTCCTGATGGAGCATTTGGACTGGATGAAGATATTATCCCTGAGAGAGGGCCTTCGCTTGAGCGCCAGGCCGAACCTGCTCTCGCACTCACCTGCTCCGTAGATATCGGCATGGTCGAAGTAGTTGATACCGTTCTCCAGTGCCGAGTCAATGACGCTGTCCACCTGTGCAGGAAGAAGATCATCCATCCTCATGCACCCTATTCCGATCACAGAGACCTTGCGTCCCGTGTTTCCGAACTCAATGTAGCGCATCAGCTCTCCTTGAACTTGTCCCACTGCTCCTTCACATCGACCTCAGGTCCGAGATGTGAGTGGCTCAGGATCGAGTAAGTGCCGGGAAGCCCGTCCTCAGAGGCTCCGATGAGGAACTCCCTTGCGAGCATCTTGCTCGGAAGCGGGATCCTGGAGATGCTCTCCATGGTCCGGTCAAGTATCTTGTCGTCGTCTATGAAAAGCGTGCAGTGATATATGAACTGCAGGTCCTTGGGGTCAGGCTCGACGCCGAATCTCTCCCTAACCATCTGATCCAGGTGCCGGTGTATCTCCGAGAGACGCTGGTTCTCATTGAACCTTATCCAGATAATGCCCGGATAGTGCTCATAGCCCTTGACCTCTATTGAGAACGGACCTATGGACGAGAAGTACTCCTTGAGCATGCTCATGCACTCCTCCTGCCTCTCACGCTCAATCTGGAAGGATATCTTCAGGGAGACATGCAGCGGAAGGAACTTAAGCGGGCATTTGACGCCGGTCTCCTCAGAGATCCTGATCGACTGGTCCCTGACCTCCTCAAGGCTGTCCTCTATGTAAAGCGCTGTCCAGAAATACAAGCTCACCTCCTGTTAAGTGCCTTCACAGCCTCGAATTCGGCATGGGAGACATGGCAGTAGCCTGACGGGTTCTTGATAAGATAGTCCTGATGGTAGTCCTCTGCGTCATAGAAGCACTCAAGCGGCCCCAGCTCGGTGAAGAATGCTCCGTGCCTTGCCTTCTGTGCGTTGAAGAAGTCCTCAAGGGATGAGATAAGAGCGGAATCCGAATCAGCAGGATAATAGACACCGGTCCTGTACTGGTCGCCGATGTCATGCCCCTGACCGTCATCGCGCTCAGGGTCTATGAGAAGGAAGAATGCCTGAAGAAGCACCCTGACAGGAAGGACAGAGGGATCAAAGCAGACCTCAACGGTCTCCCTGTATCCGGTATTCCCTTTCTTCACCTGAGTATATGTGGGTTCCGTCGTATGTCCGTTGGCATAGCCCACAGTGGTCTCTGTCACCCCGTCAAGAAGCCTCAGCGCATGCTCTATGCCCCAGAAACAGCCACCGGCGAAATACAGCTTCATGTATGGCTCACTTCCTGTTGATGTATCCCAGCTTGCACAGCATCTCCGCAGCCTCGACTCCGCCGCCTGCAGCACCGCGCAGGGTGTTGTGGCTCAGGCCGACGAACTTCCAGTCGTAGATGGAGTCCTCCCTGAGACGTCCGATCGAGATCCCCATGCCCCTCTCATAGTTCACATCAAGGGCCACCTGGGGCCTGTTGTCATCCTCAAGGTACTGGATGAAGTTCTTCGGTGCTGACGGAAGGTCATACTCCTGAGGAAGGCCCTTGAAAGAGCGGAGCTTCTCCACAAGCTGCTCCTTTGTAACCTTCTTGCGGAACTTGACGAACACAGTGGCGGTATGGCCGTTGAGGACCGGCACACGGATGCACTGGCTTGTGATCTTGATGCTGTCATCAGCCACAATCTCGGAACCCTGGATGCGTCCGAACACCTTCAGAGGCTCCTTCTCGGACTTCTCCTCCTCTCCTCCGATGTAAGGGATGATGTTTCCGATCATCTCCGGCCAGGACTCGAAGTTCTTTCCGGCACCAGAGATTGCCTGATAAGTGGAGATCACGGCCTCATAGGGTCCGAACTCCCTCCATGCGGCGAAAGCCGGGGTATATGACTGGATCGAGCAGTTGGGCTTGACGGCGATGAAGCCGCGCTTTGTCCCCAGCCTCTTCTTCTGGGCATCGATTATCTTATAGTGGTCGGCATTGATCTCGGGGATGACCATCGGGACATCAGGTGTCCACCTGTGGGCGGAGTTGTTGGACACGACAGGGACCTCTGCCCTGGCATATTCCTCCTCTATGGCCTTGATCTCCTCCTTCTTCATGTCAACGGCGGAGAAGACGAAATCCACCTTCGCAGCCACATCCTTGACGCAGGAGACATCCATGACCACAATCTTGCGCACGCAATCCGGCATGCTCTCCTCGAGCTTCCACTTGTCTCCCACTGCCTCCTCATAGGTCTCTCCGGCTGACCTTGGACTTGCAGCAAGAACTGCAATGTTGAACCATGGATGGTTTGCAAGAAGCGTCACGAAACGCTGTCCGACCATTCCCGTTGCACCTAGGATTCCCACATTGTATTTTTCCATATTCAGCCTCCTGACCGTATGAATTAAGTTGTTACTATGCACAATAACACCAATCACATATTTATGGAAGTATCATGCATGAAAGACAATAATGCGGCTTATTTAATTGTCAGATCCCCGCTTGTGGTGGTGATGTCCGCCTTGCAGGACCCGTCACCGTAGACCATCCTGCCGCCCTTCACCATGTAGCCGTCAGCCTTGAGGCTTCCGCTTGTCTTGTTGAATTCTATGGACGCTCCGCCGGATGGGAGCCTTGTAAGGGTCACATTGCCGCTTGTGCAGCCGATCTTGAGCTTATCGCACTTCTCCAGACCCAGTGTGATGTTTCCGCTTGTGGATCCGATATCAAATCTTCCGCAGCTGACAGTGGAGATATTGAGGCTCCCGCTTGTGGCAGCGGTCTCGACATCATCTGCCTCAAGCTTTCCGATTGTCGTGTTACCGCTTGTGGATCCGAACTCGGCCTCAACGGCATGAAGTGCATCGATTGAGGTATCTCCGGAGGTGGATCCTTCCTTGAAATCAGCGCAGAACAGGCCCTTTATGTGCTTTCCGCCGGATGTGGAGCCAATCTTAACGTCACCTGCGGTCACATCTGTATCAAAGGTGACATCACCGCTTGTCATTCCGATCTCAAGATCAACTCCGTACGGGATCTCAAGGACAAGGGTCTTTGCGGGAATGCTTCCGCTGTAGCCGCTCTTGCAGAACTGGATGTCAAGCGTCCCGTTGGCAAGGTACCATCTCATGGCCTGGTCATCGGAGATTCCCTTTCCTGACTCAGTGGCATTAAGTGTCCTGGAATCTGACTGGACTATCCTCACATCACCTGAGACATAGCTCAGGGAGATCTTTGTCACATCAGATGAGCGGTATGAGAAACTGCCGGCCTGATACTTGGCGGCATCTGAATAACTTCCGTATGTGACACGATTTATTCCGAAGGAGAAAGATCTGCGGATGAAACAGCTTGTGATTGCAAAGCAAATAATCAAGGCAAGTGCGGAAATGACGATCCTCTTCATGTCTGCCTCCGATAAAAACAAAGAGATAGTATTTTATAAAACATTAAGGACGTTCATTCAAGCAACGGCATTCATTTGCCTGCGCACTTCTCGCAAAGTCCGTAGATTATGGAGTTGCGGCACTGGATCCTGAAGCCGTGGTCCATAAGCACATGCTCTGAGAGCTCATCCATGAAATGGCAGTCCAGATGGATTATCGAGCCGCACTTCACGCACTGCAGATGAAGATGCTCCGAGCAGTGATGGTCCTGCTCCACATACTGGTACACTGCCCTGAGCCCGTCCTGGGCCACATACTTCATCACCTGCCCCTCAGAGACAAGCTTCTCCAGATACCGGTATATGGTGGTGATGTTCACATCTGTGCCCTGCTCCTTCAGCGCATCATGGATCTCGCTGACGTTCACGGCGCGGGCGCTGTTCTCAGAGATGAACTCAAGTATCCTGTTTCTTCCGGAAGTGTTGTATCCTGCGCTCATACCCGACCTCACAGAACAAGACCCATAAGCTCTGCCGCCACACCCCAGAGAAGGCCCAGGGCATAGAGCAAGGCCACAATTCCGACATTCTCCCTGACGTTCCTGTTCGTCCTTATCAGTACCATGGTCCCCACTCCTGCGTTCACCAGAAGCCCCGTGAGCATTGGACCCGTGCCTATGATGCCCCCGAGATAAAGCTCGGTTATCACGACAGATGACGCGCAGTTCGGGATGAGCCCGATCAGACCTGCTATCAGCTCACCTACGACAGGGACAGAGCTGAACGCCTGTGCAAGCCTGTCCTCACCCACAGCTCCGATGATCAGGTTGAGGATGAATGAGAACACAAAGACATAGATGAATATCTCAAGAGTGCGTCTGAGGGCGCAGAGGAACATGTTGCTCCTGTGCTCGAACCCCGCGAATGCCTCCTCGGCCTCCCTGCGGGCATTCTCGTCTATCTTGCGTCTGGAACGCATGACAAGGTCAACCGCATAACCAGAGACAACGGCGATTGCTATCTTCATCCCCACGATCCTGAGGATCCTCACAAACGGGACCGCCTCTGAGATCAGGATGGGAAGCATCTCGTCAGACGATGACAGGAAGACCGCAAGCAGCGTCCCCAGCGTGATGATCCTTCCTGAATACAGGCTGGCGATTGCCGCTGCAAGCCCGCACTGCGGGACCGCACCGATGAGACCTCCTGCCAGGGGACCGACCTTCGCGGACTTTCCGAGAAGCCTCGGGAACCTCTTCCCTGCCCTGTGCTCCAAGACCTCCATGAGAAGATAAATGATATAGAGGAAAGGCAGCATCTTGGCGCTGTCTATCAAGGCATCAAGCAGATAATCAGGGATCTCAGCCCACATCCTTCACGTCTCCGGTAAATTGCAAATCATTTGCAAATGCAAATCGTTTGCAAATCTACACGAAACGCCTGCCCTTGTCAATCAGTTCCGCTTTGGAAGGGTTTGGAAGATATGGAAGATATGGCGGATATGGAAGAGCTAGAAGGTATGGAAGATATTCAGAGATCAGTCCGTCAAATCCACGTCCGGTGTCACGAACACCTTGTAATCCGGGAATTCTTCGGACACCTCGGCTGTTATCTCTTTCAAGGCCTCCGCAGGGTTCTTGTCAAAGCTGAAGACAACATCAAAGCGCATGGTCTTGGCTCCGGTATCAATATGGAAGCCGTGTATCTGGAGGGCCCACTCATGCTCCATGACAAGCGCCTGGACCTTGTTGCGGATTCTGGCCGCCTCGTCGTCCTTTGTGTTGTATGAGTAGACACCCAGGCCGGTGATCACAACGCCCGTCTCCCTGTACACCTTCTCCTGTATCTTCCTGGTCAGGACATCGACCTGCTCCACAGTGAGGGTATCGGCAAGCTCCACATGCATGGAGGCATAGTTCTTGTCCGGCCCGTAGTTGCTCACGAACAGGTCATATGCGCCGTAGACCTCGGGCTCCTGGCATGCGATCTCCTTTATCTTCCTTGAAAGGTCCGCATCCGCCCTCTTTCCCAGGATGTCATCGAGAGTCTC
>CACZJR010000072.1 GCA_902781545.1 uncultured Spirochaetales bacterium | reverse complement strand
GGCCGCAACCCGCGCTCCACTGTGGGCACCATCACTGAGATTTACGATTACTACAGGCTTCTCTGGGCAAGGATCGGAGAGGTTCACTGCCCGAACTGCGGACGCACCATCAGCATAGTGGTGGACAGGCTGATCCTGGAGAAGTCCGCAAGGCTCAGGCTTGCTGACTCAATCGAGAAATCAACGGACATGACAAACGGCCTTGTCGAGGTAACTTATATTGCCCAGGACAAGTCCGAGAGCTCGGAGATCTACTCGGAGCAGAACAGCTGCCCGCATTGCGGAATCTCTGTGGGAGAGATCCAGCCCAGGCTGTTCTCCTTCAACAATCCGTTCGGCGCATGCCCTGAGTGCAACGGCCTGGGCTTCAAGACCGAATATGACGTGGACAAGATAATCCCTGACAGGTCAAAGAGCTTCGACGATGGTGCCATAGCATCGCTCAACCCCAACGCAGGCTGGGGCAGGGCCGGCTTCGAGGCCTTTGCCAAGAGCCACGGCTTCACACTCAAGACACCGTTCAACAAGCTGACCCCGGAGCAGTTCGATGCCGTCCTTTACGGCTCTGACCGCAGGTTCAAGATGGACTATGAGGACAAGATGGGCTCAATGAGCATCAACAGGCGCTGGCATGGAGTCATAAATGACCTGAAGCGCCGTTACGCCGAGACTGAGAGCGTGGCCATCAGGACATGGATAAGCTCATTCCAGACTGAGATCGAATGCCCTGTCTGCCACGGCGAGAGGCTCAGACCTGAGGCGCTGAGTGTCTTTGTGGGCGGTAAGAACATCAACCAGGCAACGGCGATGAACATCCGCGACAGCTATGATTTCTTCCTGAGCCTGAATCTCACGGAGAGCCAGCAGAAGATCGCGTACCAGATCATGAAGGAGATACGCTCTCGCCTGACATTCCTGAAGAACGTTGGCCTGAGCTATCTGACAATGAACAGGAACGCCGGAACCCTCAGCGGAGGAGAGGCACAGAGAATACGTCTGGCCACCCAGATAGGAAGTGCCCTCAGCGGAGTCCTGTATGTCTTGGACGAGCCTTCCATAGGCCTTCATCAGAGGGACAACCAGAAGCTCATCGACACGCTCAAGAGCCTGAGGGACCTGGGTAACACCGTCCTTGTCGTGGAGCATGACGAGTGGACATGGGACCCGGGGCAGGTGAGCAGGGCGGTTATGTAATTGCCCAGGGCACGCCTGAGCAGATAGAGAAGAACCCTGACAGCATCACAGGTCAGTTCCTCAGCGGCAAGATCCGCATTCCTGTCCCCTTCATGAGAAGACCGGGCAACGGAAAGCACCTGAGAGTAATAGGTGCCACCAAGAACAATCTCTACAACGTTGATTTCGATATCCCGCTTGGAAAGCTTGTTGTTCTCACAGGCGTTTCCGGCTCTGGAAAAAGCACGCTTTTGAACCAGATCCTGACGCCTGCGCTTCGTGACAGATTCAACAAGAAGCCAGAGCGCTTTGACGGCTACAGGGCAATCGAGGGGGCTGAGAACCTGGACAAGCTGATCCAGATAGACCAGAGCCCGATAGGCAAGACGCCACGCTCCAATCCCGCCACCTATGTCGAGGTCTGGAGCCACATCAGAGACCTCTTCGCGAGCCTTCCTGAGAGCAAGGCCCGCGGCTACAAGGGCGGAAGGTTCAGCTTCAACGTCATGGGAGGCCGCTGCGAGCATTGCCACGGTGACGGCACCATCAAGATCGAGATGAACTTCCTGCCGGATGTATATGTCACATGCGATGTCTGTCACGGAAAGAGGTTCAACCAGGAGACCCTGGCGGTCCATTACAAGGGCAAGAGCATCGCCGATGTCCTGGACATGACGGTGAGCGAGGCCCTGGAGTTCTTCCAGGCGGTTCCTCCGATCAAGCGCAAGCTCCAGACACTGGAGAGCGTGGGTCTGGGATACATCAAGCTGGGACAGAGCGCCCTGACACTCAGCGGAGGAGAGGCCCAGAGGGTCAAGCTCTCCCTTGAGCTGAGCAAGATCGGCACCGGTAAGACTCTCTATGTCCTGGACGAGCCCACGACCGGACTTCACTTCGCAGACATCAAGAAGCTGATGGAGGTGGTGGACAGGCTGGTAGAGGCCGGCAACACCGTGGTGATGATAGAGCACAACATGGATGTGATTAAGCTTGCCGACCACATCATCGACCTGGGTCCTGAGGGCGGAGACGGCGGCGGTCATATTGTGGCGCAGGGAACGCCAGAGGAAGTTGCGCTCTGCAAGGAATCATATACTGGTTTTTATCTTAAACAGATATTACAATAGCGTATTGAGAATATGATCAAGCGTGTATTGACCGTGCTGCTTTTTCTCGTGGCCGTTATATCGGGTGCCTTTGCAGATGACCTGCTGAGGCACTCAATACAATCATGCACGCATGATGAGCTTGTGGCCATGTGCATGGCCTACAACCTTGATCCGACTCTGTCAGATGAGTTTCTGCGCTCTGAGCTTTTCGCTTACTTCAACCTTCCTGATGAGGCGGAGGTTTCATTTGATTATGAGCCGGAGAAGGCCACGTCAATAGGCATCGACCATGCTGACCAGCTTTTCACATCCGATGACGTGATAATCCTGTCCGGTAATGTGCGGATCTCATTCACCACGGATGACGGGACGCGCAGCCTTGTGGCGGAGAATGTGGCCGTTGACCTGAACTCCAAGGTCCTTCAGGCCACAGGCGCAGTGGAACTGGGCGGCACGGATGAGAAGGAGAGGGTGTTCACGGGCTCTGTGGTGAGCCTTGACTGGAGCAACTTGGATGTCATTGTCTATGAGGGCACAAGCTCCACAACCAGGACAAACACCTCAGGCACGAGCATCGTATTCTATGTGGCCGGTGAGACTGTCTCCTATGCCGGACCTACATCCGGGATCCTGTTCCGCAACGGAACAATAGCCACAACCGAGCTTGACCCTTACTGGAGCATTTCCGCCAACAAGCTGTCTCTCTCTGAAAGGGACCTCTTTGTGGACAGGGCCGTATTCCGTCTTGGGCGCGTGCCGATCTTCTATTTCCCGATCTTCTTCTATCCCGGCACCACACTGTCCTTCAATCCTGCCATAGGACTCTCAAGCGACAAGGGTGCCTTCCTGACAACAACATATGAGCTGTACGGTATTTATCCCAAGCTCGGGGTCATGGGCACGAAATCAAAGTCTGACTCTGACAGCTCGGGAAGCAGTGAGGATGATCCGGACTATGCCGGAGCAATAACGTCGTTTCTCGCTACGGAAGATGACACCGAGATGATCCACGACGGCTTTTATTACCGTCCCGTGAAGGAAGGTGAGGATCTCGGAGAGCTTGAGAGCTGGGCCAGAGACACAAACAGCTACTTCGCCGTCTTTGCCGATGTCTATGAGAATATGGGCCTTGTCGCTGGAATAGATACCCTGAACCACCTTCTGGACAGGAGCCTCAGCCTGGGTGCCGTAGGAGCGGCAGGATACATGGCAAACCAGGTTGCAGGGCTCCCGCGTTTCAGGTACACCTTTGACTTTGACATGAGCTACAAGAAGGGCGGCCTGAACGTGAGCGCCAAGCTCCCCCTCCTGAGCGACCCCTATGTCAGGCGCGATTTCCTGAACAGGAACACCTCGTTCGCGCTGGATGCGCTTCTCGGGTCGGAGCAGTTCTTCCCGAACTCCTACTCGACCATGAGCACATACACATGGGTGGTCAATGCCTCATACAGCAAGAAGGTGGGCAACTTCAGCTTCAACCTCAGCTCACTGAAGGCCGATATAGACTACAAGCTTGTCACGGACAAGAATGAGCTCAATGAGACCTTCTACAAGTCAGAGATAGTCGAGGGCTCCCTGCCGTACCTGAGCTTCACATCAAACGGTACGTTCCTCAGCGTGCAAGGCAAGAACAGGGAGACTACCAGGACGCTTGATTACACCAGCGACCTTGCACAGGACTTCAATGATGAGAGACTTTCGATAGAGCTTCCGGAAAAAGAGATACAAGAAGAGGTGACAGAGGGTTCGGATGATGCACAGACAGATATTCAGCCTGATCCGGAGCCCCTTTTCAAGTATTATGGCGGTCCGGCGCTGAGCCTGGAGGAGAAGACCGTCTCCAAGGCAGGAAACATCAAGGCCGGATACACTTTCACCCAGAGCCTTGACAACATCTACAAGGCTGAGCTGGAGCATGACAACATCTACACCAAGGGCAGCGGCTCCGTCTATGTCAGCGCATCTGCTCCCGGCCAGTGGTTCGATGTCACTGAGACCATCAAGCCCCAGTTCAACTTCTCGCGCAATGAAAACGGTACCTCAGTCGATGAGCTCTATCTCACATCGGAGCTGAAGGCCGGAGTGCCCAAGGCCGGTGTGACTTACAACCTGACGCAGAAGGTATACAACCATTACATAAAGGTCACGGAGACCACCACGGACACCACAGACAGGTGGGGTGAGTGGGACAAGACCGATGTCACGGTGCACAACCTCAATTTCTCAAAGAAGATAGGCTCATTCACCCTTGGCTTCTACTTCCAGCTCAGGCCCCTGACAGAGATAATCAAGCCTTCACTGGCCTACACCAGGGGACCTTTCAAGGTAAGCGCCGACTTCTCGATGAAGAGACCTCCCGACACGGAGGAGTTCAAGAAGGATGTGGCGAACCTCAACCTGTCCTATACTGAATCAGTGTTCACGTTCTCGCTTGCAAACAAGTACGACTTCACCAAGGTGGAGGGCGATGACGTTGATTACTGGAACGGCTATTCGCTTACTCAGAAGGCAAGCCTGAAGCCGGTGAAGGGTCTGACGCTGAACCAGAGCTCGTCCTATAAGAACCGCTTCGAGGCGACCAAGTTCCAGGTGGGTGCAGCCTATGTCCTGGACACCAGCGTGCTGGATCTGAACGCAAGCGCCTCCATGAGCTTCAAGGACAAGGAATATGACAAGGACATTTTGAACATCGGCCTGAAGCTCTCGCAGGACAAGCTCACGTTCTGGAAGGGCCGCATGGGTGTGGACAGCTCGCTGAACTTCGCCTTCAACTATGATTTCCAGAACCCTTACAGGACCAGCTTCACCGTCAGCTACACGTTTGAGTTCGGCATTGCGGAGTTCATGGACCTGGCTATCAGCGTCAGCAGCGCCAACAAGACATTCGCCCGGTATTATCAGGGCGGGTCGTTCAACTTCTCAAGCATGCTGGAGGATTTGTGGAGGTCGTTTGACTTCTTCGGCGAGGGAAGGGTTAACACGGGATTCAACCTGAACGCGTTCAGGATCCAGATGGTGCATTACATGCGCGACTGGAACCTCTACATTGACGCGCAGGGCCAGCTTACAACAAAATACAGTGGGAAATATGAATGGGTTCCCACTGTCACAGTTTATATTAAGTGGAACGCCATTCCGGAGCTGAAGACCCAGGGATACTGGGACAGCAATTCCAATGAATGGACCTGATGGAGGAACTTGATGGGGACAAGCTTTGTTTTCGGTAATCCTGATGCAATGAGAAGCGTATGCGGGATAAATGACACCAACATACCGTATCTCGAGAAACTTCTGGGCTGCAGCATCTATGTCAGAGGTGACAGGATAGAATGCCAGACGGAGGATTCTGCATCGCCTGAGGCCTCTTCAGAGCTATTCTCACAGCTGCTTGAGAGACTCTCCGCGCTCTCCGGGATAACCAATGACATCAGCGAGCCTGAGATCCTGATGGAGTTCAAGGCAATACAGAACGCAATGGAGAAGGGGGAGGCATCGGCTCCCGCAAGGCGTGAGTTCATCTCCGTCCTGAGCAAGGCGGTCTACCCAAAGAGCAACCATCAGGAGCAGTACATCCATGCAATGAACAACAGCCAGATCACGTTCGGAATAGGTCCTGCCGGAACCGGGAAGACCTATCTTGCCGTTGCGCACTGCCTGGGCGAGCTTCTCAGCGGAAGGAAGCAGAAGCTGATTCTCACAAGACCTGTAGTGGAAGCCGGCGAGAGCCTTGGATTTCTGCCCGGAGACCTCTCACAGAAGCTCAACCCGTACCTCAAGCCGCTTTATGACAGCATGGAGGCCCTTATTGCCCCCGCCACAATCAGAAGACTGGAGGACTCGGGCTCAATAGAGATCGCGCCTCTTGCATACATGAGGGGAAGAAGCATCCACAACGCATGCATCATCCTTGATGAGGCTCAGAACACAACTCAGGCACAAATGAAGATGTTTCTCACTAGGATAGGTGAAAACTCTTGTGCTATAATAACCGGAGATGTCACGCAGATCGACCTTCCCAAGACAAGTTCCAGCGGACTTGTCCAGGCCAGGGAGATACTGAGGGACATTGAAGGCATTGAGTTCGTGAACTTCACCGCAAGGGATACGGTTAGATCACGGATTGTCCAGAGGATTATTGACGCTTATGAGAAAAACTAAGGCGGTTCAGAGGTCTAACAGGAGGCTCACCTTCATCATCTGTGTTCTGGTGATGCTGGTTCCCGCTGTCCTTGTCCCGATACTGCTCAAGACACATACACAGGTCCAGTACAAGTCGATCTACGCCGATTACGTGGTAGGTGAGATCGCAGAGAAGAACGTGTACGCCAAGTCATCCATCGACCTGATCGACAACGATGCCACGGAAAAGCTGGTGGAGGAAGCACGCAAGTCCGTCTATCCCGTTTTCTCCTATTCGCTCACTCAGAGCATGAACATCCTTGGCAAGGCGGACAAGGTCCGTGATGCCGTTGCCTCATTCGACTATGAGACTTTGGTGGACCTGATCGGCGAGACCCTGGCATCCCAGATGATGGGCCTTGAGCGAATCAATGTGTTCTCAGCCGCATATGATGTGGTGAGCGACATCCTCAGAATCGGATATTACCGCGATTATGAGCTTGAGAACGCCAGAGCTGACGGTTATACGAACATCACGGTCAGTAACCGCTACATGGACGAGTCAGGCTCATTTGACACGGTCATTGACCTTGACCATGATTTTCTGATCTCTGACTCCAACATCCGTGAGTACCTTGTCGAGAGGCTGGGGAACATCCTCGATGACCTGACATCAAAGGAGGCAATCCTCCTGGAGGACCTGATCTTCGCAGTCATTGAGCCGAACATCCTCTTTGACAACGCCATGACAAGGCAGAGAAGGGATGCTGCCGCGGCGTCCGTGGATTCTGTGGTGATCTCCATCTCAAAGGGCCAGATCCTCATTGAGGCGGACCACGTCGTGAACCACGAGCAGGTTGAGCTTTTGAGGATGCTCAGCACCCAGAGCAACAATTTCTCCCTTGTGGAGACATTGGGCCACACAATCTTTGACATTGCGGTAATCGCAATCGGCCTTTATGTCTATCAGATGTTCCTGGGACGCAAGGACCTGCATTTTGTGGCCCACAACATCCTGCTTGTTGCTGCTTTCTTCCTGTCGATGATCGCCACTTACTTCCTGTCTCTTCTGGCATCAACGCTGAACCTTGAGTTCTCAGACTCATTCCTGCCGGTGTTCTTCCTGCCGCTGTTCGTCACGGAGGTCACCGGTTACAAGCGTGTGGGATTTGTCGCAAGCTTCATGCTCGCGGCTGTGATGGCGACTCTGCCTACGGCCAGCCTGATGACGTTCTTCTACTGCATCATCTGCGGATCCTCATGTGTCTTCTTGATCAGGTTCTTCAACAAGAGACTGGACATGGTCTATCAGTGGTTCTTCTCATCCATAACATGCGCAGGAATCTCAATCCTGTTCATGTTCATCAACCAGGCCAGCTTCTCGATGATCTTCACTGTGCTCCTGGGCACCCTGATCAACGTCGCAATCGCTTATATCGTCCTGTCTGCGGCTCTTCCGATCGCAGAGAAGGTCTTTAACCTGCCTACGATCTTCAGGCTCTACGAGCTTGCCTACGGTGAGAGCCCGATCCTTACCAGACTCTCCCAGTCCGCACCGGGAACCTACAGCCACAGCGTGGCGGTGGCCGATCTCTCAGAGGTCGGTGCCAAGGCAATTGGCGCAAACGCGCTTCTGGCAAGGGTAGGAGGCCTTTATCACGACATCGGAAAGATCGAACATCCTGAGTACTTTGTCGAGAACCAGAGCGGCGGAATCAACAAGCACGATGACATCAGCCCGTCTCTCTCTGTAGCCGTCATCAAGAGCCACGTCAAGGTCGGAGCCGACAAGGGTAGGGAGACAGGTCTTCCGACGGAGATCATCAAGATCATAGCCAACCACCATGGAAACGATGTCATCCAGTACTTCTACCATGAGGCCATGAAGCTTCAGGCGGCATCGACCGATGACAGGGGAGAGACAGTCAAGGCATCGGACTTCTCATACAATGCCGAGATCCCCGACTTCCGTGAGTGCGGTATTGTGATGCTGGCAGACAGCATCGAGGCCGCAAGCCGTACGGTTACCCCGAACGCATCCAAGTACGCCAAGCTGATCGACTCCATCTTCATTGGCAAGATTGAGCGCGGCCAGCTGGACAACAGCGGTCTGACGATGAACGACATCAAGACCCTTGCCGATGCCTTTGTGAAGACTCTTGTCGCACGCAACCATTCCAGGATCGAGTATCCTGACGATGACGACAAATAAAGGTGAATCATGAACACAATCGATATCTCATATGAGAACAATGCCTTCAAGGCCCTTGCTCCGAAGAAATATGTTCTGGAGTACCTCTCAAGGGTTCTCTCAGAGCTTAAGCTTGCAAATGTGGAGTTCTCTGTCTCTTTCATCGACGAGGATCACATGCATCAGATGAACAAGGATTTCCGTGACATTGATGACAGCACGGACATCCTGAGCTTTGCCGCAGAGGATGAGGAGGACGGCTTCTCGTTCATCAGCGCAGGGCGCAGGAAGAGGGTCCTCGGAGATATCCTGATCTGTCCTCAGGTCCTCTCCCGCAACGCTGAGCGCTTCGGAGTGACTGAGAATGAGGAGCTCAGGCGCCTGTTGATCCATGGCGTGCTTCATCTGTCAGGGGAGAATCACAGCACGAACGATCCGTCCGAGCCGATGCTGGTCAAGCAGGAGAAGATTCTCTCGAAGATCGGTCAGATCTTGCTCTGAGAGGCAAGGCCTTTCTCCAGGTTCTGCATCTCCATCTCAAGAACTGATGATATCTTGTAGAACCTCGGATTCACTGTACCCATGAAGACAATGTACTTGGGCTGTTCCTCGGGAATCAGCAGCATCAGTGACGATATTCCGTCCTGCTCCCTGACAAGTGTCCTCAGGGCATCGAGATTCCTGGTGTAATCCTTCTCAAGCGTGTATGAGTCAACGACCTCATCTGAGTTGTGGACAGTGACCTTGTCTACGACCTTTACCTCCGAGATTCGGACATCGGGTCTGTTCAGTGACTCGATTATGGTTCTGTTGACTTTCTGGGAATCCGGGATTCCCGCGCTGTCATTGAGGTCATAGAACGGGTATGTGGTGCTTGCCAGAAGCTCTCCGGTGGTGATGTCAAGGACAAAACCCACGGCATAATCGGGGCTCTGTATCTCATAAAGGTCCTGCATCCTCAGGTCCAGCAGGTACTGGATGTCAACATCAAGTGCAAGGTATACATCGTTGCCGTATGTGGTGGACTCATCAAAGCCTGGAACAGGGGAAAGGACCTTGTCGTAGACGGACTCGGTCTCCTCGATGAGCTGGGCAGCGGAGAAGTTCGCAGGATATGTCCTTGTGTATTCCTTTTCGGCTTTAAGGGGTGCAAGTCCGTTCTTCTCAAGCTCGTCGTTGATCTGGCTCAGTGTCTTCTGGTCTATGTCGTCAGCAATTATCTGGCGTACTCCGGTCTCCTGGGCAGTGTCTATGATTTCCAGTATCTCTCCCGGAGTCTGTCCGAGATAGAGGGATAGGACCTGTGACATTATGTCCTTGTCCCTGACATCATCTGCTATGTACAGTCTGTTCTTCGGGATCTCAAGTGCAAGGGCCCTGCCGTTGCGGTCATAGATGGTTCCTCTAACGACTTTTGTGGCGACGTTGGGGTTGTTGTATCTGCCTGCCCGGACACCGTCCGTAAGCATCAGCTCGGTGATCACACCTGCCACAATCAGGAGGCCTAGAAGCGCAATCACGAGCATGAAGGTTGAAATGTTCCCTTTACTCGTTGAAGAACCCATGGTTTGAGAATATAATGAAGCCGAAGATTTGCCAAGAGGAGAATTGAATGGCACGTTCCGGAAGCTATGACGATTTGAGTGACAACAGGGTCTCAAGAGGTGGAAACCGTTCCTCCAGGATCCTTCTTGCTGTCATCCTTATCGTCAGCATCTGTATCATCATCGTCATAATCGAACTCATCGTCGGCGTCATCATCATAATCCTCATCGTAGTCGTCGAGATAGTCCGGCTCGAGAAAACGATACACCGCATAAGCGATTGCCGCTACCGCCGCGGCAGCGCCGACAAGCGCGAAGATCCAGAGAATCCGGTTCTTCTGCTTCTCTTCCTCCTCCTGACGGTGAATCAGGTCACTGAGTCTCGTGGCATTGGCAATCTCCTCAAATTTTGCCATTGCGTCCTTGCTGATATTGCTGAATCTATCCATCCCAGATACCCCTTTCCGCACAATCTTGCGTATCTGTCCAGCGCATGTCGGGTATGGCCAAGCGCCGTAACTTTTGCTCTATTATAGCACGCGGAATGACCGCGTGTCCATGCCAGCGGCATACCCGGGAGGCATTTTTTTCCTTCCGCTCCGGCATCACGCGAAACGGCGGCCTCGCCTCAGAAGCTGTTTTTTCCATCTGTCCCGGTTCCGGAGAAATCAGGCCTTCTCCAGCCGCGCGAGGGAGGCGAACATCTTCTTCACCCCGAAGCGGTCGAATTCCACGGTGATCTCGAAGTCCTTTCCGCCGTCCTCGACACTGCGTACCGTGCCCTCGCCGAACCGTTTGTGCTTCACGCGGTCCCCCGGCACGAAATCCACAGAGGCGGCCTTTTCCACCCGGAATTCT
>CACZJR010000071.1 GCA_902781545.1 uncultured Spirochaetales bacterium | reverse complement strand
GGGGGATTCATAGACAGTCCTGTTCTTCGGATGTTTTCTTGTTGCCTCCCAGATCTTGAGGAAGAAATAATCATCATCCCTGATTCCATAGGACTTTCTCCTGATGTTCTTGATAAGAAGATTCGTTCCTTCCAAGGGACCGTTTGAAAGAAGATATTCAGTTCTTGCCAGGATTCCGTCCCAATGATTTGTGATCAGATTGGAGAACTTCTGGAGTTCCTCATAGCCTGTGGCCTTGGCCATCGCAAGCCATTTCCTGAAACTCTCCTTGAAAACATCTCTGTCACTGCAGGACAGAGAGGACTTGAGTATCTCCCCGAGGATGTAACAGGTCTGAAGTTTCTCATTTGAGGAGAGAACCTCATTGAGGCGTTCGACATTCCTGCATGACCTGTAATGCTTTCCGATGGGAAGCTTGAGACCCTTTTTCTCGAACTTCTCGAACAGGGCCTGGTTGTGTTCTTTTGCTGTGGCATCCTTGAGCTCCAGAGTCTTCCTGTTGCTCAGAATCAGATACCTGCTTCCCTTGAGGAATCTCTTCTCCTGCCGGAGTTCTCTGACAAGAACCTTGTCACCGCTCATGCAGGCCTTCTCAATTCCTTCATCAAGCCTGCGCTGCTCAGCTCTGCGCACCTCCGTGAGCACCATGTCGTTGTAGTTCTTGATGATGTGGAAGCCGTCGTAGACAATCTTGATGTCTGGCCAGTACTCTTTGAACGCCTTGGCGTAGGATGCATTCATATCCATCGACACAGCAACGACTTGTTTCATGAAGTCGTCTCCTACGAAGCGGAAGAACTCAAGCATCTGCCCGTAGGTGTTCCCCTGTGTGGCGTAGATAGACTCTCCTTTGTTGAAGTCAATCACTACAGTGGCGTACTCATGTCCCTTGTGGAGCAGGAATTCATCCACGCACAGGAATCTGCTCGGATGTGTCGGCCTCATGTCTCCGGCCTTGTCCTGAAGCCGTCTCTTGTCTATCCTTTTCACCAGATTCCTGTTGACTCCACAGAGACCGGACACCTCACTCACGGTCAGTCCTGTCTCCAGACATCCCCGGATACATTTCTGCATCATCAGCGTCATCATGGTTCCTTTCCTCTTGAACGGAATCCTATGCCTGAAGCAGGCCCTGCATGTGCGGCATTCCCATCTGGTGTACTGCACGTCCACATCGATCCTGAACGCACCGAATCCCAGATGCTTCAGCCTCAGGTGACGCGGCCCCTTTGACATGATGTCCATGTAGTTGCAGCATGGGCATCTCCCGGGCCGGTCCTCCAGCAGTCTGCCGTGCATGGTGAATACCTTTACGTTTCCGTCCTGTTCGATTGTCGGCTCTGATGTTGCTTCAAATTGTTTCAAAAACAGCGGGGTTCTGCTATATTGGTCCCTGTTACTTTGCTGTGTGGTAACTCCAAAATAACATGGTTTGCCGCCATTTCTTTTTATCTAATTTCTATATCCGTCCCCCAGTTTTGTGCATGAACCTTTTTTATTCCACCAGGGTCCTGAGCCAGACCCCTTTTCTGACAAGTATTGTTCCCACTATCACCTTGATCAGGCCGCCCAGATGGACCCCGATGAAAATCCACAGGACACCTATGGAAGTGAACCTGCTCAGGATGAAGGCAATGGGGAAATTGACCGAGATTTCGGAGAAACCGTCAAACAGGAATGTGATGAATGTCCTGCCGCCGCTTCTGAGCGTGAAATATGTCGCGTTCTTATACGCATCCATCGGCATGAAGACGGCATAGGCAATTATCAGGCTCGTGGCAAGAGACCTTGCCGAGTCAGATGTGTTGTACAGCCTCGGGAAAAGCCATGAGATGGAGATCATCAGAAGACCCACGAACGAGCTGATGACAACTGAGAACATCATTATCTTCCTGTCGGTCTCCCTGGCCTCCTCCAATCTGCCTGCTCCCAGAAGACGTCCCATCATTATTCCCACACTGGTCCCGAAGGCCAGGAAGACAACCTTGAACAGGTTGTTCAGGGTGTTGGCTATGTTGACTCCTGCAACGGCGTTCAGACCGCGCATTGAGTAGCACTGGGTGACAAGTGTGACGCCCATGGACCACATGGCCTCGTTCAGGAGCAGGATCAGCCCCTTCTTCAGTATGATCGAGACAAGCGATGCAGGAACCCTTAGCGTCCTGTAAAGTCCCTTGACAAAACCATGGCTCTCGGTGTGCCTGTGGGTCCAGACAATGACAATCATGGCCTCCACATATCTTGAGATGACCGTGGCAATGGCCGCTCCGGTGACTCCCAGTGCCGGAAAACCGAGTTTTCCGTAAATCAGGACATAGTTCAGCACAAGATTGACAATGACTGCAGTCACACCAGCCTTCATGGGGACCATGGTCTGTCCGCACTCACGCAGGGTGCTGGCATATGTCTGGACCAGGACAAATCCCGGCAGCCCTATCAGCATTACGGAAAGGTATGACTTGCCATATGACAGCGCAGCAACCAGGTCTCCCCCGTCATTGCTCTCATTCAGGTAATAACTTATCAGAGTCTCCCCGAACACGGAGAAGATTACAAAGGCCAGAACCGTGATGATGAATCCGAGCACGATCTTGAACCTGAAGGTGTTAGCCACACCCTCATCGTCCTGCTTTCCGAAATACTGCGCCGTGAAAATGCCTGCACCCGAAAGTCCGCCGAAGATGCAGAGGTTGTATACGAACAGTATCTCATTGACAATCGCAACACCGGACATGGGCTCTGTGCCCAGTCTTCCCACCATGATGTTGTCCAGAAGGTTCACGAAATTGGTGAAACCGTTCTGTACCATTATTGGAAGGGCAATCATGAGGACGGATTTGAAAAGGTTCTTGTCTTTCTCTGATAAGATCATCAGTTTTGAGTGGTATACGCAATCCTGTTATAAGTCAAGTCCGTCAAATGGCTTTATGTTTTCAGAAGATATCTATATAATGAGCCAGAACAGGAAAAGTACTGTCAGGAGAAAACCCTATGAAGATAATCTACAAAGACGGAACAGTTGCCGAATGTCCGGCAGAGGAAATGAACCATGTCATTCGCCACTCAACGGCGCACCTGATGGCCCAGGCC
Source organism: uncultured Spirochaetales bacterium (assembly GCA_902781545.1). Lineage (GTDB taxonomy): Bacteria > Spirochaetota > Spirochaetia > Sphaerochaetales > Sphaerochaetaceae > UBA9732. Next base: position 8,157 of record CACZJR010000071.1, on the reverse strand, counting down.
ATCCAGAGGCTTTATCCGGAGGCGGATTTCGCTTACGGACCAGCCACAGAGAGAGGCTTCTACTATGATGTGGACCTCGGAGACAAGAAGCTCACAGACGAGGATCTTCAGGCCATTGAGGCAGAGATGAAGAAGATCACCAAGGAGCACCTCCCCATCAGACCTTTCATCCTGCCGAGGGACGAGGCCGTCAAGCTCATGCACGAGAGGCATGCGAAATACAAGGAAGAGCACATCGGAGACCTTCCGGAGGATGCAGTCATCAGCTTCTACCAGCAGGGTGATTACATCGACATGTGCACAGGTCCCCACGTGACATACACCAACGCCCTCAAGGCCTTCAAGATCACAGGCCAGGGCGGAGCCTACTGGAAGAACGACTCAAAGAACAAGATGCTGACAAGGATCAACGGAGTGGCATTCCAGAACCAGGCGGAGCTCGAGCAGTACGAGAAGGAAGTCGAGGAAGCCAAGGCACGTGACCACCGCAAGATCGGCAAGGAGATGGGACTCTTCATGACCGATGACCTTGTAGGAAAAGGCCTTCCCATGTTCCTGCCCAACGGCTACATCGTATGGCAGGAGCTTGAGAACTACATCAAGGAGAAGGAGCGCAAGCTTGGCTACCAGCATGTCATGACACCGTGTGTCGGATCAGTCAATCTCTATGTCACCTCAGGCCACTGGGCACATTACCGCAAGAACATGTTCCCGCCGATGGAAGTCGAGGGAGAGAGCTTTGTCCTCAGACCGATGAACTGCCCGCACCACATGATGATCTACTCCTCAAAGCCGCACAGCTACAGGGAGCTGCCCATCCGTCTTGCGGAGATCGCACATGACTTCAGGTTCGAGTCCAGCGGAACCCTCAAGGGCATTGAGCGTGGACGCCATTTCTGCCAGAACGACTCACATATCTTCGTCACTCCTGATCAGATCGAGCAGGAGGTCAAGCAGGTCGTAGGGCTCATCCGTGAGACATACAAGGACTTCGGAATCACAGACTTCCGCTGCGTCCTGTCCCTGCGTGACCCCGCAGACACCGAAAAATACTATCAGGACGACCAGATGTGGGAGAATGCCGAGAGCGCACTTCGCACAGTCCTCCAGGACCTCAAGATCGACTTTACCGAGGAGATCGGAGAGGCAGCCTTCTACGGCCCCAAGCTCGATGTCAACGTCAAGCCGGCAGTCGGAGTCGAGTACACACTCTCTACATGTCAGCTGGACTTCTGCCTGCCAATGAAGTTCGACCTCAAGTACATCGATGCCGACAACAGCGAGAAGACCCCGGTTGTCATCCACAGGGCTATCCTCGGATCCCTGGACAGGTTCATGGCCTACATCATCGAGGAGACAAAGGGCAAGTTCCCGGTGTGGCTCGCACCGCTTCAGGTCAAGGTCCTTCCGGTAAGCGAGAAGAACAACGACTACGCCCGCAAGGTCTATGAGGCTTTGGACAATGAGAACGTGCGTGTTGTCCTTGATGACCGCAACGAGAAGGTCGGTTACAAGATCCGTGAGGCCCAGCAGGTCGACAGAGCCCCCTACATGCTCATTCTCGGAGCAAAAGAGGAAGAGGAAGGCTCAGTCAGCGTGCGCAGCCGTGACACAGGAGAGACAGTCTCCATGCCGCTTGCCGACTTTGTCGCCAAGGTCACCAAAGAGATCAAGGAAAGAACAAGATAATCAGCCTTCAAGCAAAAAATACGGGGCCACGCAATTTTGCGCAGCCCCGTTTTTTCATATTGTCTCAGTACTTATTTCCTCTTCTCGTCAAGAACAGCCTGAGCCTCTTTCTTCAGCTTTGCATATGCATCCTCGGGTGAGACTCCCTGGATCATGACATCCGTGATGGCTGTCTTCAGCAGGGCCTCGAACTCCGGGCTGTAATCGCCGTAAAGGATACAGTCGCTGTTTGCAAGATCTGAAAGTACAACATCAGAATCACGCAGGGCCTTCATCTCTGGAGCATCAAGGATTCCAGCGACAGGCTGGACAATCGTGCCACCCTTTGTGAGATAATCGATATGATGTGAGAGCATGTAGCTGATGAACTCCCAGCAGACCTTCTGCTTTGCAGCGGAAGCCTCGCTGTTGACCATGTAGTAGTGAGCGATGAAGCTGGCGTTCGGTGAGCCCTCAACCGCATTCTCAAAGCGCGGGAACGGAATCAGGCACCAGTTGTCGCTGTTGAAGTAATCCGGATTCTCCTTCTGGATTCTCGGCTCCTGATAGAGTCCTGCCATAGCCATGGCCATGTCGTTGTTGTCCTTGTTGATGAGCTTACGTGCGATTGTCAGTGTCGGTGAACCGTAGTTCAGGCCATTCGGACCCCACTGCTGCATGAATGTCAGGAACTTGACCCAGCCTTCCTTGCCGACAATAGCCTCTTTTCCGTCATCGCTGACGAACTTTCCGCCGAGCTGTTCGATCATCGGCTGGAACTGAGGAATAGGCAGGTCATAGTTGAAGTCAATCACACGGCGGGTCAGGATGTCACCGTCTCTCTTGACAATCTTCGGTGCAATAGCAAGGATGTCCTCCCATGTCTTTGGAAGATCCTTGACAGGATCAAGACCGGCATCAACAAAGACGTTCTTGTCGACGTAAACGACCCAGTTGGTGATCTCAAGCGGCATTCCATAAATCTTTCCGTCAACAGTCACAGGGTCAAGGATTCCAGGCATGTAATGCTCTGCCATCGCCTTTGCATCCTTGAAACCGGCTGCCTGATAATCGACAGGAGCCACAAGGCCGTTGATGATGTATGAGTACTCATGGCTTATCTGAAGGTTGAAGATATCAGGGCCTGATCCGGAGGCATAGGCAGTCATGACGATCTCCGGAATCTTTGTCGATGAATAGACGGAACGGTTGATCTTCACATTCGGATGAGTTGCCTCGAATTCGGCTATGTACTGCTCTTCCAGAGCCTGACGGTTTGCATCCTCATGGGTCCAGAACTCAATGGTGACAGGCTCATTACTCTGAGCCGTCTCTGTTGCTGCCTGAGCAAACAGGCTGAAGGCCAGAACGGTCAGCAAAAGGATTGCGAATAGTTTTTTCATGGTTTACTCCTTTTTGGTTAATTCTTACTAAACCATATTTATTATACCACAGCTTTGCCTGTTTCTACTTTTTATTTGCTGTTCTTTGTGAGATACTTTTACCCGATGAATACTGGCATTTATCGTCATATAGACAATCTTGTAACCTATGCGTTGGCCCGTAATCTTCTTCCCGGAGAGGAAGCCATTTACGCTACCAACCTCTTGTTGGACCAGCTTCATCTGGATTCGTATGACGGGCTTTTCTTCAGGGATCCTGAAATCCGAAGGCTCAGCATTGAGGATCCGGGACAGACACTGGAGCAGATTCTGGGAAATCTAGTCTCTTATGCCGTGAGCAATGGTGTTGTTGAGGATATTCTGCCTCTGAAGGATGTGTTTGATGCAAAACTGATGAACACACTCACCCCAAGACCAAAGACCGTGATTGACCGGTTCTGGGCTGATTATAAGAAGTCTCCGGAAAAGGCAACTCTTGAGTACTTTGAGTTTTCACAGGACACGGACTACATAAGGAGGTACCGCCTTTCACAGGACCTCTATTGGGAGGGACGGACCAAATACGGGAACTTGCAGATCCTTATCAGCCTCTCCAAGCCGGAGCTTGACCCAAAGGCAATTGCAGCTGCAGGCAAGGCAAAGGCGACAGGCTATCCCAAATGCGCCCTCTGCATGGAGAATGAGGGATATGCCGGCAGGGTTGACTTCGCAGCACGCTCAAATCACAGGATCATACCGCTCAAGCTGTGTTCAGAGGATTTCAGCCTGCAGTTCTCCCCTTACAGGTACTGCCACCAGCACTGCATTGTGCTCAACCACAGGCATATTCCCATGATCATAAATGAGAGTGCGCTGGACAAGCTTCTCCAGTTCGTCGAGATGTTCCCCCACTACTTCCTGGGCTCCAATGCGGATCTGCCTTATGTGGGAGGCTCGGTTCTGAGCCACGAGCACTTCCAAGGCGGAGTTCACCGGTTGCCTATCATGGATGCAAAGGTGATGAAGACATACATCTCGAGACCGGAATTAGAGGTATCGACCCTGTTCTGGCCCCTGTCAACCATCCGTGTGAAAGGAAAAGACCGTCGCGAGGTTCTGGCACAGGCATCAAGAATCCTGCGGGCATGGAGAGATGGTTATGCCGACCCGGATTCCGGCATTGACCCGGGAAGCGCAGATGATCAGCACAATACAGTCACACCGCTTGCCTGCCGTGAGGGTTCTGACTTCGTGTTGTTCCTCATGCTCAGAAACAACAAGAGAACTGATGAGCGTCCTGTAGGCATGTTCCACACACATCAGGACCGCTTCCATATAAAGAAAGAGGGAATCGGGATAATCGATGCGCCCGGCCTGGCAATCCTGCCCTCAAGGCTTAAGAAAGAGCTTGCCGCTGTTAAAGAGGTGTTGCTCGGAAAGGAGAGTATGGCTGATCATCCTGAGATCTCTAAGCACTCTGACTGGATGACACATCTGATCGAGAAACACAAGACCTTCCACGCAGATACGGCAGATGCCATACTGAGAGATGAGGTCGTACAGGTTTTCATGCTCATGCTAGAGGACTGCGGTGTTTTCAAGCACACACCTTCAGGCGAAGCATCCTTCAACAGGTTTGTCCGGTTCGCATTGGGAGACAACACATAATGAAGTATGACTTTGTCATTGTCGGTTCAGGTCTTTTCGGCTCTGTCTTCGCATATCATGCCAGAAAGGCAGGAAACCGTGTCCTTGTGATTGATAAACGCCCTCAGGCAGGAGGCAACGTATACTGCTCATCTGTAAACGGAATAAACGTCCATCAGTATGGAGCACATATCTTCCATACGGACAACAGGGAGGTCTGGGACTTCGTCAACTCATTCACTCCGTTCAACAGGTACACAAACTGCCCGGTTGCTAACTATAAGGGAAAGCTTTACAACCTTCCCTTCAACATGAACACATTCTATGAGCTATGGGGTGTGACAACACCTGAAGAAGCAAAAAGGAAAATAGATGATCAGAAGGCTCAGGCTTTGTCGATTCTTCATGGCAGGGAGCCACAGAACCTTGAGGAACAGGCTCTGATTCTTGTAGGCACCGACATCTATGAGAAACTGATCAAAGGTTACACAGAGAAACAGTGGGGAAGAAAATGCACTGATCTTCCGGCTTTCATAATCAAAAGATTGCCTCTCAGGTTCACATTCGACAACAACTACTTCAATGACGCATATCAGGGAATACCCATCGGAGGCTACAATAAGATCATCCAGGCCCTTTTGAACGATGTTGAGACAAGGCTGGAATGCGATTTCTTCTCTGACAGGGAAAAGTATGAGGGGCTGGGAAGAAATCTGGTGTACACCGGCGCATTGGATGAATTCTACAGCTATCGGTTCGGCAAGCTGGCATATCGCACAGTCCGGTTCGAGAACCAGGAACTCAAAGTCCGGAATTGGCAAGGCAATGCGGTCATCAACTATACAGAATCCGATGTCCCGTTCACACGCATAATAGAGCACAAGCATTTTGAGCCCGAGAATCCTGCTTATGAGTCGGATTTCACTGTCATCTCGCGGGAATACTCATGCGAGTGGACGGAAGGTGCAGAGCCATTCTATCCGGTAAACGATGTCCGGAATACTGAGCTCTCATCAAAATACAAGGAGCTTGCAGAGTCAGAGGACCATGTCATCTTTGGTGGAAGGCTGGCAGACTACCGCTACTACGACATGGACGATGTGATTGCCAGCGCAATGAGCCTTTGCGGGAAGCTTTTCTGAATTATCTCTCCGGCACAAAAATCGTCTGCTTGGGCCCGGTGTCATTCATCAGGGTCCTGGGATCCCTGAACTTGAACAGCAAAAGATAAGTCATGTACAGGTCCCCGATGCATCCGCCGAAATGAATTGCGAACAGGATTCCGGACAGAAGGTAATAAAGCCTGTTGAAGCTGTAGAACCAGATTGTGAGAGGGATGAGAATCACAGAGAACGTCACAAATGGCGCCAGAAGCGCTATCAGCGCTGTTTTCCTTGAGGTGTACACATCCGGTACTCCGCAGAAAGCAACTGTCAGCGTGAAGCCGAATGTGAGCTTCTGGTGCGTCAGGGCCTTGTACGCCACCCCATGGACAAGCTCATGAAGGACAATGTACAGGACCATGCTGACAAGGAACACCCCATCTGCAGCCAGCATCCTGGTCCTTCCGTACTCCTCATGCAGGAATCTCAGACCCCCGAATGTCAGAAGAACGGGGACGAGTATGATGATGGTCAGGACAGCTGAGAAGACAACAAACAGAACTGATGTCTTCTTCTCCTTGGCATCGACCACCTTTGCTTCCTTATAGCCCTCAGGCAATGTCTTGTAATAGTTCTCCATATCACATCAATCCTTCAACAAAACTTCTGAACACAGACAAGTAGGCTCTTGCCTCCTGTTCTGTCTCTGCCTCGGCCATGATCCTCAGAAGAGGCTCTGTGCCTGAGAAACGGCAGATGACATAGCTGTCATCGGTGAAATTGACCTTGCACCCGTCAAGATAGCTTATGTCCCTGATCTTTTTATCAAGCTTCGGAAGCTTCTTCTCCTCTATCAGGGCCTTGTTGATCCTGACCTTGTCCTCAGGCTTGAATGTCAGGGCCTCATCAAGGAATACGGACCTGCCCCACTTCTTGGCGATCATCTCTGAGATCTCCTGGACTGTCATGTCAGTCACAGCCAGCATCTCAACGAACAGGGAGACTGTGTAGATCGCATCCTTTCCGTTGATATGTCCCCTGACGGTAAGTCCGCCTGATGACTCTCCGCCCAAGACGGCATCGTACTCATCAATGGCGGAGGAGACCCATTTGAATCCCACTGGGACCTCAATGCACTTCTCACCGAACGACTCTGCCATCCTGTCAAGGATATATGTGGTAGAGATGTTCCTGACCACTGGGCCCTTCCAGCCTTTCTTCTCGTGAAGGTACCAGTACATCATGACGATTATCTCGTTCATGCTGATGTAGCGGCCGCTGCTGTCTATGATCCCAAGCCTGTCGCCGTCACCGTCAAATGCAATTCCGAAATCATACTTTCCCCTTATGACCTTGTCCGCAAGGTCCTTGAGGGTATTCTCGCTGGGAGCAGGATAGCCTCCGTCAAAATAGGCGTCCTTGTTCTCATTTATCACATCAAGGGTGCACCTGCATGTGTTGAGGATCACCTCCAGCGGATATGTGCCGGATCCGTGCATGGGATCAAAGAGGACACGCAGTCCCTTGTCCTTGATCGCTGCCTTGTCCAGAACACCCAGTATATCGTCTATGAAGTCGTTGAACGGGTTTTTGAGAAAGCGGACCGTTCCTTCCTCAACGGCATCCGCGAAATCCATCTTCTTTATTGTCTTAAGGGAATCGATCTTATTCTCAATACGGTCAGTGACCTCCACAGGAGCGTCACGGCCCTCCTCGACTATGACCTTGATCCCGTCATACTCGGGCGGATGGTGGCTTGCTGTGACCTCAAGGCCGCAGTACAGCTCTCTCTTCTGCACCGTGTGCATGATCAGAGGTGAAGGTGCGGACCTTCTCATTGTCAGAACCTCAATGCCGTTTGCGGCGAACACCTCGCTCAGCCACTTCACAGCTGATTCTGAGAGGAATCTCCTGTCATAGCCTATCATGACAGGCTTGTCTGTCTTACCGTCCTCTATGAGGATCTCTGAGATTGCCTGTGCAACCCTGTTGATGTTTGCCCTGGTGAAGTCATCACCGATTATGGCTCTCCAGCCACCGGTGCCGAAATGAATGTCGCTCATGTTTTCCCCCACCGTAATACTGCCACTTTGTGCTGTTTTTCTCAACAGTATCACCCATGGCAGATGGGTCTCAGGGAAAAGTTCAAACTAAACTTGTTTAGAAACGGCTTTCTGACTGAAGAGTTCAGCCTGAACATCGTTCAGACGGCAGAAAAAACTGAACTCCTCACTGCAGGGGGATGCGTCAGGGCATAAAAAAAGACCTGGCGGCTACCTACTCTCCCGCATTGCTGCAGTACCATCGGCGTGAGAGCGCTTGACTTCCGTGTTCGGGATGGGAACGGGTATTTCCAC
>CACZJR010000070.1 GCA_902781545.1 uncultured Spirochaetales bacterium | reverse complement strand
CATGCTTGATCTTGTTGCCGGAGGAAAGCCTCTTCTGGGGATATGTCTGGGCATGCAGATGCTTTTTGACAGTGACTATGAGGACGGCATTCATGAGGGGCTTGGCCTTATTCCAGGTGATGTCAGACCGATCTCTGATGACCTTAAGGCAGCAGGACGGGAGGATATGAAAGTTCCGCAGATAGGCTGGAACGCTCTTTTATTCAGAAGCAGGTCCAGGCTCTACAAGTATATCAGGGAGAACGACTATGTGTACTTCGTCCATTCCTATCACGCCACCGGATGTGAAAAATGGACAACAGCGGTCACTGAATACGGAGCGCTTCTGACGGCAAGCGTTGAGAAGGACAATGTGTTCGGAACACAGTTTCACCCTGAGAAGAGCGGCAATGTGGGCCTCTCGATCCTGAAGGCGTTCGTGGAGATTTGAGATGGTTATATTTCCTGCCATAGACATACTTGGAGGCAAGGCCGTAAGGCTTCTCAAGGGAGACTACAACAAGGTCACCGCCTACAGCGATGACCCCTGCTCAGTTGCCCGCACCTTTGCCTCAAAAGGCTGCAAGGCCATACATATCGTGGATCTCGACGGGGCAAGGGAAGGCTCTGCCGTGAACATGGATGTTGTAAGAGTAATAGCTCAGATTCCTGATATACTTTCTGAAATCGGAGGTGGAATCAGGAATATGGACACCGTTTGCCGTTATCTTGATGCCGGAATCTCACGTGTGATCCTCGGGACGGCGGCTCTTGAGGACCCTGTCTTCCTCAAGGAGGCTGTAAGGCGTTTCGGTCAGCGTATCGCAGTCGGAGTAGACATGAAGGACGGCAAGGTTGCCGTAAAAGGCTGGCTTGAGACATCCTCCAAGGACGGCCTTGAGTTTTTGAGGGAGCTTGAGGACATGGGAGTGGGCGCCGCCATAGTGACTGATATCTCCAGAGACGGTGCCATGCGCGGGGCCAACCTTGAGCTTTACAGGACAATTGCTGGGTGCTGCTCTATGGACATAACCGCATCTGGCGGTGTATCCACCCTTGATGATGTCAGGGCCCTCAGGGAGACAGGTGTATACGGGGCCATAATAGGCAAGGCATACTACACCGGAGCCGTCAGGCTTGAGGATGCCCTGGAGGTGTGCCGATGATCACAAAGAGGATAATCCCCTGCCTTGATGTCAGGGACGGCAGGGTCGTAAAGGGAATCAACTTCGAGGGAATCAGGGATGTCAGCTCTCCTGTGGAGCTTGCCGCCTATTACTCAGGCTGCGGGGCGGATGAGCTTGTCTTCTATGACATCACGGCATCGTCTGACGGCCGTAAGCTTTTCACGGACATACTCAGGGAGACTGCATCCAAAGTCTTCATCCCCCTGACAGTGGGCGGCGGGATTAACTCGCTTGATGATTTTGACCGTGTCCTGAAATGCGGTGCGGACAAGGTAAGCGTCAACAGCGGCGCGATCAGGAACCCGTCTCTTGTGAAGGAGGCTGCGCTCAGGTATGGAAGCCAGTGCGTGGTGATCTCTGCTGACGTCAAGCGTGTGGACGGGGTCTTCAGGGTATTCGCCAAAGGCGGAAGGGAGAACACCGGTCTTGAGGCTGTGAAGTGGATATCCGACTGCGTCAGAAACGGTGCCGGAGAGGTTGTGCTGAACAGCATTGACACTGACGGGGTGAAGAATGGCTTTGACCTTGAGATGCTTGATGCGGTTTGCAATGCAGTCAATGTCCCGGTCATAGCAAGCGGCGGAGCAGGATGCATAGAGGACTTTGTTACTTTGTTCAAGACCCTTCCCAAGGTTGATGCGGGCCTGGCGGCATCGATCTTCCATTTCGGGGAGGTGAGTATCTCAGAGCTGAAGAAGGTTCTCTTGGAGAACGGGATTCCCGCGAGGATGGTGTGAGGTTAATATGGGTGGATTTGATCTGGATAAGCTGAGATTCGATGAGAGGGGCCTGATTCCCGCCATCATAGTGGACCACAAGTCAAAGCAGGTGCTGACCCTTGCTTATATGAGCAGGGAGTCCCTGGAGATATCGCTTGAGAGAAGGCTCACATGCTTCTGGTCCCGCTCAAGGCAGAAGCTCTGGCTGAAGGGGGAGACAAGCGGGAACTACCAGCACATCGTGAGCGTCACAAGTGACTGCGACGATGATGCGCTTCTGATAGAGGTCAACCCGGACGGGCCTGCATGCCACACAGGAACATTAAGCTGCTTCACGCATAAGGTACTGGAATAAAGAAAACGCCTGAGTAGGATTCTCAGGCGCTTCACACTAAAAGGAGGTATATTGAAAAAAACTGTTGCTCTGCCTTCTTTATAGCAAGTACCGTGCCAAGTAGTAGAAAAACGTTGAAAAACAACGAAAAACAGTGTGAATCCGTGTTTTTCAGCCTTAAGAGGGGCTGACAATGTTGCTCTTTGAACTAAACAAAACTAAACAAGTGTGAAAAAAAAGCATGTGGTGTGAAAAAATTGCACACTGATATATCAGTTTGAGCGAAGAAAGATAAGGACATCTAACTTCACTATCAGGTTTTTATTTGTTATATTAGTGCCGTATCGGAGCATATAACATGACTATCGTAAAGAAACAGAAAACACCTATCACACTCCTTTGCGGCTATCTCGGAGCCGGAAAGACAACACTCCTGAACAAGGTCCTGAACAACCAGCAGGGTTACAAGGTCGCTGTCATTGTCAATGACATCGGTGAGGTCAACGTCGATGCATCACTGATCGCAAAGGGCGGAAACATCACTGACACAAGTGACATCGTGCCTCTGACAAACGGATGCATCTGCTGCACCCTGAAGAGCCAGATGGCAACCAACATCGAGAAACTGATCAAGACCGGAAAATATGACTACATCCTGATCGAGGCCTCCGGAGTCTGCGAGCCCATGCCGATCGCGCAGGAGCTTGAGCTGATCAAGAACGGAACGCTGGACAACGTGGTCGGCGTTGTGGATGCCGCACGTCTTGTAGACGAGTTCGCAGGCGGAGAGAACCTCCTGAAGAAGGACCAGATTGAGGAGGAGGACATCGAGAGCCTCCTGATCCAGCAGATCGAGTTCTGCTCGACTCTTGTCATCAACAAGGTCGATCTTGTATCGGAGTCTGATCTGGCCAAGGTCAGAAAGGTCGTCCAGGCCCTGCATCCGGGCGTCAAGGTATTCGAGACAAGCCACGGCGATGTCCCCGTGAAGGACATCCTGGCAACAGGATCATTTGACTTCGACGAAGTCTACGGGGCAGCCGGCTGGTGCAAGGCGCTAGAGGAAGGCGAGCTCGGAGACCACGAGGATGACGACGATGATGATCACGATCATCATGACCATGAGGAGCACCACCACCATGACCACGACGATGATGATGACGATGACGACGAGCATGAGCATCACGGACATGAGCACCATCATCATGAGCACAGGCACGAGGGCGAGAGCGAGGACGAGTACGGAATAGGGACCTTCATCTACTACAGAAGGACACCGATGAACAGGAATAAGCTCAGGGTCTTCGTGAAGGACTGGCCCAAGGACATCATCAGGTGCAAGGGTCTTATGTGGTTCGGTGATGAGTATGACACAGCCTACGTCTTTGAGACCTCAGGCCGCCAGCTTCTCTGCGGGCCTTACGGCAAGTGGATCGCATCCGCACCGGCATCACAGCGCAAGCAGATCCTGGCAGAGAACCCCTCAATCCGCGAGGACTGGGATGATCAGGTCGGAGACAGGATGATCAGGCTCTGCATAATCGGCAAGAACCTGAACAGGAAGGCCATTGCCGCACAGCTTGATGAGCTTCTCTGCAAGGAGAACGAGATAATCAGATGAAATAGTCTTCCAGGCCGCTTAGGTCGGGGATAAGAGCCTCCTGAGGAACACCGCTTCCCAGGAGGTTTTCTTTTGACCTCATGCCCCAGGTGAGAATCTGGTAGTCCACGCCGGAGTTCTCCGCGGTCTTGAAATCAACCTCCGAGTCTCCTACGTAGAGCATGTCAGCTTTTTCAATGCCTGTCTTTTTGCAGAAGGCATCAACCGCCTGTGAGGAGGGTTTTGCCTCGTATCCGCCATGCATTCCCACAATCATCGAGAATCTAATATCGGGAAAGCAGATTCCGAGCACTTTCTCGGCAAGGTCCTGCTCCTTGTTTGAGTAGACGCACACGGGAATCTCGCGTGCGTTGAGGGACCTCAGAAGCTCCACGACTCCGGGAAACGGATGTGTGTGAAGCACAGGCACCTGCCGGTAGAAGTCAATCAGCCTTTCTGTCAGGATATCCGCATCAAAATCGTCTATCCCGAGGAAAGAGGCGGCTGCGATAACAGCATTGCGCAGCCCGCGTCCGACAAAGGAGGCAGTCTGCGCATCGGTGAAGACAGTGCCGAAGGTCTTTCCCAGGGCAAGGCCTATGTCCGCGGTTGTTTCGAGGATTGTCCCGTCAAGGTCGAATATGACGGCTCTCTTCTTCTCCATCTCAGAGATCCGCGAGGGTCTTGTCACCGTAGACAGAGATCCAGTCCTTCCTGAAATTGTCCACTGCCTCTCCGATGGACGGGTGTGCCAGGGCGGTGTCCAGGAGCTCGGGCGGCACTGTGATTGCCTGCGCACCGTCTGCAATTGCGTTTGTCAGCTGCATGACGTTCTTGAATGAGGCTCCTACGATCTTGCAGTCCAGGTTGTCTGCCCTTATTGCATCCGCGACCTGTCTGAAGACCTTGTCGGCGTCTATGTCCAGATTCAGCATCCTGTTGTAGTAGAGGGCAAGGTACTTGGCGCCGGCCATCGCTGCAAGCTCTGCCTGCATTGTGGTGTAGATTGCGGTGGCTGTGACATTGAAGCCCTCACGTGCCATGATCCCTATGGCCTTCAGGCCTTCCCTTGAGACCGGTGTCTTGATATAGATGCTCTCTCCGGCTTTCTTGCGCAGCACATCCGCCTCCCTGAGAATGCCCTCACAGTCAGGGCTTATGACCTGGACATGGAGCGTCCTCTTGTCCCCGAGGATGCCTCTTATCTCCCTGACATGGGCGTAGAAGTCAATCTTGCCCTCCGCCTTGAAGATGGTCGGGTTTGTCGTGACTCCTGAGACAGGGTAGTACTGCACTGCCTCCTCAATCTTTCTCAGGTTGGCTGTATCAAGTATCAGTTCCATTTGCATCTCCTGTACAGTGCAATTCTAATTCAAAATAGTTTCTTTGCATATTGGAAACTGTGCTATGATTATGTAAAAGTGGAGGACTGCGCCATGGAATATGTCAGCACTGAACTTGAGACCAGGGAGATCCCCTACAAGGATTTCACAGCTTATGACACGCAGGACATTGCCTCAAGGTTCAATCAGGTCATTGAGGCAGAGGGCCCTGTGGTGGATGATTTCCTGGAGCTGAAGGTCCTCAAGTCCTATTCCATCTTCCAGCGCGGCAGCCTGATAGCGCCTTTTCTCAGAAGCATCCTGATCTCAACCGAAGCTGTTTTCACAAGGCAGCTTGACTGTGACGGACAGGAGCATCTTGTGTTCTGGCCTGAGAGATTCAGAGGGCTTGAAAGTGATATAGAGTCTCTGAAATGTGAGGATTATACTGATTATAGGCCATCGGGACAGAAGGAGCTTGTCCCTGAGGGAACCTTCAGGGCAATAGGGGATTTCCCTCAAATCGAGATTTTCAACGCCATGAAGGAGGTTCTGTCTGACGGAAAGGCCGTGAAGAAGGAAGATCTGCTTACAGAGACGAACCATGCTCTGGGCTTTTTGGTCAAGGGCCGTCAGATCAGACTTACATTGGAGCTTGTCCTGAAGGCGGGCATCTCAAACGGCACATTCGTCCATAACAGGCGCGGCGGAACCATCAGACTCAGATAAGGTTGCCTGTATCATTCAAAAAAGATATATTTCTCATGTAATAAGGAGATACCTCAATGGACAGCAAGACAATCATCTACATTGCCATCGGAGCATTTCTGGTTCTGATGAACATAATCTCATTCTCAATGATGGCCCTTGACAAGAAGAGGGCACAGAAGGACAAGACCCACAGTCATCCGGAGACAAGGATTCCGGAGAAGAGGCTGTTTCTGTTCACCGGTCTCTTCGGAGGCCTTGGCGGGGTGCTGGGAATGTACCTTCTCCGCCACAAGACAAAGCACTGGTATTTCGCTCTTTTCTTCCCCTTGATGATGATTGCCCAGATAGCCATCCTGGTCCTTCTGTACATCTACGTCCTTAGGTGAATCCATGAAGCAGTATAATGTCACGGGAATGAGCTGCGCCGCCTGCTCAGCCAGGGTCGAGAAGGCTGTCTCAGGCGTTCCCGGTGTGACATCATGTTCGGTAAGTCTCTTGACCAACTCCATGGGTGTTGAGGGCACAGCTGACAGCAGCGCCATAATCAAGGCCGTGCAGGATGCGGGATACGGGGCATCGGAGAAAGGAAAGGACGCCTCTGCAAGTCATGCTTCAGAGGAGGCCGCCCTTGAGGACCATGAGACTCCCAGGCTCAGAAAGAGACTTCTCTCCTCGATAGCATTCCTTCTTGTACTCTTGTATTTCTCCATGGGCCACACCATGTGGAACTGGCCTGTCCCGTCATTCTTTGCCGATAACCATGTGGCGATGGGAATCCTGCAGATGATCCTTGCCGCCATTGTCATGGTGATAAACCAGAGATTCTTCATCAGCGGCTTCAAGAGCCTGATGCACAGGGCCCCGAACATGGACACGCTTGTTGCCCTTGGCTCTTCCGCAAGTTTCGCATGGAGCGTCTATGTTCTCTTTGCGATGACTGCGGCACAGGCCTCCGGAGACATGGCCCGTGTGCATTCCTACATGCATGAGTTCTACTTCGAGTCGGCTGCCATGATATTGACCCTGATCACAGTCGGAAAGATGCTTGAGGCCCGTTCAAAGGGAAAGACCACTGATGCGCTTAAGGCACTTATGAGACTGGCTCCAAAGACAGCAACAGTAGTCCGAAACGGTGTAGAAGTTGTTGTTTCAATAGATGATGTTCAGAAAGGGGATATCTTTGTGGTCAGGCCCGGTGACAGCATCCCTGTTGACGGAACGGTCATTGAAGGCCAGAGCGCCGTCAATGAGGCCTCGCTTACCGGAGAGAGTATTCCGGTGGACAAGGCTGAGGGCGACCAGGTCTCAGCGGCCACGATAAACCAGAGCGGATTCTTGAGATGCAGGGCCACAAGGGTCGGTGAGGACACCACGCTCTCACAGATAATAAAGATGGTAAGTGACGCGGCTGCAACCAAGGCCCCGATCGCCAAGATCGCGGACAAGGTCTCAGGAATCTTTGTCCCGGCTGTGATCTCAATCGCATTTGTGACCACTGTGATCTGGCTGATCATCGGAAGAACCTTCGGTTATGCCCTTGCCAGGGGAATATCGGTGCTGGTGATCAGTTGTCCGTGTGCCCTGGGTCTTGCAACCCCTGTGGCCATCATGGTCGGTAACGGGATGGGCGCCAGAAACGGAATCCTCTTCAAGAATGCCGCAGCCCTGGAGGAGACAGGCCGCATAGCCATTGTGGCGCTGGACAAGACCGGCACCATCACAAACGGTGAGCCGGTTGTAACCGACATCATTCCCGCAGACGGGACGGATGAGAGAGCTCTGTTACAGCTTGCCTCTTCCCTTGAGGGAAAGAGCGAGCATCCGCTTGCAAAGGCGATAATGAGTAAGGCATCAGAGATCGGCATTGAGATCTCAGAGGTCAGCTCCTTCAAGGCCCTTCCCGGAAACGGCCTCAGCGCCGAACTGGGCGGAGCTTCGCTCACAGGCGGAAGCCTTGCGTTCATAGGCGGAAAGGCTGAAGTGCCTCAGAGCATCCGCAGCAGGGCAGAGGCTCTTGCCTCAGACGGAAAGACCCCGCTTCTGTTCATGAAGGGAGAGAAGCTTGCAGGAATCATAGCTGTGGCAGACACCATGAAGGCTGACAGCAGTGAGGCAATAGGGCAACTGAGGAACATGGGGATCCATACAGTGATGCTCACAGGTGACAACGAGCGCACCGCAAAGGCCATAGGTAAGCTTGCCGGAGTGGATGAGGTCATTGCAGGTGTCCTTCCTGACGGGAAGGAGGCTGTGATAAGGAACCTCTCATCCAGAGGAAAGGTGGCCATGGTAGGCGACGGCATAAACGATGCCCCGGCCCTGACCAGAGCTGATATCGGCATTGCCATCGGAGCAGGCTCGGATGTGGCCATAGACGCGGCGGATGTGGTGCTGATGAAGAGCAGTCTTTCTGATGTGAGTGCTGCCATAAGGCTGAGCCGCGCCACGCTGAGAAACATACATGAGAACCTGTTCTGGGCGTTCTTCTACAATGTGATAGGAATCCCAATCGCCGCAGGATGTCTTGTGGGGCTGGGAATCACGTTGAACCCGATGTTCGGTGCAGCCGCAATGAGCCTGTCAAGCTTCTGCGTTGTCTCCAACGCCCTGAGGCTGAACCTGTGCAAGGTTCATGACAGCTCTCATGACAGGAAGATCAAGGGCAGGCAGAGGGAAGATAAGACGGAGGATAAGATGACTGAAATGACAAAGAAGATGGATATCGAGGGCATGATGTGCCCGCATTGCGAGGCAAGGGTCAAGAAGGCCCTTGAGGCAGTAGACGGCGTAAGGGAGGCTGTTGTGAGCCACGAGAGCGCAAGCGCTGTGCTGACCCTTGACAGGGCTGTCTCTGATGCTGATCTGACAAAGGCAGTCACCGATGCAGGCTATGAGGTGAAGGGAATCAGCTGATAGTCATTCCAATTAGTATAAAAGAAGCCTGATACTGGTGATTTCTTGCTATTGCCGTTAAGGCTGATTTGGGTTATCTTTTTATTGACAAAAATTAAGAAAGTGTCAAAAAAAGGAAATGCCCATGAAAGAACCCAAGGAATACACGCTCACATCCATGCTGGAGACCTCTGCAGAGAGATTCTCCAATCTCACTGCGCTTCAGACATGGAGGGATAAGCAAAGCGCAATATCATATCCGGATCTGCTCAAGCGCTCGTTAAGCGTGGCGCACTATCTTCACTGGCAAGGCATAGGCAAAGGGGACAGGGTGGCGATCTTAGGTGAGAGCTGCCCGAACTGGGGCCTGGCGTACCTTGGAATCAACCGTGCAGGAGCAATCGCAGTCCCGATCCTGCCCAATTTCAGTAAGAGTGAGGTCCAGAGCATCCTGGCCCACAGCGGAGCTTCCTTTGCCGTGGTCAACTCAAAGAACATGGACAAGGTCGATGGCTGCGGCATAAGCATCATAAGGATGGAGGACATGTGCGAAGCCTCCTCAGGTGTTGATACCGCGGGAACAATCCTCTCCGAGTCAGACAAGGCAAGCCTTGAGAAGGTCCGCCCTGAAGAGGATGACATAGCATCAATCATCTACACAAGCGGAACCACAGGCATGCCTAAGGCAGTGATGCTTACAAACCGGAACATAGTCTGGAACGCCTATGTCTGCTCCACGCCGTTCATAAAGATCCATCCGGGCTGGAACGCTCTCTCAATCCTTCCCATGAGCCATGTCTATGAGTTCACGATTGGCTTTGTTCTTCTTCTGATGAACGGAGTGCAGATCGTCTATCTGGGCAAGGCACCCAGCACAGACACCCTCATGCCAGCGATGCGTGAGATTCAGCCTGAGGTGATGCTGTCCGTTCCTCTTCTGATAGAGAAGATATACAGGCGTGCCCTTCTTCCCAAGCTCAAGGAGGGGACAAGGCTCGGAAAGCTTGCCCGAAACAGGCTGACAGCTCCTATCGTATACTCGATAATCGGAAAGAAGGTCAGGACGATCTTCGGCGGCCGGATGAGGTTCTTCGGAGTGGGCGGAGCCGCATTTGACTCTGAGGCAGAGTCATTCTTCCACAGGATACATTTCCCTTATGCACTGGGCTACGGCCTGACGGAGACCAGCTCGGGAGTGGCCATAAGC
>CACZJR010000069.1 GCA_902781545.1 uncultured Spirochaetales bacterium | reverse complement strand
AGCCAGCAGCCGACACTCTCCAAGGACCTCATCAGGTGGCAGGAGTACACCATCAAAGCCGGCGACTCTCTTACAGATATCGCAAAGTCCTTCGGCCTTGATGTGCAGACAATCATCTCCGTGAACAAGATAAAGAGCGTTGCATCGCTGTGGATCGGAAGCACGTTGCGTGTGCCTGACAGGGACGGAACGCTTTACACGGTCAGGGAAGGGGATACTCTCTCCTCAATCATCGAGCAGTTCTCGCTTGGAATCAGCTCAGGCACTCTTGCCGAGGTCAACGGGATCATGGATGGGAGCCTGCAATCAGGCCAGGAGCTTTTCATCCCGTATGACACGATTGAGACAACCGGAACGGTCACTTCCGAAGATGACATGAGTTTTTCCATTCCTTCAGGAAAGGCCGTTGGAATGTACAACCAGAAGGTTCCAAATCCGCTCGGAAACGATTCTCTTCAGCTTGACGGTATCCTGATCCAGGGCAACGCAGGTGATCCGGTATGCGCCGCAGAGGCAGGTACAGTTGTTGACAAGGGCATTAATGAGAACGGCTCGGGCTTTGTGAAGATCATGCACTCCAACGGATACACATCCTACTACGATTATCTGGGCGATATCTCCGTGGAGACCGCTGATTCGGTGCAGAAGGGCCAGCAGATCGGCACACTTATGCAGGGCGGCACCAACTATGACAGTCCTGTGGTGTTCTTCCGCATTGAGCAGGGCGGAGTTGCCTTCGATCCTTATTCATTCTGATCTACCAAACACCTTGTTTTTAGACCTTTATGGTATAAAAATGGTGTGACCCCCAAAAGTTGGACTCAACCGACAAAGGGGGTTTTTCATGATGCGTTTGAATAACGAAGAGAAAAGAAAACTGATTCAGGAGCTGTTGGAAGATAAGCACAAGCTCCAGACTCTCTCAAGGGAGTACGGTGTTCATCCAGAGTATGTGAGGAGACTCCTGAGGAGAGCACGGATACATGGAGTCGAGAGTGTCCTTTTCCACGGAAGCAGAAAGTACACGACAGAGTTCAAGCTTGAGGTGATCCGGTTTGTCGAGAGTGGCCATTCTGCCTCGGAGACTTCGGTCGCCTACAATCTGTCAAGCACAGTTGTCGACTTCTGGCTCAGGAAGTATTCTGAAGGAGGCATCGATGCCCTTTACCCTGCCGACGGAGGAAGACCTTTGAGAGACGACAGACCAGAACCGGAGAAAACCAAGCGGGAAAAGAAATACCACACAGAGAAAGAGTACCAGGAACTTGAACGGCGTCTCAGACTTGCGGAGATGGAGAATGAGTTCCTAAAAAAACTCGATGCCTTAGTTCAGGAGAGAATCGAGCGCGAAAGAAGGAAATAGTCCGCGTAATCGATGAACTAAGGCAGAGATATTCTCTCAAAGACCTTTTACAGCTGGCGAGGATGGCCAGAAGCACCTTCTTCTACTTGCTTGGTGTGATTCACAGACAGGACAGGGACGCCGGACTCAAGGCAAAGATCCGTGAACTCTTTGAGACGAAAGGAAAAGCCAATGAGAAGTACGGCTACAGAAGGATCTGTCTCGAACTCCGGAAGACTGAGGAGTTCTCCAAGGTGAACCACAAGAAGGTGCAGAGACTGATGAATGAACTGGGACTCAGGGGCTACATCTCAAAGAACGGGTACAGGAAGTACTCCTCCTACAGAGGCACTGTCGGAAAGATCGCAGACAATGTCGTCAACAGACATTTCAATGCAGCACGACCCAACACCCTGTGGTCCACAGACGTCACTGAGTTCCCTCTGTGCACAGGTGATGTCAAGGTCTATCTGTCACCGATCAAGGACTTCTGTGACGGCTCGATAGTGAGCCACAGCTGTTCCACCACGCCTGACATGGGTCTGGTCCTGGGCATGCTGGACAAGGCCCTGGACAGGAACATGTGTCTTGCAGGCCTGGTCTTCCACAGTGACCAGGGGTGGCAGTACCAGCACAAGGCCTGGAGAGAGAGACTGGCTGCCAGATGCATCACCCAGAGCATGTCACGCAAGGGCAACTGTCTGGACAACAGCAAGATGGAGACATTCTTCTCAACCCTGAAGAAGGCCATCTGGTTCGGCCATGAGAGGGATTACAGGAGTCCGGAACAGCTGATTGCGGCAATTGATGATTACATCAACTGGTACAACAATGAGAGGATTCAGGTCGGACTGAGAGGCCTGTCTCCTTTACAATTTCGGAAACAAGCCTTTAAAATGGCTGTGTAATTGTTGCGTCCAACAAATGGGGTGCACACCAAAAATCTACCAAGTTGGCCCGAAAATAGCATCACTTGGTAGATGATTGTTTGATCGTGAAGTTGATATCAGTTTGTGATTCTGCTTGAGGTATTGTTCACCAAGTCAATAAGATAGAGCATGCTGGATTTTGTTCCTGCGACGAAGTATCCGTCACGTACGTTTCCGTCGGTGTCAAGCGCAGGAAGGATATCTGTGATCTCAGCGGTCCTGAGGTTGGCAGCGAAGCCGGTGTTGATCTGCTCTGTCGTATCATCTGTCTTGATCTTCTCGAAATAGCTTGTGCACTTGAAGTAAATCTCACCGTTGTAGATGAATGACATCGCCTGTGCTGATTTTTCATAGGGGACGGATGACTGGAGGGTCACATAAGGATCGGCAGCGATCTCGGTTGCACTCATCTTGTAGACCTCGAGCTTTGAGTTGTTTGACTTGTATTGCAGAAGCACGAAGTTGGAGGCATCGATTGCCTGGAAGCCGATGTAGGTGGTCAGGCTCTCGCTTGCGCCTATTCCGTTGACCTCGATGCTTCCGTCTGCGTTGATGACGTAGAACTTGTAGTTGTCGGATGTGTCCTTGACGCAGAAGAAGGCGTGGTCGCCGGAGACCAGCGTGTACATGATGCTCTTGATGTCGGCAACCAGTGAGTCCGCGCTGCCGTACTTGTAGATTCCGCCGTTGTTGTAGTACAGGCCGTTTGTGAGGATTCCGTTGAACTTTCCCTCAACATCAACTGCAGCGTCATAGGAGGTGCCGTTGAAGGCATGATATGAGATCACAGCCCCGTCTGAGGGTGTGCTGTTCTGGCGGAGGATGAGCAGCGAGCCTTTGTCATCACAGAGGCTTGCTCCTCTGATGACCTTGGTCTCAGTGCTGGAGAAGAGGGCGTTTTCTGTGCCGATCTTGAAGACTCCCTCATCTGTGAGGTATAAGTACTGTCCGGAGCTGTTCTGCCCGAGGAAGTTCCTGGTGGTGACTGAGGTGCTCTCAGTTGATGCTGCTGCCTCTGAGTAGATTCCGTCGGTGGCGTCTATGTTGCATGAGACAAGGAGCGCTGCGATGATTGTAATGATTATAAGTATGTATTTCCTCATGTCGGCCTCCTCAGTGTCTGTATGAGAGTACAAGGGTCACGGGCATAAGGCCGCAGAAGGCGCTTGCCATGCTCTTGTTGCTGTTCTTTCCGTAGAACTCGCTGGTGACCATGAGTCCGGTCTCGACTCCGAGTCCCCAGTTCTCAGTGAAGAAGAAAGATGGGGTTGCCGTAACTGATGCGAACGGGGCAAAGTACTTGCCCTCGTTGTATCTGATGAAGGCTCCTCCGAGGTTGAGTGAGAATGCAAAGTCGAACTTGCCGGTCTGGACAGGCAGATATGTGAGCTTTGCCGCAATAGGCACTGTGGTCAGAAGCTGATTGCTGTTGGAGTAATTGAAGACGTATGTAAGCTCTCCGCCTATTGCCATGGACTCGGAGATGAAGCCCTGATAAGAGAGGGAGGCGTATCCGCCGAGGTTGAGATGTGTGTCCTTGAATGTGACTGTGCCTCTGTCAGGATCCTTGTAGAAGGAGATGAATGCAGGGAAATCAACTCCTGCCCTGATCTGGAACATTGAGTCCCCGGGGAAATAATAGGTTGACCTTGCGAATATCGGCATGGCGGCAATCAGGATCAGAAGCATAGCCAGTCCCAAGATGATTATTTTCTTCATGCGTGCTCCTTGCATTAATCTGTAAATCGTGCTCAATGATATCAAGTTATGGTTATTTGTTGAATACAACAACATAAAAACACACATTTATGGCAATTTGTTACTTTATTGTTTAATATATACGCGTAAGGGGGAAGGTGCATGATCCTGTCCGGAAAAGAGCTCAGTGAGCTTGTAAAGAAGCAGATATCCGAATGTTGCGGGTCTTTTGCGAGGCGTTTCTCAAGAAAGCCGTGTCTGGCCGTGGTGCTTGTAGGGGATAATCCTGCAAGTTTGACCTATGTCAGAAGCAAGAAGAAGGCCTGCGAGGAGCTGGGAATTGCCCATCTGGATGTCTCTTTTGAGAACACTATCTCACAGGATGAGCTTCTTTCATGCATTGCCGGCCTGAATTCCGATCCGTCTGTGGACGGGATTCTTGTCCAGATGCCTCTTCCTTCTCATGTCGATGAGCTTGCAGTCACAGAGGCCATTTCCCCGGAGAAGGATGTCGACGGCTTCCATCCGCAGAACATCGGAAAGCTTCTCCTTGGCCAGAAATCACTTGTGGCGTGCACCCCGAAGGGTATTCTGCGCATCCTGGATCATTATGAGATAAAGACAGCCGGTAAGAAGGTCTGCATCATGGGTAGAAGCAACATAGTCGGTAAGCCCATGGCAGCGCTTCTGATGCAGAAGGGCCGCGATGCCACTGTCACAATCTGCCATTCAAGGACCCCTGATGTGGCTTCATGCACGCGTGAGGCCGACATTGTCATTGCCGCAGTCGGTCATGTGAATGCCCTTACTGCAGACATGGTCAAGGAAGGTGCGGTTGTCATAGACGTAGGAATCAACAGGGTTCCTGACAGCTCTAAGAAATCCGGTTTTGCCCTGAAGGGTGATGTTGACTATGATGCGGTCTCACTCAAGGCCTCTGCCATAACTCCTGTTCCGGGAGGTGTGGGGCCCATGACAATCGCAATGCTGATGGAAAACACTCTTACTGCCGCATGCAGGAGAGAGGGCATTGAGCCTGAGGACCTTGATTGCGGATGCGGCAAAAGCTGCTGCGGGGGATGCTGATGGGACAGTTCTTCATTGAGACTTACGGATGCCAGATGAATGTGGCTGAGTCCAATGCCATTGAGAGTCTGCTGCTTGCGGCCGGCTGGACTGCCGCAACTAAGCCGGAGGATGCGGATCTTGCCATAATCAACACCTGTTCTGTTCGTAAGAGCGCGGAGAACCGCATCTGGGGCAGGCTGGGAGCTTATAAGCATTTCAAGGACATACGAGCTTCTGAAGGAAAGTCAATGATTCTTGTCCTTACCGGATGCATGGCTGACCGCATAGAGGATGAGCTTAAGAAAAGCGCGCCTCATATCGACCATGTGGTGGGAAACAACGGTAAGCTCAAGATCCTTGAGATCGCAGGGGTCGCAGGACTCAGCGGCTCGGAGAAGGACAAATACACTTTCACCAAGGCATATTACAAGGAAGGTGATTTCAGCTCCTATGTGCCCATCATGAACGGGTGCAACAACTTCTGCTCATACTGCATTGTCCCTTATGTGCGCGGCAGGGAGATATCCCGCTGTCCTGAGCAGATCCTTGATGAGGTGAGATACCTTGACTCCAAGGGAGTGCGTGAGATCACGCTTCTGGGGCAGAACGTGAACTCATATGCCTACGAGGGCTGTGTTTTTCCGGCACTGCTTGAGATGGTCTGCTCTGAGTGCCGCAACATCAGGTGGATTCGCTTCGAGAGCCCTCATCCGAAGGATTTCTCAGACAGGCTCATAGAGGTGATCGCTGTACAGGACAAGGTGGCCAAGCACCTTCATGTGCCAATGCAGAGCGGAAGCACAAGGATACTCGGCCTGATGAACAGGCGCTATACCCGTGAGGCTTATCTTTCACTTATTGAAAGGATCAAGGCCAGGATTCCGGAAATGACTTTTGCGGTTGATGTCATGGTGGGCTTTCCCGGAGAGACGGAGGAGGAGTTTCAGGAGACTCTCTCTGCCATGAAGGAGGTGGGCTACATAGAGGCCTACATGTACTACTGGAACCCGCGTGAGGGAACTCGTGCCTGCTCCATGGAAGGTCAGATTCCTGAGAATGAAAGGCAGAAGAGGCTCCAGACGCTGATCGACTGGCAGCTTGAGAACGCAGCAGCAATCAAGGCGGGCAGGGCGCATGGTGTGCAGGAGGTCCTTGTAACGCAGGTCTCCAGGGATAATCCTAATCAGATGCTCGGGCGCAATGAGCATAATGAGATGGTCGCCTTCGATGTCCTTGAGGGATCATCGGTCAGGCCGGGTGACATGGTGCAGGTTGAATTCAGGATGCTGAACGGCAACACGTATCTGGGCAGGCAAGTCAGGTAGGGCATCTAGGGCTTTTAGGGCATCTAGAGCATCTAGGGCATCTAACTAAATGTAGATTTGAATCAGGAGGCGAAAATGACGGCTTTCAATGACAGCTATGCTGAGGAAAGGGATGTCTTTGATAAGAAGTTCGCGAAGCTGGTGAATCTGATAGAGCACAGCCACAGGATGACTGTCTTTACGGGAGCGGGGGTATCGACCTTGAGCGGGATTCCTGATTTCAGGGGTAAGCATGGTGTCTACAATGACCCGTGGCAGGGGCTGGAGGTCGAGGAGATTATCTCAATGACGTTTTTCCGCCGTGAGCCGGGGATTTTCTACAAGTGGGCCAAGGACGTGTGGTACCGCCTTGAGGATTACGAGCCGAACATCGTGCACAGGACGCTTGCGCTGATGCAGGAGAAGGGTCTTCTGGAGAGCGTTTACACGCAGAATATCGACATGCTGCATCAGAGGGCGGGATCGCGCAGTGTCTATGAGGTACATGGAAGCCCTCAGTACCATCACTGCACCCGCTGCGGCGCTCGTTACGGCTACAAGGAGATTGCGCCCAAGGTCCTTAGGGATGAGCTTCCGGTCTGTCCCAAGTGCGGTGGCGTGATCAAGCCGGACATCATCTTCTATGAGGAGAGCCTGAATGAGAATGTGCTGAACCGCGCATGGGAGGATTTCTCGCGCTCTGACCTCTGCCTGGTGCTAGGATCATCGCTTACTGTGCAGCCGGCTGCGTCCCTTCCGATGCTGGCAAGGCGTAACGGGGCAGATATAGTGATAGTCAACGCCCAGAGCACACCGCAGGACAGCACCGCCACGCTGCTCTTCAAGGACTTGAGGCAGACTTTTGAGGCCCTTAACGCTTATCTTGTTGGCAGATAGTATTGAATAAGCGGGCTGTTTTCTAGTATTTTCTCTTTGGACTTTTATTTGGTTGAGTAAGAAAGATGATACAGCACAACGATAATATAAGGAATATTGCAATAATCGCGCACGTAGACCACGGCAAGACTACGCTGGTCGACGCGCTTTTCCGCCAGAGCGGAGTTGAGTCCGATGACTCGGCAGACCGCATCATGGACAGCGGCGCCATTGAGCGTGAGAGGGGAATCACCATCAACGCCAAGAACTGCGCCATCCGCTGGAAGGGCAAGAAGATCAACATCATCGACACTCCGGGCCATGCTGATTTCGGCGGAGAGGTCGAGCGCGGTCTTTCAATGGTTGACGGCGTCATCCTGCTTGTGGATGCAGCTGAAGGTCCGCTCCCGCAGACAAGGTTCGTCCTTGAGAAGGCGTTGGAGAAGAACCTCTCCGTCATTGTCGTAATCAACAAGATCGACCGCCAGGATGCCCGCGCAGAGGAGGTCCTGAACGAGGTCTATGACCTTCTTCTTGAGCTCTCCAACAACGAGGACATGCTAGAGGTCCCTGTCTTCTATGCCAACGGAAGGGCAGGTTTCTGCTCCACAAAGCTCAACGACCCTGAGGCAAAGAACATCTATCCGCTCCTGGATGCGGTTGTTGACTTCATGCCGTCTCCGTCTTATGACGATGCCGAGCCGTTCCAGATGCTGGTCTCCGACCTGTCATACAACGATTATCTGGGCCGCCTTGCGGTTGGAAAGATCATCAACGGAAGCGCATCGGTCAATGACTCCCTTGTGTGCATCACGGAGGACGGCTCACATGTGCCTCTCCGCGTCACAAGGCTCCAGGTCTATAACGGTCCCACCTTTGTGCCTACAGACCATGTCGAGCCGGGCGACATTGTGGTTCTCTCGGGAATTGACGACGTCTCTATCGGAGACACCATCTGCACAAAGGACTACGCCAAGGCGCTTCCGAGGATCCATGTCGATGAGCCGACGGTCTCCATGCTGTTCTCCAAGAACATCTCACCGCTTGCCGGAAAGGACGGAAAGCAGCTCACATCCGCCAAGATCTGGGACAGGCTCTGCAAGGAGTCTCTGAGGAATGTATCCATCCAGGTTGAGAAGAACGCAGATGACTCGTTCACAGTCAAGGGCCGCGGAGAGTTCCAGATCGCCATCATAGTCGAGCAGATGCGCCGCGAGGGCTTTGAGCTCTGCGTGGGCCGCCCGAAGATCATCTTCAAGACAGATTCCCAGGGCCGCAAGACGGAGCCGATGGAGTATCTTCTGATTGATTGTCCTGAGGAGTACTCAGGAACCGTCATGCAGGCACTGTCACAGCGCAAGGCAATGATGAGCAACATCATCTACGGCGACAACGGACGCGTCAAGATGGAGTTCCACATCCCGTCACGCGGACTTATAGGCTACCGCGATGAGTTTCTGACCGATACCCGCGGATACGGCATAATGAACAGCTCGCTGGAGGGCTATGAGCCTTATAAGGGTGATTTCCCGGACAGGGCATCGGGCTCACTTGTCTGTGACCGCGCCGGAGAGGCTGTGGCTTACGGTATCTGGGAGCTTGAGGACCGCGGAAGATTCTTCATAGTGCCGGGAGATCCCGTCTATGAGGGGGAGGTCGTGGGCGAGCGCAACAGGGAAGGGGATCTGCTTCTGAATCCCACAAGGACCAAGAAGCTTACGAACCTCAGGGCCTCCGGCCATGATGAGGCAGTGGCGCTTACGCCGGTGTCCAAGATGAGCCTTGAGCAGGCAATACGCTTCATCAAGGACGATGAGCTTGTTGAGGTGACCCCGCATGCGGTGCGCATGTGCAAGAAGATCCTGGACAGCCAGAAGAGAAGGATCATGGAGAACCGCGGTTATATCCCTGAGTGTCTGACGTGATTTTCCTGTAAAATCATCTTGATTGTTTTTATGGGTTTAAATAAAACAATAATTGAAGAAATATAAAGGAGTTGTAATGATGAGCAAGAAAGTTTTCGCAATCATTCTCATTGTATGCCTCGCATTCAGCGTCGCATTCGCAGCAAAGAAGGGTGACCTCAAGGTCGGTGCCCAGCTTGGTTATGGTGGAGAGAATATCTCAGTCAAGTATGACTCAGACAACTATCTGAAGGTCAGAAACGGTGGTTTCTACTTTGTCGCAGATGGCCAGTACTATCTCGCAGATGCTCTCTCAGCCAAGGTTGAGATGGGAATCAACACAATGGGAGAGGCTAAGTCAACCCTTTGCCTCCTCGGAGTCTCAAAGACCGGTACAGCTAGTGAGGCATCTCCGGTTCATTTCTCAATCTATGCAGGCGCACAGTACGATATCGAGCTCTCCAAGGAGATGTCACTCGGACTCGGCGCTGGTTGGGACATGCTGATCGGAAAGGAGTCAAATGCTGACGATGCCAAGACAAACGCAGCAATGGGTCTCGGCTTCGAGGTTGTTGGTTCATATGCTCTTCAGGAGAACCTCGAGCTCAACCTCGGTGGTAAGTTCGGATGGCACTTTGTCAACACCGATGAGGATATCGCAAAGGCATATGGCAAGGCCGATTCAAACGGATGGAAGACAAGCTCAACAGCTTTCCAGATCTTTGCTGGCGCCACATACGCTTTCTGATAGATAGGTATCTGTCATTCAGGCCGGACGGTTCATATGCCGTCCGGTTTTTTTTTGCCCAAGTGGTAAATGATTTCTGTTAAGTGTTTACTTAAAGTCGTTTCATTGATAAGTAAAATACGAAAATAATTGTAAATTGGCACAAAATTTATATAACTTTCGGGTTGCGGCATGCCCTAAAGTGGGATATTTTGTCCTTGTTAGTGGTAAGTTTTCCCAAAAACAAGCCAAAACAAATAATATAGGAATTTGGCAAAAATAAAAAGCATGCCGAACTAGGGAAAAACCTTAGTTTTCATATATCAACCTCTTATGATCGCCTCTATAGCAATATAGGGGCATCTATTTTTTTCTAAAAAATAAAATATTATTTATATATTAATATAGAAATGAGATAATTTTAAATGATAAAGTTAAGAATAATTAACATTGATAAAAAATATATAATTTAAAAAATTATAAAAACATAAAAAAATATATTAGAAAATAATAAACGGTATAATAAGATATTTTCATTTATAAAGAGAATATTTAAATTATGAAAAGAAGAGATGTAAGAGGTGTATAAAAACACCTTTTTAATTTTTTCTATAATTGCGCAAAATAATAATTTTGTGAAAATAAGGTAAGAAGTTATTGACTAAAACCTCAATATATGGTATTATTTAGATGTATTATACTATTTATATTAATTTACTATAACTTTTATATACTTTATTATTTATTA
>CACZJR010000068.1 GCA_902781545.1 uncultured Spirochaetales bacterium | reverse complement strand
GATGAGAAGAGCGTCATAGAGCTCAACGGCAAAGCTCTCAGCCGTATATGTTCCGAAAAGATCCATCCTGTGCTCGACAAGTGAGCCTTCTGCAAGGATCAGGCTGTAACCGGCCACGACATCGAGGTTCTCTGTTCCGATGTAATCGGCCTGGAAGCTGAAGGACTTGACCTCGCCGTCATTGAACATCTGCAGGCAGAGGTTTGTCGGGACCATCGAGAACTCAGCGGAGAGCTTCATTGTCATCGGAATCTCATAGATGGCTGCAACCTGGAGTGTGTTCCAAGGTGCCTTGGGATCCTGGCCCATTGACATACCGGCGATGATCCTGAGGTCTGAGAGGAAGTCAGGGACGATGTCGAAATAGATCCTGTTGGCACCCTGCTCGAAGAGACCTGCTCCGAAAACCGGCTCCCAGTTGATGCTCTCGGTATAGAGTTCAAGGGCTGTGTTTCCTATGGACATCTTCAGCCAGTCCGTGAGTCTTGCGGTGACATCCCATCCGTGGACCTCAACGCCGGCACCCGCATATTTCTCATTTGGAAGAATGAAACGGACATTCAGCGATGCAGAGCCGAAATTGTTCGACATTGTCGCGTTCATGTCAGCGAACCACTTCTCGTCTGCTGCTCCGATTGAGAATCCCTCGGGTGTCAGCCCTGTCGGGTCATTGGGTCCGGCATACTGGGTGATTGTGTCAATCGTGAAATTGATGGCGGCAAATGCTGTGAAAGCCAGCGCCATGATGATTAGACAGGCTAAAAGTCTCTTCATAATTTTTCTCCTTTTTTATTTTAACGTTAAAACTAAACTGTATAATTATTTCCTTTTGCTTTTCAGCTGAAAATCAGACCGAAGACCTGACAATCAGCTGGGGCTCATAGACAAGTTTGTTGGGTTTGTACTCCTCTTTTCCCTCCAGGAACCTGACCATCCTGGCGTAGCCGTTCTTTCCGATCTGGAAGAGAGGCTGCCTGATGCTGGTCAGAGGCGGATCGATCAATGAGGAAGACGGAACATCATCATATCCGATTATGGACAGGTCCCTGGGGATGTTCACATGCTCCATCTTCGCCTCAAGCATTATTCCGGATGCGACTATGTCACCTGCCGCGCAGAAGACACCGTCGATGTTTGATCCGTAGCGCTGCATGCGCTTGTAGACCACCTGGCCTTCCTCGAAGTAATAGTCCTCGATGAAGAAGGTGTTTTTCGGGTTGAATGTCAGACCGTGGTCCTTGATCGCCTGCAAAAAGCCCTGCTTCCTCTCGTTCTGGGAGAGCCCGAGCTCCTCACGGTTGCTGTCACCAATCACAAGTGCAAGGTTCCTGCGGCCTGCGTTGATCAGGTGCTCGGTGGCCATGTACGCGCCATGGTAGTTGTCCATGGTGATCTCAATGGCCCCCTCCGCACGCTCGTCAATCACAATCATGGGGCAGTTGTTGTCATTGTAGAGCTTGATGATCTCAGGAGACGGGCTGATTGAAAGAAGTATGACACCGTCGGCACGCCTTCCCAGACATATGTCCTCCAGCACCTGGTCATTCTTCTCCAAGGTTGCGAAGAGATTGATCATGTAGTCGTTCTCCATAGACCTGATGCTCTGCTCTATGCCCTTCAGGACCTCCATCTCGAAGTTCGAGGAGAAGAAGTTTGCCACAACACCTATTACGTTGGTCTTTCCGTTCACCAGAGCCTTGGCCAGATGGTTCGGATGATAGTTGAGTTGTTTTGCGGCCTTCATGACCTTCTTCTTTGTCTCATCCGTGATACTGGCAGATCCCCTGAGCGCAAGGGATACAGTGGTATGGGATACTCCGGCAAGTCTTGCCACGTCTTTAATAGTTATCATGCTTTTGTTTCAAACCTTCTTTCAAATATTGTTGCAGGTTTCATAATAATTACTAAACTTTATATTTTCAAGTTTATTATAACTTATAACACCTCGTTTAACGTGAAATCTACCCAAATAATGCCAATATCGTTGTCCGTTTCCAGGCCTGACACGATAAACTCCCCCAGTCCCTTAGCCGGATCACTGAACGTGCTCCAGAGCTCCTCATCCGCACTGTAGCCAACCTGGAACATGACCGGATTGGGATCATATCTCGATGCCCATCTTGCGAATTCCTCCTGCATGTCCTCAAGGCCATGGAAGCCCTGGCTGTCATTGACATAGATCATTCCTTCCGTCGAGGACGGCAGCCACTTCCTGTTCCAGTGTTTCACGAACAGCGTGTAGTCAGACTTGACGGCCTTAACAGCATTAAGGACATTCAAGGCGGTTGTGTCGTTAAGCTTGGTGCCATACCCATCTGTGCCTACAGGCTTGTACCATTCAACATCAATGCCGAACCCCTTGACGCAGCTGTGGCTTTTGTAACGGGTCAGGACCTCTGTGGCAAGCTCTGCAAGATCGGCATTGCCCGGCTCGACCTGGAGCCAGACGGAGGCACCGGCACTGTCCAACGCAGTCAGGTATTCATCATATTTGTCCTTGGACTCTCCGGTCGCGTTTGTGATCTCCTTGGAGAGCGGGAACTGGAGCTGGCATTTGGTCAGAGAATCATCCACCGTTCCAACGATGAGGATGCAGGCTCCGGTGCTGTCCTGGAACTTGCCGTTGATGGTGTTCACATAACCTGCGGTTGTACTTGCATTGGGGACCTTGGTGAACGCCTCCCTCATTCCGTAATCAGAGAAGCGGATTCCAGCCCACTTCACGGAGACATCTGATGCCTCACCATCGGGCTGTGGGGAATCTCCGTCAGGAAGAACCTGGTTCAAGGTGAAGTCGACCCAGATGATTCCGACATCATTCTTGGTCTTCAGCCCCTTCACGATGAATTTTCCGAAGTCCTCAGCGGGATTGGAGAAGCTGTTCCAGAGCGCCTTATCCGCCCTGTAGCCTATCTGGAACATGACCGGATACGGGGCAAAATGCTCGGCCCAGTCGGAGAACTCCTCCTGGACATGCTCCAGGGATTCGAACTGCTGGCTGTCATTGACGTAGATGAAACCCTCTGCCGCAGGCGGAAGCCAGTTGTAATCCCAGTGCTTCACAAAGACGGTGTAGTCCTTGTTGACTGCCCTGACGGCCTTCAGAACATTGTTAGCCACAGATGCCGTGAGCTTAGTCCCTTCCCCGTCAGTGTCCTTTGCCTTATACCACTCCACGTCAATTCCGAATCCCTTGACGCAGCTGTGGTGCTTGTAATGGTTCATGACCTCAGTAGCCAGTTTGGTGAGACTTGCATCTCCCGGCTCCACCTGGAGCCAGACCGAGTAGCCTGCCTTGTCGAATGCAGTGAGGTATGACTCATATTTATCGGTCTCACTTCCCTTGGCATGGCTTATGGAAGTGGACAGAGGGAACTCCAGGCTGCAGGTGTCCTCTCCGCTCATGGTTCCCACAATGAGTATGTAGGCACCCTCGCTTCCCTCATAGAAGCCCTGCATCTTTCTTGCGAATCCTGTGGCTTTGGCGACATCGGGAAAAATATCCTTACCGTATGCCTGCCTCATCCCGTAACTTGAAAATCTGACTCCCGACCATTTCACTGTGGCATCTCCTGTGTATTTCCCACCCGGAACCTCGACCTGCTTGCACGAAAAGGTAAGAAAGAGGATCCCCAATATTAATGCTGCCAATGCAAATTTCTTCATTGTCTATTTCCCATACTTCATGGCCGTCTTAAGCGAGAAATCAACCCAGATGATCCCCACGTGCTGGCCGTCCTTGACATCCTCGGCCAGAAGCTGCCCCAGCTCTGCCTTGGGATTCTCAAGCTGTCCCCAGACAACCTGGTCAGCCGGATAGCCGATCTGGAACATGACGGGGTTCGGATAGAAGCGGTTGGCCCACTCCGTGAAGAACCTCTTCATTCCGTCCAGGCTCTTGAAATACTGGCTGTCGTTTATGAATATGATGTCCGATCTGTATGTCGGTGGCATCCAGCCTCCGTCCCAGTGCTTGAGAAACAGCGTGAAGCGCGGGTCAACCGACTTGATCGCCTCATCAAGCTTCCTGGCCATCTCGTCATCAATCTTAGTGCCGTAACCGTTTGTTCCGGCGGTCTTGTACCACTCCACGTCAACGCCGAAGCCCTTGACGCACTTGCGGTCCTTGTAATACTCCATCGTGGCCTTCGCGAGCTCCACAAGGTCACAATCACCAGGCTCGACCTGGAGCCAGACCGAGTAGCCACGCTCGTCACACATGTCCAGGAAATCCTTGTTCATGTCCGCAGGGAAGTCCTCTACTCCGGCAATGCCCTTGTCAACAGGGAAATTGACAGAGCATCTCTGCTTGCCCTCATTGCCCGTAATGGAGCCGACGATCCAGACGAAAGTGGGGATGGATCCCTCATACTCCTCGCCCATGCGGCGCCCGTAGTCAATCCATTCCTCAGCTGTGGGCTCTTTCTTGAACCTGGCCTCCTTCCAGCCGTAGTCAGACCTCCTGCAGCCTGCCCATGTGACCTTCGCGGTCTTCTCTGGCGGGATGCTCGGGCCGTAGTCTACCTTGGCCTCCTGCTTTGATTCCGTCTTCTTGCATGAGACGGTAAGGCAAAGCACGGACAAAGCCAGCATCAGGAGAAGAAATACTGCTAAACAACGGTTTGAACTGTTTCTCATATCACGAACCTTTCAATTCCTTTCTTACTATATCCAGCCTCCTCTCATCGGAAGCCAGGTCCTCCCATTTGTAGAGCACAACTCCTATGGAAGGCGCCTCCAACGCCAGATGAAGGGCTGCGGCGAACTCATCCGGACCCATCTCATCCTCCCTGTATGCCTGTCTTACCTGCACTGACGGAAGCACGTTATTGCATCCGCGGGCGGTGACATCATCCATGAAGGTCCTGACGTAAGAGCTGTCAAGACGCATCATGTGGTGGTAGATCATGGGCGTAATATAATCGCCGATATCTGACAGAACACTGAGATTCTGTCCTATTATCTCTTCAATTGCGCCATCGAACATGTCTCTTGTCCAAGGGACGCAGTGAATTCCTATCTTGGTGCCGTACTTCTGCGTGCGGATGTCCGAACACAGGAGCGCGGCTGTCTGGGCAATCACGCTCTGTCTCCAGTGCGTGATGCTCCTGAAGGCCTTCCTCTGCTTTGTGCACCTCCCGCAGAAACAGCTTGCGGGAAGCGAATCAGGATCGGCGGCCGGATCTGTGGTCTCCCAGAACTGGAAGAACCTGATGAAATCAAGCGAGACTCCCGGAGGATCATACTGACTGATGTCATCCCTGATCCTCTCCCTGACATGTCTCAGATGATTCTCATCCGTGGGACAGGCAAAGCGCACCCAGCTGCTCTCTGCGGGACTTCCGTCCTTGAGCGTTGCAAGAGGAGAAGGATCGCCCTCATCCAGGAGGAACACAGGCTCGACTATGTTCCAGAAGAAGGAGCGTCTTGTAAGTTCTTCAGTGAAGTCCCTGCTGAGCGCTCCCCTTCCCAGAAAGACGGTGTTGAAGCCACACTGCTCCATCAGGTCAAGATTGCCTTTTGTGCAGTACTGAGGATCGTATAGCTTAACACCGTACATTCTTTCCATGGATCAGCCCTTGACTCCTGAGATGACGGTGCCCTGGATGAAGAACTTCTGGAAGAAGAAGAACATCATCACCGGCGGCACAAGCATCATGACCGTTGCAGCGGCCTTAAGGGCGCTGTTGTTGAAGTACTTCGCATCAAAGGCGGTAAGGCCAAGTGCCACAGGATACATCTTTTGGTCCTGCAGGTAGATCAGTGAGTAGAAGTAGTCGTTCCACCAGAACACCGCGGTTGACAGCGTGATCGTGAGCATGACGGCGGTTGACTGCGGCACAATGACCTTGAAGAGGATTCCGAAAGGTCCGCAGCCGTCGATCTTGGCAGCCTCGTCCAGCTCTAGCGGAAGTCCCATAAAGAACTGCCTCATCAGGAAGACGTTCCACGGGCTTGCGGCAAAGTATGCCGCGACTGTCAGCGGCAGGTATGTGCCGTACCATCCCAGTTTGGTGTAGATTATGAAGCTCGGGATCAGTGAGACCTGAGCCGGAAGCATCATGGTTGACAGAAGCACGATGAACAGCCAGTTCCTGCCCTTGAACTTGAAGCGTGAGAATCCGTATGCGACAAGCGTCGCCGACAGAAGCGCTCCTATGGTGTTTATCACGACCAGGATCATCGAGTTGATCACATAGCGGCCGAAATCTCCCTTTGAGAGTGCATCCGGGAAGTTGGACCACGTGAACACAACGGCCTTGACGCGCTGCTCCTCGGATGCCGGAGCCGCAAGGTATGTGTCCCTGCTGGAGTCGGTTGTCATGTAGAGCCACTGCTTTCCGACCTTACCGATCTTTGCAAGATGGAGATCTTCTCCGTCAATCTCAATATTGTAGACGGAATACGGCGAGTTCTCCCTGCTCTGCTTGCCTTCTGAGGCAGGCAGTTCCGCAAATGCCCTGTCAATGTCCTCCTGGTCTATCTTGACCCTCTTTCCCTCAATCGGGACAAGGTTCTTGGCCATGGTCTTGACTATGTTGAAGAAGTCTCCCAACTTGACCTCTGGGACCGTCCTGCTGACCTGCTTGGATGACACTGATCCGCCAAGCATTGACAGGACCGGGTAGATGATCGCTATGGCCATGAAGACTATGATGATCAGGGCAACGATCTTTCTGCGCCTGGCAAGACGCTGCTTTGTCATGACTCCGACGGAATTCGATACCACGAATGCCCAGAGGAAAAGATTGATAATCACAAGGAAAAAAGCAATTATTATCATTTCTTCACCTCCGACTCATAGAACACCCAGAGCTCCGATGACTTGAACACAAGAAGTGTCAGTATCAGCACTATGGCGAACAGGAACCAGGCAAGCGCGGATGCATAGCCCATGTTCCTGAACTGGAAGGCGTGCTTGTAAAGGTACAGGTTGTAGAACATCGTCGAGTCGGCCGGGCCTCCCTTCGTGAGGACCATCGGCTCGGCGAAGTACTGGAATGTTCCGATAAGGCCCATGATCAGGTTGAAGAAGAAGATCGGGGTCATCTGCGGGATTGTGATGTGGATCAGCTGCTGGAACTTGGTGCAGCCGTCGATCTCCGCCGCCTCATAGAGGGCTGTCGGAATGCTCTGAAGGCCTGACAGGTACACGACCATTCCGCCGCCTGCGCCCCACACTGAGAGGAACAGGAAGCAGTACAGCGTGTACTTCGGATCCAGAAGCCACTGCGGACCCCTAAGGCCCGCAGTCCTGAGTATGAAGTTGATTATTCCGTACTGGTCGTCGAACAGACCTCTCCAGAGCATGGCGACGACAACACCGCTTATCATTGCCGGCAGGTAGAAGATCGTCCTCCAGAACTTCATCGCGGGAATCTTCTGGTTCAGAAGATATGCCAGCAAAAAGCCTGTGATGATTCCCAGGGGAAGCGATATCACGCCGAACTTCACGGTGATCCAGAGGCTGTGCCACATCTCCGGCTTCGTGAACATCTTCACGAAGTTCTGGAATCCCACCCACCTCGGTGTGTTGATGGTGTCATAGTCCGTAAATGAAAGATACATGGAAAACAACATCGGCAGGAAGGTGAAAACCAGAAAGCCGATGATCCAGGGGGTTATGAACGCATAACCCCATCTGGAATACCGCTCGGACTGCGGTACAATTCTCTTTTGTCTGCTCATAAAGTCCCCTGTTTACTTTGATGCCCAGTACTCGTCCAGAATGTCCTGGACCTCATCGTTGAGATCCTCTGCGACCTGCTCAGGTGTGTCATACAGACCGCTTATGATGCTGGCCATGGCGAACTCCATCTCGTTCCAGACCTCGCTGTAACCCGGGACCCAGCTCTCGTTGTTCGGATTGTCCGCATATGCGCCTGCGTCAAGGAGGACCTGCCAGTTGATGTTCGGCCTCTCAGCCTTCTGCTCGTCAAGCCACTGTGCCTGAAGGTTCTTCATGGCAGGGATTCCGCCGTAGTTGTGGTTCAGCCTTGAGTAGACCTTGTCGCTGAACAGCCACTTGTAGACCTCCCAGGCCTCGTCCGGATGCTTTGCGCTGCGGCACATGACGAATGTGTCGATGTTTGTGGCCGATACCACATGACCGTCCATTGACGGGATTGCACCGATGTTCCAGCTGAAGTTGGCGTCCCAGCTCTCAAACGCATAGCTCATCCATGAGAATGTCTCCCAGACACCGAGTCTGTTTGATCCGAGCGGATCAGCGTCTCCGAAGAGGGAGGCACCGGCTGCGGCGTCTGATCTTGGTCTGACCTTCTCCTTATAAATCATTCTCTCAAGCTCGGCGAAGGCCCTGACCCACTCAGGACTGTTCATCGTAGCTGTCTTGTAGTCATCAGTCATTCCGAGTGCGACGCTCTTTCCGTTCTCATCGAAGAACTTTCCGACCCATGCTCTCCACGGTGACCAGTCGGTTCCGTCATAGCCGTAC
Source organism: uncultured Spirochaetales bacterium (assembly GCA_902781545.1). Taxonomy (GTDB): domain Bacteria; phylum Spirochaetota; class Spirochaetia; order Sphaerochaetales; family Sphaerochaetaceae; genus UBA9732. The sequence continues at coordinate 2,779 of CACZJR010000068.1, read as the reverse complement.
TGAACCACGTTGTCCATGTCGAAGTCAGGATCGTTAGCATCGGATCCCCACATGTCCAGCGTCATCTGCCTTGCCTGCTCGTAGAGCTTGTCGTATGTCCAGTCTGCCGTTCCCCACTCCTCTGGCGGATAATCAAGGCCGGCCCTGTCATAGATGTCCTCATTATAGAAGAGGGCTGACGGATAGTAGCCGATCGGAAGTCCGACAAGCTTGCTCTGGCCGTCGACGTTGTAGCGGTTACTCTCGACAAGCTGATCATCATAGACGGACAGGTCGATCTTGTCCTTCTCGATATACGGTGTGAGGTCCAGCCACTCATCGATGAACTGGGCAACTCCCATGACTCCTACAGGTCCGCAGATGTCCGGTGTCATTCCGGCAGCGACCAGGGTGGTGAACTTAGTTGCGGCATCTGAGTAAGGAACTGTCAGGAACTCGATCTCAATACCCTTCTCTTTTCCGACGGTATTGTTGAACTCGGCCTGCAGCTCCTCATGGACCGCTATCTGTGATGGATCGGTTCCTGTTCCGAAACCGACCATGATCTGGATCTTGACTTTCTCCTTGGCAGGTGTCTTGGCCTGGCTGCCTGAGGATGATGAGGAACCGCCTTTGCTGCATGAAGCGACCATGAAGGTGGACATGAGCAACAGGGCAACAAGAACAAAGGTCAAAGCTTTTCTCATGTTTGAGCGTTCTCCTTCTAAATACGAATCAGCACTGTCCCATCTTAATTTTAATTTGACAAGTGCATTTTTATGGTGTATTCTCCGAGGTGAAATGTCAAGAAAAATTTTCACGTTAAATCTGACGTTTTTTCAGGAATTGTCCACAATAACATCTTTTGTTTCATAATATTATATATTTTATGGACCAAGGCGGCATTCGATTTTTCCTGATTTGATGCTCATTTTCTTTTCACGTGAAAATAAATAAAACGGGGGTTTTTATGCCAAAGAATACCAAAACCAGGAAAAACGGTGATTTCTGCTTTCTCAAGAACGGTGACGTCTGCATAAGGGAAGAGGCAGGAAACATGACCCGCGAGCCGTGGCTGATGCTTCAGACCCGCAGGAACCAGGAGCCTACAAAAACCCTCTGCTGGGGTCTTACAAACAATGGCTCCTCCTTTGCCAGGATCGGTACCCAGGAGGGAGACCTGGTAAACGGCTTCATCCATGAGGACCCGTACAAGTGCCGCCAGCTCGGCTCATTCGTCTACTTCAAGGAAGGCAGCCGATACTTCACAGACTGCTGGTATCCGATCCTTCACCAGGACCAGAAGCTCACTACCACCTACTCCTTCGGCTGCGTGACACGTGAGACCTCATACATCGGCCTTGATGTGAAGACACGATGCTTCATCCCGAATGAGTTCGACGCCATGGTCCAGCTTGTCACCGTCACGAACAAAGAGGACAAGGAGCGCAAGATCCAGGTCTTCGGAGTCAATCCGGTGAACGTAGGAGACGCCAGGGCAATCCAGTTCTCAGGCTTCAACTCGATGATGATGGCCGGAGGCTTCCCGGACAAGAAGCTCGATGCCCTTATCTGGTACAACGGCTACGGAATCCCGTTCGACGATGACGAGGATGATGATCTGGGAATGTTCGGAAAGCTCCTCCTGCATGGAGCCAGCGAGAAGCTCACGCAGTTCAGCATGAGATATGAGGATTTCGTGGGTCACTACACAAGGTCCATGGCCAACCCTGTGGCCCTTGAGACCGGAAAGCTCCCCTGCACTCCCGCCCAGGAGTCCACAAGCTCTCTCTCAGTGGTGTGCTTCGACATCACGGTGCCTGCAGGCGGAAGCAAGACATTCACCATCTTCAGCGCCGCTGGAAGCACGGACAACTACTACCACAAAGGCAAGAAGGAGTTCAAGGCCATCATCTCCAAGCTCTCCAACACGGAGACCGCAGAGAGGATGCTTGAGCATGAGATGAAGGAATGGAAGGCTGATTTCGACAAGCTCACCTTCAACGTTCCAGGCAACAGGCTGTTCGGCCCGTCCTTCAGGTGGATACAGTATCAGTGCGCCATGGTCCTGAACCTCAACAGGATGACGGAGAGCAGATGTTCTCCGACGGCTCGACTTATCATAACTTCTATGTTTCCGCTCCGGGAACACTTGATTTCCATGCCTGCGATGACCCGATCTGGTTCATCTATGCGGTGTGCGAGTACGTCAAGGAGATAGGAGACACATCGCTTCTTGATGAGGTCGTCCCCTACGCCGATGAGAAAGAGGGAAAGCCCGCTGCCAGCGGCTCGGTGTTCGAGCACTGCTGCAAGGCTCTTGACCAGGTCTGGACGCACAGCAATGACGGAATCCCGACCATGTTCGATGCCGACTGGAACGATGACCTCTCAGGCTTTGAGGATCACGGCTCGGTGATGGCCGCCATGATGCTCTACAAGGCATATGAGGACTTTGCGGAGCTCTGCACATTCATAGACCTTCCGGCTCTTTCTGAGGATGCAAAGGCAAAGGCCAAGATCATCAAGGACACAGTGGAGAACTACTGCATTGACTCCACAGGAGCTTTCATCAGGCTCCTCGGACCGGGCAAGGACAAGAGCCAGGATGTCGGATCCGCCGATACGGACGGAAGACTCTTCATGGAGCCCACAGCATGGGCGCTTTACAGCGGGCTTGCCACAGAAGAGGAATTCAGAAACAGCCAGAAGCAGGTTGAGAAGAAGCTTGCTGCCAAGGGCGGAATTGCACTTTGCACCGCGGACCTCACCCTGTCAAAGGGCAAGCCGCCTGTGGACT
>CACZJR010000067.1 GCA_902781545.1 uncultured Spirochaetales bacterium | reverse complement strand
CAGCTATTCGAACAACCAGAACGGCAGACTTGATTCCGGCGAATACACCGTCGACTGGGCAAACCACATCATCCAGACGAACCACAAGATGAACCATTCCCTGGATGAGAGCCTCTCATTCAGGTTCGACGGACCGAATGTCCTCTATATCGATGATTTCGCATACAAGAGACTGTAGTCCTTCCTTGTTGCAGAAAAGCCATCGGGTTTGCCCCGATGGCTTTTTTATGTGGAATTAATATCGAAAAACCACTACAATGAGTATGATGTTTAAAGGGCCAGGAAATGACAGAGATCAGAAACTTCATTGATCAGTACTACGATCAGTACAACAAGATGAATGATCTTATAGAGGAAGACCAGAAGCTTCCTCCCAAGGATGTCCTTGAGGAGGTCTGCTCTGTACTGCTGAATGTCAGCTGCATGAGGGAGGAGGGTAATTTCTCATCCTTCAGGCTGTGCTTCCTTGATCCCGACTCATCCTTCCTAGATGCCTATGTCTATGCGCACAGCCTCAGGTTCGCCAAACCCGTACCGTTCTCTGTCGCCGCACTGAGGAAGCTTGCTCCTGCAATAAATCCCACAATGAGCTATCTTGCCCTGGATCTGAAGAACAAACCGCTGATGGTCACTGGAATCATTGCATCCTACACCACGTGGGACAAGGTCATAACAGGTGAGCTCTCTGACGGAAGCAGGATGCCTCTGATCCCGAACCTGTTCGTGAAGGCCCCGGGAGAGATCGAGGGCTGTCTGGGAGAGGACACGATTGTAAGCTACAGCTTCGGAACAACTGTCATCTCACGCTATGATGTATTCAAATCCTCTTTGATTGCCCAGCACCTGAGAAACGGATCTTCTGTGGATGATGATGAGAGGCGCCATTTCCTGACACGTGTGCTCTGGAAAGTTGATAAATACCATCATGGCGGCTCTATCCTGATTGTGCCGTCAGAGGAAAGCTGCGCCCAGTATGTGAATGTGAAGTACCGGCTTCCGTGTGAGTTCCTGTTCCATGATGAGAAGAGCCTGATAGACATGTTCTCCACCATAAGGGAGAAGGAGCTTGTCTCTTATGCTGACTTCATAGCAAAGCTCACCACTGTCGACGGAGCGGTTCTCCTCACCAAGGAGATGAACCTGATAGGATTCGGAGTCGAGATCCTCACGGACAAGATGGAACAGAAAGAGCCTCCGATGAAATTCATCTCAAGCGATGACAGCGTGGACCAGAGCAAGCGCTTCACTGACAACGGAACAAGGCACCGCTCAGGGTACCGCTTCGCGTATGAGGTGGATGAGTCAGTTGTTCTGATCATGTCCCAGGACGGCTCAGTGAAGGCCTGCACCAGAGAAAACGGGGATGTGATTGTCTACAACAACATCGCCCTTACAATTGACTGATAATCAATATTGAAAAAAAACAGGGGATTGTGATGTCACAATCCCCTTTGTGTCTGCAGTTGCTACTATCAGATTGCAGAACCGGCTGCCTTGCGCTTTTCCTCTTCCTCTTTCTCAAGGACGGTATAGGCAATCTTTCCGACAAGTGTCTTGGGAAGCTGATCGCGGAACTCGACATCGTAAGGCATGGCGTATTTTGCTACCCTGTCCTTGCAATAGGCAAGAATCTTCTGCTTGATTTCCTCGCTCGGTACAATTCCTGGGGCCAACTGGACAAACGCCTTGACTTTCTGGATCTTGTATGGATCGGGGATTCCGATCACACAGCTCATGTGGACCTCGTCCATTCCGTCGATTATGTTCTCTATCTGTGACGGATAGACATTGTAGCCGCTTGTGATGATCATGCGCTTGATCCTCTGCTTGAAGTAGATGAAGCCATCCTCATCCATGTAGCCCATGTCTCCGGTATGCAGCCAGATGTGGCCGTCGGCATGATTCTGGAGTGTGGTCTTGTTCTCTTCCTCGTGGTTGATGTAACCGAGCATGACGGAAGGTCCTCTGAGACAGATCTCTCCGTCTGTTCCGAACGGGACCTCATCCTGTGTTCCCGGTTTGCAGATCTTGTAATAGGTGTCAGGGTAGGGAAGACCGATTGAGCCCTCTTTCTCCTTGTTGTAGGGAGTGAGGCAGCTTGCGGTGACGCATTCGGTTGTGCCGTATCCCTCACGGACCCTGACTGTGGCGCCATGGTCTGCAAGGAACTTATCCAGCTTCTTCTTCAGCTCTATCGAGAGGCTGTCTCCGCCTGAGAAGACTCCCATCAGGCAAGACAGGTCAACGTTGTCCATCTCCTTGTTCCTGGTGATTCCCTCATAAAGGGTGGGAACTCCGGCGATGTAGTTCGGCTGTGCTGTCTTTAGAAGCTTTGAGTATCCCTTGACGCTAACCTGCGGGACAAGGTAGCTGCGGCCGCCCCAGAACATCATTGTATGGACGCAGACACCGAGCCCGAATCCGTGGAACATCGGCATGGCTGCAAGCATTGTCTTTCCCTGTATGGGTTTATTGCACATTGTGCCTGTCTGCAGGGCAAGAGCGTTGAAGTTCAGGTTGGTCAGCTTGATTCCCTTTGTGACTCCGGTTGTTCCACCTGAGAAGAGAATGACCGCAAGATCCTTTCCTGTCTTCTTGACTGATGGATCTATGTCACACTCGCTTGCCTTTCTCATGAAGTTCTTCCAGCTGAGGATTGTACCGTCCTCAGTGTATTTCTCGAACTTGCGTTCCTTGATGAGCTTGTAGGCTGTTGACTTGACAAAGCTCAGGGCATCGGAGATGCGTGCGATGATTATTTTGTCCAGCTGGACAAGCTCACGCACTTTCCTGATCTTGTTGTAGAACTGGTCAATCGAGATGAGTGTCTTGCTCTGGGCCTCCTTGAGGTAGAAGGCAATCTCATGGACGGCGGAAAGCGGATGAATCATGCTTGCCACAGCCCCGATAGCGTTGATTGCATAGAGGCAGACGACTGTCTGCGGCATGTTCGGCATGCAGACTGTCACAACATCGCCTTCCTTGATTCCGATTGCCCTGAAGGCCTTCTCAGCCTGCCTGATCTGTGGAACGAGTTTGGCGTATGTGGTGTCCTTGTCCTGGAATGTCAGGGCAACCTGCTGCGGATATTTGCGTGCGCTCTCGAAGAGGGCATCGCTGATTGAGAAATCGGGATAATCAAGATGGAATTTGACTTCCCCGTAGCTTTTTAACCAAGGTGCATCCTTGATGTCCTGCTGTGTATAATCCATTGTTAATTCTCCGTATCTTAAAGATCGAGCTCGGCCTCAACCGCCTTGATGTCAATGCTCTGGTTCGCTGGGATCTCAAGAAGCTCAGGGCGCATCATGTACGCCTTGAAGATCTTGATGGTGTTTGCGAAATAGACTCCGTCTCCGATCCTCTCATCAATGGTGAAGGAGATCGGCAGGAACTGTCTCATCTCAAATGTTCCGTCATCATTGAAAACTGGTTTCTTGGTCTTCTTTCCGATGATGGCGAAGAAAGAGTTGGACCCGAAATTAGACAGGTGATGGTATTCGGCATCCATCTTGATGGATCCCAGGTTGGAGATGAAACATGTCTTGGAGTAGGGGTTGGCCTCGACGAAGTCCTTGAACAGCCTTCCCTTGCGGTCCAGCGTGCGGATCGTCGCCATGACAAGCTTGTAGATGGGGCGGGGGAGGTTCACCAGGGTCTGCATGATCTTGGTTGTGTCGTCATGTGACTCCTCACTCTTGCGGATGTTGTAGACCTGCTTGCAGATTGAGTCGTGCATCTGGGAGACAGGGCTCTCATCACTGTTCTTGTCATACTTCATGATGATCATGCCTTCCTCGGCGCCGTCCTTCTTCTGCTTCTTGGCAATTGCGGTGAATGAGATTTCCTTGCGCTCGTAGTAGTGCCCGTTGCGAATGAAATAGTTCATCCTGGGGCGTTCGGCAACGCTTCTTCCCAAAGCGGCGCAGAACACATGGAAGAAAGTGTACTTGAACTCAGGGTTCTCACTGTTCTTTTTCTCGATGAAGGCGTCAAGAGCCTCCATGTCAATGTCGAACTTGCAGACCGCCTCATTCGCGACTCTCTCTCCGAGAAGGTCAGTCATGAACTGCTGTATGGGCTGGACGTCCCATACACGGTAGGCATCATATCTCTCGCCTTTCTGCTTTTTTGCCATAATATTCCCCGACAACTTACAAAATTTTGTCAATATCGGTGTTTTTATATCATCATATTAATATGGTGGTCAACATACTAGTTAGTATTTACTAGGCATTAACTATGTATCCGGATCGATAATGTGCTACAATCGGGATTAATATGAGGCTGATTTCTTGGAATGTGAACGGACTCAGGGCCGTTATGGGTAAGGGATTTCTGGATTATTTCAGAATGCAGGATGCTGATGTCTTCTGCCTTCAGGAGATAAAGCTCTCCGAAGGCCAGCTGGAGCTTGACCTGCCAGGATACCATTGCTATTACAACTATGCGGAGAAGAAAGGTTACTCCGGAACGGCAGTTTTCTCAAAGAAAGAGCCTCTGTCAGTCTTCCACGGAAAAGACAACGAGGGACGCATCTGCGCGCTTGAGTTCGATGACTTTTATGTCGTTGACGTCTACACCCCTAATTCCCAGGACGGCCTGGCAAGACTTCCTTTCAGGCTTGAGTGGGATGAGTATTTCAGAGCCTTCGTGCACGATCTGGACCAGAAGAAGACTGTCCTGATATGCGGGGACCTGAACGTCGCGCACAAGGAGATAGACATCAAGAATCCAAAGGCGAATCTGAGAAACGCTGGCTTCACCATTGAGGAGCGTGACAGCTTCACAAAGCTGCTGGAAAGCGGTTTTACTGACACATTCAGGATGTTCTATCCTGATCTGAAAGATGCCTACAGCTGGTGGTCATACAGGTTCAAGGCCCGTGAGAGAAACGCAGGGTGGAGGATTGATTACTGGCTTGTCTCCGACAGGTCAAGGTCCCGCGTGAAAGCCGCAGGCATACATGCAGATGTCACTGGCTCCGATCATGCGCCAGTGTTTGTGGATTTTGATTGAATTTGTCTCAATCCTGTTGTCATTGATTGAGGATGAAGGTACATTTCTAATATGATCGGTTTTCTGATTAAAAAGGTATTCTTTGACATCTGGGACAATCTCCTGATGCTTGTGCTTCTCAGTCTTGGCTTTGTGGCACCGCTCGGACTTGTCTTTCTCTCCGGCTATATCGGAGAGGCCAATCCTGCGATTTCTGTCATCCTTCTCATCCTGGCTGTCCTTGCATTCAGCATGTACTCCCTAGGTGTCAACGGAGTTGTGCTTGGCTACAGCAACTACAAGAAAGGCGGTTTCAGGGCGTTCAAGGAGGCCTTCAGGTTCCACATCGGACATGCTTTCCTTCATTTCGGTATCTGCCTTGCAATTGCCTTCATGATTATGTACGGAATTCCGTTCTATTTCTCAATGGGCAACTATTTCGGCCTTATCGTCGGATTCATGGTATTCTGGATCCTTGTCTCCGTAGTGCTTGCAATGCAGTATTTCTTCCCGCTCTGCTTCCACATGGAGGCTGACGGTGCCTTCAAGACCCTGAAGAAGTGCTTTCTGATAGTGTCTGATAATTTCGGAACAACTCTTTTCCTGGCATTGAGATCTATAATTGATCTGGCCCTGACGATATTGACTGCGTCACTGATTCCGGGCCTTGCGGGAATAGCGCTGTCAAGGATGGATACAATCAGGCTGCTGATGAAGAAATACGATTTCCTGGAGGCGAATCCGGACTGCACCAAGAAGGATCTCAACTGGGAGGACCTGCTATACGAGGAAAGGAAGCTTGTCGGACCCAGATCGCTTAAGGGCATGATCTTCCCCTGGAAGGACTGAGGACAGGAGGGCAGGATGTCATATGAGATTGAGCTGAAGGCACGCATTGGAGCTGACGACTTGGACCGTTTGAAAGACAGCCTGCTGGCTGTTCCCGGTATGTGCTATATCGGCCCTACAGACAAGTTTGACATCTACTGGTCCCAGACAGATGACGGCGAGCCCATGTTCAGGACAAGAAGGCAGCTGACCGTGAAGGGTCCTGAGGTTCTTTTCACCGCTAAACCCACCAAGACAAAGTCAGAGGAGGGGACTGAGGAGAACAAGGAGCTTGAGTTCTACGCCCCTGACAAACAGTGGGACAACATCCTGACTTTTTACAGCGGCATAGGGCTGCAGATCTGCAGGCTGAAATGGAAGAGAGGCTTTGAGTACTACGTAGACATTGATGGATTTCACATCCATGCTGAGCTACTGGATGTCCGCTATCTTGGATGGTTCCTTGAGCTTGAGATCTGCTTTGATACACTTGAGGGAGTGGATGTCGTTGCGGCAGACAAGTCTCTCAGAAAGCTCCTTTCGCTTGTCAAAGTCCCGGAAAGTGCCATTGAGCCCACAGGCTATAACAAGATGCTCATAGCTGTAGGCCATGAGAAGGGCTGATCAGTAGATAATCGTCAGCTTTCCCTTGTGCTCGATGATCTCCGCGTCAATTCCGTATACAGTCTTTATGTTCTCAACTGTAAGAACGGATTTTGTCTCCCCATAAGCAAATACATTTCCCTTATCCAGCAGGATGCACCTGCTGCAGTTCCACAGAATGGCATTAAGGTCATGCAGGACGCAGATTATGGTTCTTCCCTCTGAGGCCAGCTGTCTTAAAAGCTTCAGTAGCATCATCTGATGCCTGGGATCCAGGTTGTTCACAGGCTCGTCAAGGCAGAGGATCCTTGTGTCCTGACATATTGTCCTGGCAAGCATGGCAAGCTGGAACTCACCACCTGAGATCCTGGTGATGTATTTGTCTGCCAGATGCTCTATGCCTGTCATCTGAAGGGCTTTTCTCACCTTGTCATCGGAGAACCTGACATCACCATAGGTGAATCTTCCCAATGCCACAGCCTCACTGACCGTAAACTCATCTCCCTTGGGATTGTACTGGCTCTGGAAGCTTATCAGCCTGGCTATCTCACGCTGACGCATGGAGTTGATGTCATTGTCCATAAGGAAGACGGAGTTGTCGTCGCACTTCAGCTCCTTGATCAGATACTTGAGCAGGGTGCTTTTGCCTGCTCCGTTAGGCCCCGCTATGGCAGTGAAGCCGCCCTCCGGGATTGACAGCTCCAGGTTCTTGAATATGGTGTTCTCCTCGTAGCCTCCGCTGAGGCCGTTGATCCTTATCACATTCTCAGCCATGTCTCTTCCTCCTGAGAAGCATCAGGAACACAGGTGCACCGAGCACGGATGTGATGATTCCTATCGGAAGCTCGGACGGAGCAATCAGTGACCTGCAGACAATATCTGCGAAAAGCAGGATAACTGCTCCCATGAGCATGGACAGGGGCAGGAGCCTCCTGTGCTTTGGTCCCACAAGGATGCGCATGAAATGAGGGCTCATCAGGCCGACAAATCCGATTATCCCGCAGAAGCACACGACAGTGGCTGTGACAATAGAAGCGGTGACCAGAAGGATGATCCTGACAGCCTTCACATTGAGCCCGCTGGAGATTGCCGTGCTGTCATCCATAAGAAGCAGGTCCATGGCCTCGGTGTTCCTCCCCACAACCAGCGTGGCGGCTATGGTCACGACGCATAGGATCAGAAGCCTGGGCCAGCTGGAGCTTCCGAGGCTCCCGAGCGTCCAGAAAAGGATATTGTCCGCCTGTCTGTTCGAGAGATAGATTGTAAGGGTTGTCATTGCGCTTAGGAAAAAGTTAAGTGCAATTCCTGAAAGAAGTAACGTCCCTGTGTTCCTGCGGCTTATCAGAAACAGCAGGGCAGTGGTGAGAATCGATCCGCAGAATGCGACCACAGGAAGCGATACATCGACGAAACTGATTCCCACGACAAATCCAAGGCCGACGAAGAACGATGCCCCTGATGATACTCCCAGGACATAGGAGTCGGCCATGGGATTGCGGAAGACACTCTGGAACACAACTCCGCACAGTGCAAGCGATGCCCCTGTGAGGATTGCGCTGAGGATCCTGGGTATACGCAGGTTCCTGATTATGTAAGCGGTGTTCCTGCTGATTGAAGACGGATTGAAGACGGCCCTGACTATGTCAGACACGGTGATTCTCACAGACCCGAGACAGATTCCCGCGAATGCAAGAATCACCAGTATGGCTGCAAGTACTATGCCCACAGCAAAAGGCCGTCTTCTTGTTTCCTTCATATCAGAAAAGCTCCGGGTAGAGGATTCTGGCAATAGCCTCGACAGTGTCAGCAGTTCTCACGCCCTGGCGCTCAGCGGCATCGCCATTGATTGTGTATACGTTGCCTGTCTTTGATGCAGTAAGCTGACTGTATGGTGCAAGACTGCTGAAGCCTTTGATGTCTTCTTCCGGATTTGAGTAGGAATATGTGCCCAGGAGGACCACATCAGGGTCCTTATCAAGCAGGAGCTCCTTGCTGATTGACCAGTGGGAGCCTTCAGCTGCGGCGTTTATTCCGCCTGCGGCCTCGATGACATCGTCAAGGTATGTCTCTCCTGTTGCGGCATAATCGCCCCAGTCGCCATAGCTGATGATGTAGACCGCGCTCTTTCTCTGGTCAGCGGGGATAGCGGAGGTCTTGTCCTTGACAGCATCAATCCTGCCCTGGATAGAGTCGACCATCTCAATGCCTTTGTCCTCTCTGCCGATTGCCACAGCAACGTTCATGATGAGCGCATAAGTTCCCTCAAGGCTCTCTTCCTCGTAAAACTGGTAGGCTGTGATTCCGGCCTTGTTGATGCTCTCAATGAAAGAAGGATCAACGATTGATGATGCAATTGCGATATCAGCGTCAAGGGAGAGTATTGTCTCAAGGTTCGGCTCCCAGAGCGTTCCGATGCTTGTTACCGCAAGCGCCTGCTCGGGATAGTTGCAGTAATCTGTCCTTCCGACAAGCTGGTCTCCGGCTCCGAGGGCATAGATGATCTCTGTAACGTTCGGTGCGAGTGAGATGATCCTGAGATCGTCGTTCTCAGACTTGGCTTCTGTGACTGCCTGTGCGAAAAGCGGCACAATGCACAGCACGATCAACAACAGTGTAAGGGCTTTCTTCATATTACCCCTCCGTAAATAGATATGTAGGGGTAATTTTCGACTGCACCCCAAGTCCATGCTCCGTGGACTGGCCATATGGCCGACAGGCTGTAAGAGCGACAGGTCTCCTGGCTCGAAGGATTTCTGCTGCGTCTTCCCGGGCCTTGCCCAGTGACTTGCATCCGATGCATGCAGCAGCGCACCTTCCTACAGTGGCGGGACCGCAACGGCTTCTGACCGTTTTCCCTAAATCGCACTACAGTTGAATCTTATTTTCACCAATCCTTGATGTCAAGGCAGTATTAAGCTATCATCTCTCATATGCAGAAAGTAGATATTTTCACAGACGGCGGTTGCTCAGGCAATCCCGGTCCCGGAGGATGGGCATATGTCGTGCTCTCCGAGGGAAAGATGATCTCATATTCAAGCGGGGGAGAGGCCCAGACCACAAACAACAGGATGGAGCTCAATGCCGTGATCCATGCCATTGAGGATGTCTCTCTTCTCGGCGTGGACTCAATCACAATCTCCACAGACAGCCAGTATGTCAAGAACGGTATCACGACCTGGATCAACTCATGGAAGAGAAACGGCTGGAAGACATCCTCCAAGGACCCTGTGAAGAACCGTGAGCTGTGGGAGGAGCTGGACAGGCTCAATGCCGCCGGTAACATCAGGTGGAACTGGGTCAAAGGCCATGCCGGAATCAAGTACAACGAGATGTGCGACTCCCTGGTACGCAAGGAAATGGAGAAGTTCAAGTGATAAGTGAAGCTCCTGCATCAGAGAAAAAGACAAGTCTCTGGACTCTTTTCGTCACATTCGCGAAAGTAGGTGTGATGACTTTCGGAGGCGGCTATGCCATGCTTCCGATCCTGGAGAGGGAGGTGGTGACAAACCACAACTGGACGACCAGCGAGCAGATGCTCGACTACTATGCCATAGGCCAGTGCACTCCGGGTATCATCGCAGTGAATGTCTCGACATTCATCGGATACAAGACACGCGGCATCCTGGGAGCTATTGTCGCGACTCTGGGAATGGTTTTCCCGTCTCTTCTGATAATCACCGCCCTGGCATCGGTGCTGAAGATGTTCCAGGACAATGTCTATGTGAGGAAAGCATTTGCAGGAATCCGCATCGCGGTCTGCGCCCTGATGGTGTCTGCGGTGATAGGCCTTGTCAGGAAGGCCGTCTCCAATATCCCCACAGCAATTGTTGCTGTCTCGGCCCTTCTTCTTGAGGTGTTCCTCGGTTTCTCGCCGGTCATCATCGTGATCTGCACCATCTCCTTCGGACTTATCATGTACTTCGCAACGGTCAGGAAGAAAAGCGGGGAGGGTGAGAGATGATTTACCTTCAGCTTTTCTGGGAGTTCTTCAAGACAGGTCTTTTCGCGATAGGCGGCGGAATGGCCACGGTTCCGTTCCTTTTCGACATCAGTGCCAGGACAGGGTGGTTCACTACTTCAGAGCTCGCCAACATGATTGCGGTCTCAGAGTCTACTCCCGGTCCGATCGGCATCAACATGGCCACTTATGTCGGTTTTGAGACAGCTGGAATCCTCGGCAGTGTGATTGCCACACTCGGTCTTGTGGTCCCGTCCATAATCATAATAGTCATAATCGCGAAGATCCTTGATGCATTTGCAGAGAAGCCTGTGGTTAAGACTGTCTTCAAGTATCTTCGTCCCGCTGTCATAGGACTTCTGCTCTTTGCCCTCTGGCAACTGCTGCCGCTGACCTTCCTCGGTTCTGAGAAGAATATTCTCTGGCCTATCAGTAGAGGTATTATCAATACCAACCCTGCTATCAAGCAGACTCCGGGATATTAATCTATCCTATATATAATAAGGTTCCGTCCAACCGCC
>CACZJR010000066.1 GCA_902781545.1 uncultured Spirochaetales bacterium | reverse complement strand
TCTATCTGCGCCCTGGCAGCCTCCAGTGCGGCCAGTTTCTGGTTATGTACATCCATTGTCTTAACTTCAGTTGCCTTTTCCTTAGCCATTGTATCTAAACTCCTAAATATAACTCACTTAAGCCCGAAAAGATCCTCGGAATCCGCGATAATTGTCACAGGTCCGTCATTCTCATAGCAAACATGCATGTGGGCACCGAACATGCCGTGCTGCACGTTGAAGCCCAGATTCCTCAGCTCCTGCATGAAGAGCTCATACATCCTCTCGGCATGATCGGGCTTCCCAGCTCCATCAAATGAAGGCCTGTTGCCCTTGTGCAGGTTGGCATACAGCGTGAACTGGCTCACAACAAGAATGTCCCCTCCTGCGTCCGAGACGCTGAGGTTCATCTTGTCGTCACTGTCTCGGAACAGCCTCATCTTGGATATCTTAGCTGCCATCTTGCGGCAGAGATCCTCCGTGTCCGAGTCAACCACGCCCAGGTAGATCAGAAGGCCGTAGCCTATCTTCCCTGTGATGGCACCGTCGACAGTGACACTTGCGTCCCTTACCCTCTGGACAACTGCTCTCATCTCAGATCACCCTGGCCGCGGGACATCTTCTGCACGAATGCCCTCTTGTCCTTTGCGTTGAAGAACGCGGAACCTGCCACGGCGACATCAACACCGCTGTCAAACACATCAGCGATTGTGGATGAGTTCACGCCGCCGTCTATGGAGATGAAATAATCCCTGCTGCCACGGATATCGGCAAGACGTCTCACCTTGTCCAGGGTCTCCGGAATAAGGGTCTGACCTCCGAATCCGGGATTGACGCTCATTATCAGCACAAGGTCTACCATGTCCAGATAAGGCTCAACCTCGGAGACCGGTGTGGATGGCCTGATAGACAGCCCGCACTCAACTCCATAGGACTTGATATTCTCAAGGGTGTCCCTGATGTCCTCACATGCCTCGGTATGGACCGTGATGCAGTCACACCCTGCCTTGGCAAAGTGCTCGACAAACCTCACAGGCTCCTCAATCATCAGATGGGCGTCAAAGAACAGGTCGGAATGCGGCCTTATATCCGTTATGAACTTGGGCCCGAAGGTGATGTTTGGGACAAAGACACCGTCCATGACATCAAGGTGGACCCAGTTTGTTCCGCTGAGTCTTATATCCTCAAGTGCACTCCTTATGTCCGAGAAATCCGCGGACAGTACAGACGGGGCTATGATGATGCTTCTTTCCATGACTACAATATATCACAGCAATGGTTGTTTTCATAGATAAAGAGAGCTATTTTAAGTGAAAAAACTTAACAAAATACAAGTACTTTAAGACAAAACAATACAAATTTTGGGATAAACAACCAAAATTCAATCAGTTCTTCAATGTCTCCCTGTCGTCCGACAGGTTCTCGATGTCCTCTATCTTGTAGCCTATCATCTTGGAGACTCCGGGCTCCTGCTGAGTCACACCAAGAAGTGTGTCGGATCCCATGACGGTTCCCTTGTTATGAGTGATGATGATGAACTGGCTCTTCTCCTCGAACTTGTCCAGGACACGCATGAATGCACCGATGTTCCTGGCGTCCAGTGCGGCATCGATCTCATCCAGGATACAGAACGGGGACGGCTTGACCATGTATGTGGCGAATAGGAGTGCAACGGCTGTCATTGACCTCTCTCCTCCTGACAGGAGACCGAGCTGGAGCATCTTCTTTCCTGGCGGCTGGGCCTTGATGTCAATTCCTGACTCAAGGACATTCTCCTCATCGGTGAGGACAAGCTCTGCCTTTCCGCCTCCGAACAGCGTGGTGAACATCTCCTGGAAATTCGCGGAGATCTGGCCGTAGGTCTCAAGGAACATCTCCTCGCTGCGGCGTCTGATCTCGGCTATGACCTCCTCAAGGTCGTTCTTGGCCTTGGTAAGGTCATCCATGTTCTTGCTGTAGAAGTCGTAGTTCTTCTTGGCCTCGTTGAACTCGTCCTCAGCCATGAAGTTGATGTATCCAAGATCAGAGATTTTCTTCTTCACGGAGTCTAGCGTTGACTTGAGCTCCTCGACGGGAGCTGTTATCTCATGGTCGTTGAACTCCCTGAGGCTCTTTCCGGTGTTGTCGAAGAACTCAGTGAATATCCTCTGGATGTTCTCAAGGATGGTCCTGATGTTCTCCTTGGCTGTGGCGATGTCAACTGCGAGGGTCTGCTTGCGCTGGAACTTGGTCTGGAACTCTGAGTTGTTCTCAGTGATCTCCCTGGACCTCTGCTCAATGGTGAGATTCAGCTCTGCGATATCATCGCGTATTGCCTGTATCTCCTCGATTGTCTGCTGCCTGCTGTTTTTAAGCTCGTCAATCCGCTCCAGTATCTCGTTGACCTTGCTCTCCTCGGCCTCTGCTGAATGCGATGCATCGGAGAAATCGAACTCCATCTGCTGCAGGCTGGATTTCAGGTCGCTTATGGAGTTTCTGAGAGAGTCTGCGTTGGCCTTGAACTGCACCTCGTCAAGCTCCAGGTCATGCAGGTCTGACTCCTTCAGGATAAGGAGGTTTGACAGTCTCTCGTTCTCTGCTGTCAGGTCCGCGATCTTGTCGCGGTTCTCGGCCTCACGCTCGTAGGAGCGCTCAAGGTCGTTATCCAGCTTTGTCTTCTTTGCCAGAGTCCCTTCCGGGGCCATGAAGTCATCGAGGAAGGTCGGGATTGTCCCGCTGTACTCCTGGAAAAGGCCCTTGATCTCATCAAGCTCCTCCAGGACGGACTCCTCGGCCTGGTCAATTGCATCACGGAACACATCGGCATCGAATGAGACAGATGAGATGTCGCGCAAAAAGCTCACACGCTCGGTGAGCACCTTCCTTGCCTTAGACAGCTCTGCGAGCAGCTCCCTCTCTGCCTTGGATCTCTGGGCTGTGCTGTATCCGCTACCCTTGATCTCGGCCTCAAGGCGGTTTGAGATGTCGTTTGCCAGGTCGCTTATCTGGGCAGTGATCGTGATTCTCTCAGCTGAGATGCTCTCATTGGTCTCTATGAGGTCATTGATGTCCATCTGATGCCTGATCCTGTCAGACTTGAGGATCTCAATCCCCTCCTTGGCCTTCTCGATGCTCTGCTGTGTCAGGCGTATGTTCTCGAGGATGCTCTCGTAGTCGGCCTGTCTCTCCTCAAGGCGCTGCTTGTCGCGGTCCATACGGTCCTGGACCTGCATTGCCCTGTCCTTGGCGGCCTTGGAGCGCTGGGAGATCTCCTGGAACCTGTCGTTGTAAACCTCGATCGTGGACTTGAAGGAGTTGATCTTCTCCTCCAACGCCCTGGCCTTTCCGGACATATCCTCCCTGCGTGAGCGAAGCTGCTCAAGCTCATCCTGCTGCTGTGCAAGACCGGCTCTGGCATTCTCCAGAACAGCATCTATGGTGCGCTCCTCATCCTCCAGCTTATCAAGCTCTGACTGCCTGAAATCCTTGAGTTTTGTAAGCGACTGAACATATGAGAGCTGGAGGTCAACCTCAAGCTGCTCCCTCTGGGCGTTGAGCTCCCTGTTCTTGATCACTTTGTCCAGCTGGAGCTTCCTTGAGTTGTAGACTTTCTCAGCCTCCTTCAAAAGAAGCTCGACCTGGGCCATGTTCTCGTCTGTCTTTGCAAGCTTGCGGGCCGCATCCTCGCTCTGCTGCTTGAAACGGCTTATACCGGAGGCCTCCTCGAAGATATATCGCCTGTCCTCAGGCTTCATAAGGAGGATCTGGTCTATCTTACCCTGCTCCAGGATGCTGTATGCGGCCTTTCCGACACCTGTGTCCAGGAAAAGGTCCTTGATGTTCCTCAGGAGGCATTTCTCTCGGTTCAGGTAATACTCATTGTCACCGTTGCGGAACGCCCTTCTCTTGATCTCGACCTCAGTGGCGTTGATGTTCAGGATCCCGGCCTCATTGTTCATGGTCAGTATGACCTCACACATGGGCATGGGCTTACGCTTGTCAGTTCCGTTGAAGATCACATCCTCGCGCTTGCTGGCCCTGATTGTGCTCAGCGCCTGGGTGCCAAGAACCCACTTCACGGCATCAACAACATTGCTCTTTCCGCTGCCGTTAGGCCCCAGAAGAGATGTGATACCGTCAGAGAATTCGAATTTGGTCCTGTCCGCGAACGATTTGAAACCGTAAAGCTCAACTGATTTCAGAAACATACGGTCAAATCATAGCACAAAACACTCTCAGAATCCATAAATGACAAACAAATGCTTTTGATTTAAAATGACTATATGGAGCAGCTCTCATTATTCGAGGAACCATCATACGACATCACAATCGGGGCCGATGAGGCCGGCCGCGGACCGCTCGCAGGCCCGGTGTGCGCAGGGGCAGTCGTGCTCCCTCCGGACTTCCCGTTTGAGATCCTCGCCGACTCCAAGCAGCTCTCCGAGAAACGCCGCCTCTCCGCGGAAATCATCATAAAAGAGCGCGCCACCGCCTGGGCCGTGGCATGGGCAAGCCCGGGTGAGATCGACAGGATCAACATCCTGCAGGCATCGATGCTTGCCATGAAAAGGGCTTATCTCAAAGTGATATCTCAACTTAACCTGAGTGCTGACACCTCGTGCATCCTCCTTGTGGACGGAAACAGACGCCCCGACGTGGACATTCCGTGCAAGGCCATAGTCAAGGGCGATGCCTCCGTTCATGAGATTATGGCTGCCAGCATCCTCGCCAAGAACGCTAGGGACCGCTTCATGGTGTGCGCAGCCACTAAGTGGCCCCAATACGGCTTTGAGAAACATAAGGGCTACCCGTGCAAAGCGCACAAGGCAGCCCTCAAAGAGTTCGGACCATGTCCGATCCACAGATACACATTCAACTGGGATTGATCAGTTGTCTTTCTTCTTGGCGTGCATCTTCATGTAGTCGACTGACTTCTGGAACTCGCGGATGAACTCACCCAGGTCCTCAGGATAGACTATGACGCTCTGGCGGATGAAACGGCCTTCGTCAGCGGTACCTTTGCTCTCAACGATGTTGAGGTACATGTCCCCCTTGTAGTTCTCTTTCACATTGAAGAAATACGTCCTGTCGTTTGTGACGAACCTTGTTGAGAAAACTTCACCTCTCTGACCCATGGAAGGCCTCCTTCGCTGATAATAGTCGTAAACGAAAAAGACCACGTTTGCCGTGGTCTTTAAGCGCCCGACGGGAGTCGAACCCGCGTCTTCAGCTTGGAGGGCTGAGGTAATACCGTTATACCACAAGCGCAATACGGTGTATTTATAAACAAAAAGCCGAAACGCGTCAAGTGCTATTGTGGCTTTTTACCGCATCAGATGTTATTCAGAACAGTCTTCGCTATGTTCTCCGCGGTTATGCCGAATTCCCTCTTAAGCTCATCGGCGGTGCCTGACATCGAGAACCTGTCGTCAATGCCTACGGCAATGACCTTTGCCTTGTACGCGGCAGACGCAAGAGCCTCTGAGACGCATCCGTAGAGGCCACCTATGACAGTATGGTTCTCTACTGTGACAATGACCTTCACCTTCTCTGCTGTCCTTCTGACAAGGTCACAGTCAAACGGCTTGATGCTGACGCAGTTGACAAGCTTCCCGTGAATGCCCTTCTCTTCCAGCGCATTGAACGCATCGAAGCTGGCACGTGAGCACGAGCCCTCATAAAGGATGGCAAAGTCATCGCCGGTATCATAGACGACATCCTCCTTGCCTACCTCCAACGGCTTTGACCCGTAGCAGTAAGTCTTGTCCCTGGGAACCCTTATGTACACAGGCCCCTTGACGGATGCGGCAAAGTTGATGGCCTCCTCAAGCTGCTCAGGAGTTGACGGGTCAAGTACCCTCATGTTGGGCAGGACTCTTGCAAGGGCAAGGTCTTCATTGCCATGATGGCTTGCACCGTCCTGGCCGTTATCTATTCCCGGATGGGTGCCTATGATCTTGAGGTTCGCGTTGGCATAGCAGGCCATCCTGACCTGAGTCCAGGCGTTTCCGAGCGTGAGTATGCAGAAATTGACTACAAACGGAGTCCTTCCCTCAAGTGCAAGGCCGTAGCCGATGCTCATGGCGCTTGTCTCGCTGATTCCACACTCAACGAATCTCTCAGGATGAACTGCCTTGAAATCAGTTGTCTTAGTCGATTTGGCGATATCCCCGTCAATGACTACAATCCTGTCATCGTTTATCTTCGCAAGATCCTTTCCGATCAGGTCTCTCAGAGAAGTGCTGTCCATCATATCGCCTCCCTCTGCTTCTTGAGCTCTTCCATGGCAGTGCAGTACTGCTCGTCTGTCATAACTCCGCCATGCCATGCAGGATTATCCTCCATGAAGCTCACGCCTTTGCCCTTGGATGTGTTGCAGACAATGCAGATAGGCGTTCCCCTGTTCTCAATGCACATTTCAACTGCATTTGCCACCTGCTCCATGTCATGGCCGTCAATCTCCACGACACGCCATCCGAAGCTCCGAATCTTGGCGGCAAGATCTCCTAGCGGCAGGATCTTGTCTGTGAAATCGTTCAGGCATATTCGGTTCAGGTCCAGGAACATGGCAAGACGGTCAAGCTTGTAGGCCGCAGCCTGGGCAAGGGCCTCGTAGTTCTGGCCCTCTGTCATCTCCCCGTCACCGCAGATGACGAACACATTGTGGTCATCACCCTTCATCCTCTTAGCAAGTGCCATTCCCACTCCTGTGGAGAGTCCCTGTCCAAGAAGGCCGGTGGAGGCATCGACCTCAGGGATCCTTGTCACAGCCGGATGCCCCTGAAGCGGGCTTCCGTACTTCCTCAATGTAAGGAGATCCTTCTCCGCGATGATTCCCTTCTGGGCAAGCTCTGCATATACGGCAGGAACTGTGTGCCCCTTTGACAGGACGACACGGCATCTGTCCTTCTGACTGAAATCTACGGCAATCTCATAGATGGCAGTGACTATCTCAACAACCGACAAAGATCCGCCTGGATGGCCTGACTTGGATGCATGAAGCATCTCGATGATTCTCTGCCTGTTCTTGTTTGCAATGAGCTTGAGTTCTCTGATATCCATTTGAATCACTCCAAAACTATCCGTGTTCCGGTCTTTCCGTTAAGTGCCTGAAGGGCCTTGTCCAGGGATGTGATCAGCGCGATGCGGCCCTTCTTGCTCTCTGCGAACTGCATGCAGGCCTTGACCTTGGGAAGCATTGATCCGGGAGCGAACTGTCCCTGTTTGCAGTACTCATCAGCTTCCTTTACGGTCATCTGAGAGAGCCATTTCTGGTCAGGTTTACCGAAATTCACTGCGACCTTCTCTACTGCAGTCAGGATAATGAGCATGTCGGCATCGATCAGCTCAGCGAGCTTCTCGGACGCATAATCCTTGTCAATTACGGCCGGAGTCCCGTAAAGAAGACCGTCCTTGACAATGACAGGGATTCCGCCACCACCGACGGTGATGACCACACAGCCGTCCTTGATGAGGTTCTCTACGGTCTTCTTCTCAACAACGTCCACCGGAAGCGGAGAAGGAACGACACGCCTGTATCCGCGGCCGGCATCCTCCACCATCTTGTATCCCTTCTCCCTCTGGATCTTCTCGGCGGCCTCTTTGTCGTAGAAGCCTCCGACTGGCTTTGTCGGGTTCTGGAATGCAGGATCGTTCTCATCAACAATGACCTGTGTGACAACAGTGGCGACTTCCTTCTCAATGCCCCTGCCCTTGAGCTCGTTGCCGATTGCGTTCTGAAGGTGATAGCCGATATAACCCTGGCTCATCGCACCGCACTCAGGAAAAGGCATGTCGGATTTGATCGCGCCTACTCTTGCGCCTGTGGCAAGGCCGAGGTTTATCATTCCGACCTGAGGTCCGTTTCCATGGGCGATGACGACTTCATTGCCGTCCTGTATAAGGTCCACTATGGGTTTGGCTGTCTCTCTGACAAGCTCAAGCTGCTCATGAGGAGTGTTCCCCAATGCGTTTCCGCCCAGGGCAATGACTATTTTCTTCATGCTGTCATCTCCGAAAATGATGTTCTGCTAGAAGAAAGTATACTCCTTGTTGCAACAAACCGCAACAACATAATGTCTGAGAAGATCAGAGGTAATTGTTCTCTGATGTCACGACGTAATAGTAGATATCAGAGGTATAGACACCGCCGTAATTGATCAGATCCGCATTGATCTGCTCTTCAGTGAGGTTCCCGAAATCAATCTGGACATTGCCGTCAAACATGATTGAGTAACTGGTGTTTCCTTCTCTGTCTACAAGAGACGATTGGGAATTTGAGAAATCTATATAGTGATCAGGTTTTGAGTTATTACTCTTGTCTTTTCCGTCAAAAGTACCTACTACAGCCCCATCCTGCAGCACATTCAAAGTATATGGGATTGTCTTGCCTGTGGTCCTGTTGTTCAGGGTAAAACCCTGGGCCTCAGTTGTCTTTGAGCTATTGCTTGCAGACATGAACACATAAACCTTGTTCTTCCAGTCATACTTGGCTTTTGAGGCACAATAGAATGACATGTCTGCAATAACAGACTTGCCGTCATGATTGTTGATGGTATCAATGATATCGAGGTTAAAGGCATTTACTGTAGGCTTGACGAACAAAGACACAAGGCTGTATCTGGGAACATCATTCCCATAGTAACCTCTGAGCACGACAGTGTATTCGCCGAAATGCTTCGGATTGGTGCAGTTGTTCTCCTCGCATTCCCAGCTGATGGTGAATGTTGCGAAATAGTCATCCAGCTCAGATAATTGCTGCCTGTCTTCAGAGGAAAGCTCATCCATCATCACGATCAGGTCGGCATGGAACCTGTCAATCGTCTTCATTGTTCCCTTGCTGTCTACCCTGACATAGCTGCCATTAGCAGATACAGGAGGAGTTATATAGGTCATGGAGCCTGTGAGCTTAGTGTTGACCAGTCTGTCAGACTCGTCGATATCAACTCCATTTGAACCGAGATTGTAGTTGTCATCGCTTCCGTTCTTGGCTCTGTACTTAGGCCTCATGGCCAGATAGTAGCTTCTGGACTTGGACGGATCTGACTGGGACACAAACCTTCCGTCTGTAGATATGGTGAACCTCAGCTTATGATCACAACTCATGACACCGAAGTTTCCAAGAGTGTTTATCGTGCTGTAAGTCCCGTTAACGGGATCACCTTTGCTTTTGTCCGATGTCCACTTCTTTTTATAGTCAGGAAGATAATATGCATCTGCAAGGTTTATGTTCTCAGTCATCCTTGTCGAATACATGTACCATACCTGCTCATCAGCAAAGAGAGATATAGAGCAACTCAATATCATGAAGATAAATATCAGTACTTTTCTCATTGCAGTGACTCCAATACCAACGTGATGGTGGACTCGTATTCTCCGCTGTCGGTGACCTCATTGCAGAGCCTCAGGTAAAGGCCTGCGTTCTGAAGCATCAGAACACCGTGAAGCTCATTGAAGTTCAACACGGAGCTCTCAGGCTCAGATAGACAATACACCGTTCTCTCGACCATGGAGGTTCCCCTCAGCACAGAGTAAACAGTAGATAGCTCATAGTCATATTTGATTGAGTGATTGGTCTTGTTGGTAAGCTTGTCATGAGAGATTGTAAGCTTATAATCAGAGCTGGATGAGATAAGTGAGAAGTTGGCGATCAGAAGGCCGGGGATGCTCTTCGGTGTAGATGTAGGTGCGATGAGGTACCTGAAGTTGTTGTTCTCATCGTTTATGTTCAGGTTGATTCCCTTCCCTTCATTATCGTTCGCATAGTAGAACTCTGATACATCAAGCTCAAAGACTCCGTTGATATGGGCTATCACGCCCTGACTTGTTGAGGCGAAATCAAGTTCCTTCCAGGCAAAAAGTGATACAGAGACAGTCAATATGATGATCAGAATAGAGATAATCTTCTTCATACCGTATCGAACTCCACTGTCACATAACTGACATAATCGAAATTACCTGCAGTATCCTCATCGTATTCGAGGACCCTTAAAGTGCAGTATCCGGACTTTGGTGTCTGGGTGGTGATGCTTTCATTCGTGTATTTGAACACAGCAGATTTGATGATGAATGAAGAGCTGCCGGAGGAACCCTGCCTGTATCCGGGATAAGAAGTGCTTCCGCTTGTGGCTGTTGAGAACTCATGGGTTTTGGTTGTGTTGCCACTGTACATCTTAAGGGTATGCTTCGGAATATGGTATGTTCCGTTTGAGTATGCCTGCAGCGGAGTGATGGTGAATGTCAGGTTCACGGTCAGGTTCTTGTTTCCGGAAAGCTCCCAGGTGAAGATCCTCTCTTCTCTGGTAGTTGGATCACCGTCCAGATAGATATCACCGGCATGGTAGACTCTTCCGATGTCCTCCAGCTCATTCTGTCTCCAGACCTTGAAGATGAGGCTGGATTCCTCCTCCTCATAATAGCCTTTGACATGGACATAATCGGTCACAGGATTGGTTGCGAAGAGGCTGAATGATATGAATGAAAGGACAATTATCAGCAGTTTCTTCATACGGTTATCCTCTCAATTGTGACCACTGAGGAATAATCACCGATATCCATTGTCATGAAGGCAGTTATCTTTGCATCAAGATAAATGTTGACTATGGTATCACCGGATCCTATGACACTGAACTCTATGGCCTTTGAGTTATCCGGATCCTCAGGATTCACATCCAGCTCAACGGGAAAACTGTTAGTATATGTGATATAGAGATTATATGGCACTTCCTGATGTGTCTCATTATTCACCAGCGGTGTTGCAGAGAACAAAACCTTGTGAGTCCCCTTCTCATTTGTCTTGTATTTGACAAGACAGACATTATACAGGACGGAATCACTGTCAGGAGTGATGCCCTTCAGGTAACGCTCCTGCTGGTCCTGAGGCAAGGTCCCTGATCCGGAATACGGCAGTATGTTGATTGTTGTTGTCTTTATGTTTATGACGTTCCAGTGGACATTGAACTGGATATTCCCTGTGCTCACCGCAAAGACACTGAGAGAGATCATTAAGAATGTGATAAACAGGATTAACTTCTTCATTACTCTCATCTCCACCAATATATTACTAAACATGTAGTCATGCAGTCAATATTTTTTTAATTAATTTTACAGAAATTTTTTCTAAATTTAAAAAATATTTTTACAAATATA
>CACZJR010000065.1 GCA_902781545.1 uncultured Spirochaetales bacterium | reverse complement strand
CATGCCTTCAGACATGGTTTCGAGGAACGGCTTCACGCGCCGCTGGTACATGGCTTTCATCTCGCGCGGCGGGCCGGGGATGCAGATGATATAGTCACCGTGATCCTCCAGCGCAAAGCCGGGGGCCGTTCCCTGGTCGTTGTCGAAGGTCTTGTCATTCAGGAGCCGCCATCATTTTTACGATTTCACCAATATATGAGAAGGACATCCTCCGTCTTCCGGAAGATGTCCTGTCCTTGAGATTCTGAAAATGAATTATCTGCTGTTTCCTTAAGCCGGAGTTTGGGGAACACCCCCCCCCCATATGGTTTTACTGCAAAGAGATATTTGTTTATTAACGCAGTTTTCAGCAGCCATCAGCTTTGATTCTAAGGCCTGTTTTAATGGGTCCGCAAGAGTGCATTTCTGATTATTTTGTTTTTTTTCTGTTGTTTTTGTTGTTTTCTTGGTTTTTTGCAATGAGTTTTTGTTAACTTTTTTTCATAAAAGAAAATAATTTATGTTACGTATTTTTACTTGTTCTGTCTGATTGTTTGGGCTTTACATACTCTCCGTTCTGTGGCATTTTGAGGCTATGAAGACAAACGCGATGAGGATACTGGACAGCCTTGGCATTGAGTACCAGGTTCTGGAGTACAGCATATCAGATGAGACAAATGAGGATATCGCCATCTACTCCTCACGTGTGCTGGGACTGGATCCGGAGGTGGTGTACAAGACAATAATCATGGAGAACTCAGAGCGTGAGCACTTTGTCTTCTGCCTTCCTGCAGGGTTCTCCATAAGCCTGAAGAAGGCACGGGATGTGACATCCAGCTCTGCCATTGACCTGATGAAGACGGACAAGCTTCTCTCTCTGACAGGTTATGTCCGTGGAGGAGTATCCCCTCTGGGAATGAAACGAAAGTTCCCCACTTTCATATGCGACCTTGCACAGCTTGAGGACTATGTCTATGTCTCAGGAGGGCTCAGAGGAGTGTCTTTGAAGATACGCCCTTCGGATCTTGCCCTTGCCTGCTCAGGCGAGTTCGCTGATTTTGTTCAGTGAAAACAGGGGAAATTTTCCACTAATTTCCCCTATTTCCTTTAAGTTTTTCCTCAAACAACGGGCTTTTCATATACCCGAACAGTCTTTTATTCATTGGAATTCTTTCCATGAAACCCAATTCAACAAGACCCTCAAGGTCGTGCCGTATTGTCTTTACAGAAACATTAAACATACGCTCAAGATCCTTGCTTACCAAAACTGTGTTTTCTTTATCTGCAACTATCTTGATGATATGGGCCTGCCTCTCATTTATCCCCGGAATTCTGTATTGCAGCAACGCGTTTTCTTCCATTGACTTCCTTTCAAGGTAAAGCTTCAGCTCATCAAAGGCTTTTCTCATGACATTCAAATTGTAAACAAGGAAATAATTGAGATCCATTCCGTCATTTTCCGTATACAAGAATGATCTTTCATACTGAGCCTTGCTTTTATAAATCACTCTTGAGATCGACAGGAATTCCGTAAGCCAATAGCCTTTTTTCAACATGTACCAGTAAAACAATGATCGTGCAGTGCGGCCATTTCCATCAACAAAAGGATGCAGATAAGAAATCATAAAGTGAAGAGTGATTGCCTTGATGATTGGGTGGATAAATGTATCATCCTCATTTATGAAGTCACATAGCCGGGCAATCGATTCCTCTATCAAAGCATATGATGGAGGATTATAAACAATCTCTCCCGTCAATTCATCCTGCACAACAATCCTGTCATCTTTTCTGAATCTGCCAACAGTCTCAGGATCATCAAGTGTTTTCTCTGTAATATGCCGATGAACATCAAGCAGCAATTGCGCTGAAAGAGGCTCATTCTTTTTCTCAGAGAGGTAAACAATAGTATTGTAGTTATTGAGGATCATCTGCTGGCTTAGATCCTTTGGTTTCCTCTGCTTTTTGAGCATCTCCTTAGCGACCTTGCGTGTCGTTACAGCACCCTCCATTCGGCTTGATGCAATTGCCTCCTCCATTATTGAGCTCATAAGATAGTATTGCCTGTTATCCGCTGAAATGGTGTTTGAAGATGATAAGGCACCGCCAAAACTCATGTCAAAGTCATGTAAAGCTTCCTGTATGAAAAGGGTCTCACCAAAAGTAAGAGTGCAACAAGGAAATCTCAAGATTCTGCGCTGAAAGGACCTTGAGAACTTGACAGCGCCCCAAAAGTCCTCAGGGTTGACCCCCTCAGGTGCATGGTATTTTGCCTTATCCCAATAAAGATATGAATCATTAACTTTATTAACTGCCTCAATACATCTTGAATCAAGCAATAAGTTCAAAGAGTGCTTTGATTTCCTGATATCAGGTACCTTTTCAATCATGTACCAATGATAGCATAGGACAGGAATACCCTCAAGATAATTAGGGGAAGTTTTCCCCTAATTTCCCCTAATTTCCCCTATTTGACTTTTCTTCCTTGTAATGAGCCTGTAGACAAGCCAGTCTATGCTAAGCAGGATCAGCACTGCCCCCACAAGCACAAGGCCCGTGAGGAAGATTGAGTCAGGAAGGAAATCGAGCATTGCGAAGCTGCCGTGCTTGAGGTAGAGGTAGTGCGCGTCCTCATAGCGGGCATTGAAGTAGATGCACGGGACGGCAAGGATGAACAGGGCCCCGACTGTCATGGGAATACCGTAGAGCTTAGGCTTGAAGCCGTGGACGAACATCATGTAGAACATGCCGATTATCGGTAATAGGTGCTCTCCCCAGTACTGGTAATAGCGGTAGTATCCCGGACCGCAGGCTGAGATGACCGCCGGAAACAGTATGGGCAGAAGGCCTGCGCTCATTGTCAGGAAAAAGCTCAGGTTGAAGAGCTTCTTTGACTCACTCATCATCATGAATGATGTTGCGATCAGTGTCCACTGACAGACCTGAAGCGGCAGGAATGCCATCATGCTCTTGTCCGGGTCTGTCCCGGGACCGACATAGGAAAGGCGCCAGAAGTAGGACATCTCGCAGATGATCATCACAAAGGCATAGATGAATCTGATTCTCTTCTCGTTTTTGTAGTCTCGGATCTTGTCCTTGAATCTGTAGATGAGGATTATCGCGGCTACCGCAAGGATCACAGGCAGAAAGTGCGCCAGTGACCACTGCCTGAAGTTTCCCATCTCTCCGTAACCGAAGAAGCCTTTGCTGAAGTAAATGACCTCCCTGACCTTACCGTCCATAACTCACCTCCTGTTGCGGGCACTGTCAGATATTATAACACAGTTTCCGACACATCAGGGTTTTTTGTCTATTTTGGCTTCGGGGCGGGAAGCTCCTCGCAGATTGCAGTTATCAGGTTCTGCAGGAAAGTCCTGTCCTCCACGTTGTCCACCAGGAGCATCTCCTTGGCGCCCTCATAGGGCAGTGCCTTCTCAGCCTCAGGCATCATGGCCAGGGCTGATTTTGTTGGTTTGACTAGGAAGCGGTCGTCATAGATGCCGCCGATTATCTTTCCTTTGCAGTAGATGATGTATTCGCCCATCATTGCCCTGTATGTCACATCATCAAGGTCTGAAAGCTGCTCCATGATGAATTCAAGGTATTCTTTTTCTGATGCCATGTTTTTTCTTTTCTCCTTGTTCTCACAGGTCTTTTCTCAGCATTATTATTTTGTCGGTCCGGTATTCCTCCTTGAAGCCATGACTCAGGAAGAGCCTTATAGCCGGATTGTCTATGGCAATGTCGTCATAGATTGTTTTGATTCCGTTTTCCTTTGCCTCCTGGCACAGCATGTCCAGGGCCTCAGAGCCGTAGCCTTTTCCTCTGTGGTCGGCATGGATGATCACATCTGCCATATAACCTTTTGTGTTTTGGTCATAATGGTAGGCGATCTCACCCACGAACTCCCCTTCTTCTGTCTTCAGGTAGCGGTAATAACGCTTGTCCTCAGGGTCCTTGATCCAATGGTCATACAAGTCTTTCCACTGCCCTTCCGGAAATTCTATTGTCCCGCCCCAGGCAGTGTTGTAGGACATTGTCCTCTCATCGGAGAGAAGCTTCTGACGGAATCGGAGGTCTTTGAGATTTGGCTTGTAAAGTGTGAGGAATGTCTTCATGGCTTTGTCTTTTGCTTCTGTCAGAAGATCTGGCCCGGAAGTCGTTGTTTCTCCTTCTTTGGGAACTGTTTATCAAATTCTTCTCCCTTGGCTTCATCCACGTAATAGCCTTGCGGGGTCTGATAGACACCGGTGACTTTGTCAAGGTAACCGGGGATTAGCTCCCTGCAGAGGAAGAAGGAGGAGTCGGCTCCATCAGGCAGGTCATGATATCTTATTTTGAATCTGCTTGCGTAATCAAAGCCGCACTTGCCGTAGAAGCCTATGTTGCCCTCAAAGAGGACCGCACCGTAGCCAAGGGCCTTTGCTCTCTCGAGGGAGTAGTCAAGAAGTGCCTTTCCATAGCCCTTGCGCTTGAGCGGCGGAGTGATGCAGATGGGCCCCATTGTCAGGACAGGGGCTGTCCTGCCGTCATCAGCGTTGATAACGGTCTTCATGAACATGTTCTGCCCTATCAGCTCTCCGTCCTTCTCCATCACGAAATCAAGCTCCTTTATGAAGGCAGGATCATCACGCAGCACATGGATCACATAATGCTCCAGGCACCCCGGGCGGTAGACGTTCCAGAATGACTCCCTGACAAGGTTCTCCACCGCGCGGTAGTCCTCCTTTTCCTCCAGACGTATGCTGTAATCTTTTCTGCTCATATTAAAATAATCCTCGATCAGCTGCAGGTCCCTCAGGTCTTTCTCCCTGCCCAGCTGCCTCTTCATCTGTTTCAATCCCTCTGTCGAGATGACATTGAAGCCGTCAATCTTCTGTGTTGTGCCATAGAGCCAATCCTCGAAGATCTCGACAGTGTCACCGTACCGGAACTTCCTCTTGCCGTCCTCAGTGCGCTTCACAAGGTGACCGCCCTTTTCCAAAAGGTCGGCCATCTCCCTTGTGCACCCCAGGTCTATGTCATGGGTCTGCTCCCTGAAGCCGTACATGACCATAGCGCCACCGGTGATTATCCAGTAGTCTTTCCTGTCATAGGGGAAGGTTCCAAGTTCCCTCAGTATGTCGTTCTTATTCATCTGTCATTTGTCCCCTGCGGGGCCTCATATTCCATCACCCCGTCTCTGCAGACATCTTGCTTGAACAGATTAGCAGTTTACAAATCTTTAATCTCGTACGGTTTGTTCCAGGATCCGATCTCTATCAGGTTTCCTTCAGGATCTGCGATGTAGCATGTTTTCTGTCCCCACGGCTCCAGCTTCGGCTCCATAACTGCTATTGCCCCGCTCTCAACAACCCGTTTGAAAGCAGAATCTACCTCCTCAAAGGTGTCTACATAAAGGGCAAGCTCAGAGTGCCCGTTCAGTCCCTTGACGTATTCGTACCTATGGCCGGTCATCTTCTCGAAGTCATCTCTGCCGTACAGGAGAAACAGGGTCCCGTCCTTTACAAGGTATACGTTACTTGTGTCCTCAGTCTCCTTGATCTCAAAACCAAGGACGTCCCTGTAGAAGCGTATCATCTTTGCCATATCATTGACGAAGAGTCCGAAACCATCCAATCTCATTCCGTTTCCTCCATAATGCGCTGTCACTTCTTATACACCGGCTCATTGATCCTGCAGGCTGAGCACATGGTGCTGCATATGTCCCATTCGGTGCAGTTCACCAGGTACCTGAGGTTCATTACGGTCAGTCCCAGGTACTTTGCCACTGTCTCGAAGTCGACTCCCTGCTCTGACATTGTGTACGCGGCATCCCTGAGAGCCCTCATGCGGCCTCTTCTCTCACCTTCCTCGACTCCGATCATCATAAGCGTCATCTGCATGCTGTTCTCTTTAGACATCATAACGGACCTCCAAGTCCATAATGACATCCCTTGAGGCTGTTTCCAACTGAAAAATCAAAAACAACAGAAAAAAACCAAAACCGGCATAAAAAGCGGCACCCCCGGGATTTCCGGGGGTGTCAGAGAACAGTTTGTTATATATCGAGTTTGTCTCTTGCGGGACGTCAGCTCCTTTATGGTATCAGATTTTGCCCAAGGCCTTCAAGACCTTCTCAGGTGTCATGGGCCAGCTTCTGAGCCAGACCCCGCAGGCGTCATGGATGGCAATGCCTATCGCCGGGGCAGCACCGTTACAGGCTATCTC
Organism: uncultured Spirochaetales bacterium; assembly: GCA_902781545.1. Taxonomy (GTDB): domain Bacteria; phylum Spirochaetota; class Spirochaetia; order Sphaerochaetales; family Sphaerochaetaceae; genus UBA9732. The sequence goes on along the minus strand of CACZJR010000065.1, from coordinate 4,976 downwards.
GGAGATTGACTTTGCGCCGAACGGGCCGAACTGGTCGTTGACGTCTATCAGGACCGCCTTGAAGTCATCGGGGGCCTCTGTGATCATGGGCACTCCGTAGTCCGTCATGTTGGCTGTGAGGCAGCGGCCTTTCCTGTCAAGGACCATGTCCTCATGGAGGCTATGGCCTATGCTCTTCATCACCGCTCCGTACATCTGGCACTGGGCTATCTCAGGGTTGATGGGCGTTCCGGCGTCCTGCAGGGCGTAGAACTTCTGGACCTTGATCTCACCGGTGCGCACGTTCACCGCCACCTGCGCGAAATGGGCCCCGTAAGGCACAGATGAGGCCGTGGTGACAAATGTGCCGTGGGCGATCATCTGACCGTGTCCTGAGCCGCTGCACGCCGTGTGTGAGAGCTCTGCGTAGCTGAGGGTCTTGCCTGTCTTTTTTGAGAATACTTCTCCGGGGGCTCTGAGCACCAGATCCTCTTCGCTCTCCTCCATCTGGAAGGCAGCTTCTTTTATGATCTTGTCTTTGAGGTTGTTCGTTGCCACAAGGCTTGCGTTACCGCTGAAGAAGGTCCCTGAAGAGGCGTAGGCACCTGTGTCAAAGGCACAGCTGTCAGTGTCTCCTGAGACTACCGTGATCTTGTTCATGGGCAGCTTCAGGACCTCTGAGACTATCTTGGCACTGATGGTGTCAAGGCCTGTCCCTATGTCCGCTCCGCCGCTGTTCAGGATCACGGTCCCGTCCGTCTCAAGCTTGGCAATTGCCTCCGAGTGATCCAGGCCGGGCAGTCCGGAGCCCTGCATGATCATGGCAAAGCCCTTTCCGATCTTCCAGTCGGGGTCCTTGCTTCTGACCCTCTTTCCCCACTCGATCATGTCACAGCCCTTTCTGACTGCCTCGTCAAGGCCGCAGGAACCGACAGGAACCACATTGCCCTCACGGCCCTCTCCAAGGCCCTTGAGGATCTCAAGCATATAGCCTTCCTCAACGTGGTTCTTCAGGACCATCTCCTTGTAGTCCACCCCGAGCTTGTCCGCAAGCTCGGCCATGGCCATCATCAGGCCGTAGGTCCCCTTGGGCGTCCCGTAGCCCTGGTAGGCACCGGCTGGCGGCGTGTTGGTGTAGTAGACCTTCAGGTCATAGCGCATGTTGTCGCACTTGAAGAGCGGAAGTGTCTTTGAGCAGCTGTTCATGGGCACTGTAAGGCAGTGGTTGCCGTAAGGGCCAGTGTTGGCGCAGACCTCCATGTAGATTCCGGTGATCTTTCCGTCCCTGTTTCCCGACATCTTCACATGCACGCGCATGGGGTGTCTTGTGGAGTTGGCTATGAACTCCTCCTCACGTGTGTTGTGGCAGAAGACAGGTCTTCCTGTGACAAAGCTGGCGTAGCCTGTAAGGTCCTCTATAAGGATGTCCTGCTTGGAGCCGTAGCCTCCTCCGACCCTGGTCTTGATCACATGGATCCTGTTCTCAGGAAGCCCTGTGACCCAGCCCACGATCCTTCTGACATGGTACGGCACCTGAGTGGAGGCATAGACGACAAGGCGCCCGCCCTCCATCTTTGCGAAGCACACGTGTGTCTCAAGCGGAGTATGCTGGATCTGGCTTGTCTGGTAAGTGGCCTCTATGACCGCGTCAGAGGTCCTGAAGGCCTCATCCACGTTACCTATCTCACCCTTGTTGCTGGCTGCGATGTTCTTTCTTATATCGGCATGAAGCGGGAACTGGTAGATGACCTTTCCCTCTCTTGGGTCGCCTGCCCTCTTGTTGTACTCGTCAAGGTCAGCAGGTGCTCCCGAGCGGTACTCGACAATGCCGTTGTGCACAAGCGGCGCGCCCGGGGCCATTGCCTCCTCTACGGTGAAGACCGCAGGAAGGACCTCATAGTCAACCTTGATCTTCTTCACGGCCTCTTTGGCAGCCTCAAGTGTCTCCGCAATAACCGCGGCCACCCTGTCGCCCACGTGACGGACCTTCATGTTGAAGAGCCTCCTGTCATGGGGGCTGGGCTCAGGATTTCCCTGGCCTGCCTGCATGTAATGGGTCTCAGGCGTGTTGTAGGCGGTCAGGATCTCTACCACTCCCTCCACTTTCCTTGCCTCGGTATCGTCGATGCTGTTGATGTATGCGCTGGCGTGCGGGCTTCTGAGGACCACCATGTGAAGAGCATCGGGAGTGACATAATCCTCCACAACTGCGCGCTCGCCGGTCACCAGCTGCGGCCCGTCTATCTTGGCAGCCGGCTTTCCTATGATGTCAAGCTCAGGCCTGAAGGACGGGGCGATCTCTGTCTTGTACTTGCCGCTCTTCATCTTCTCCCTGGCAAGCTTCACGGCAAGATAGTAGTTCTCATAGCCTGCGTCACGGATGAAGATTCCGCTAAGCGCATCCTTGATCTCTTCTTTACTTGGGTTGGGGTTGTTCTCCAGAAGCCAGGTAAGAAGAAGCGCCGCGGCCGGTGCGTTGTAGGCGCTCTGAACAACACCTGCGTCTATCATGGCCTTCTGGACCACAGTCAGGTTCTGGGGGTTGCCCAGGCCGTCTGGCGTGCGGATCTCACAGCCGTCAACCTCGCCTGCAAGGACCAGGTTGGCATAGACGGGGGTGCCGTCCACAAGGACGGTGTCGCTTCCGCAGAATCCCTCGCAGTCGTCACTGTCACGCACGGCGAAGTTTCCGTTCAGTAGGAGCATCTGCCTGAGTCTCATTGAGGGGTCAACATCAAAGCTCCTGCTCTTTCCGTTGATAATGCAGTTCACTCTCATCCCTGGCCTCCTCTGACTTTCCTGTAAAGGTCGTTTATGGTGACAGCCAGAAGATATCTCTTGTACTCCGGGCTTCCGTAGATGTCGCTCTTGAACTTCAGTTCCTTGTTTGCCTTGAGGTTCTTGATGATTTCTTCATCTGTGAGCTCTTTCTGTTCCATGGCCTCTGAGATGTCATCAAGCCTTGTAAGCGCGGTGTTCTTGGCCGCCACCGCTATGCGGAGACTTGATTTCTCGCACCATGGTGTCTCTCCCACGGCCACTGTCAGGACCGCATGGCTCTGCACCGTGTTGGAGTATCTCTTTGTCTGTACCTTTGCGTCCTTGGGGACCCTGATCTCTGTGATCAGGAGGTCCTTGAGCTCCTCATACTTATGGAGGTAGCAGCAGACGCATCTTGTCTCCGTCTTCCCGCTCTTGCCCATAAGAGTGAGCTTTGCCGCGCATGCAAGGAGCGTGGCATAGAGATAGGAGTCTGTACGTCTGAGGGCTATGTTGCCTCCGATGGTGGCCATGTTGCGCTTTGTGCGGCTTCCCATGAAGAGGCAGGCCTCCTTCAGGTAGGCAGGTGTGAGGGGGCTTTCAATGATATCCTGGAAGGTACACATGGATCCTATGAGGATTGCATCATCCTCTTCCCTTATTCCGTCAAGCTCCTTCACCCTTCCTATGCTGATCAGGGTTCTGGCGTTTATGGTGCTGCCAAGCCTGTTTATCTCTGTCCCGCCTGCAAGGTATGCGCTTTTGTTATTGCTACCTTTCAGTCTGGCGGCCTCTTTTGCACTTTGGGCTAAAATCAGATTGTCAACCATTGTCCCTCCTAAGCTCCAGGAGCCTCTCGCTTATCTGGTTGGCCTTGATGGCAAGGCCCTCCTCGTCAATTGCGGCCACACGGCGGCGGTCAACCACCACCTGGCCGTTGACTATGGTGTACTCGGCAGTGTGGTCGCATCCGCAGAATAGAAGCGCCGCTATGGGGTCGCTGTGACTTCCGGCATAGGCTATGCCTGAGATGTCAAAGCACGCAAGGTCGGCGGCCCAGCCTTCCTCAAGGCGCCCCACATTGCCGAAGTTGAGCATCCTTGCTCCGTTCTCAGAGCCCATCTTGAACACATCACGCGCGGTCAGCGCCTGGCTTCCGTATTTGACCCTGCCCAGGAGAAGAGCGTTACGCATCTCTGCGAGCATGTCAGAGCTGTCGTTTGAGGCGCTTCCGTCAACTGCTATTCCCACGTTGATCCCAAGATCCAGCATCTCGCGTGTGCGGCAGATGCCGCTGCCCAGCCTCATGTTGCTTGACGGACAGTGCGCTATGTGTGTCCCTGTCCTTGCAAGAGTCTTGAGCTCCTCATCATTGAACCAGATCCCGTGGGCGTAGAAGACATCCTCTCCTATCATCTCGCACTCCTGCATCAGCTCAAGCGGCCTGAGTCCGTACATTGCCTTGCACTGGTTCTCCTCATCCATTGTCTCGCAGAGGTGGGTGTGGATGCGAACGTTGTACTTTCTTGCAAGGCGCGCGCTCTCCAGCATGCACCTCTTGGTGACGCTGAAAGGACTGCACGGAGCCAGCACTATCTTGTGCATGGCCATGGGATCCGGGTCATGGTACTTCTTTATGACCCTCTCAGAGTCCTCAAGGATCTTCTCCTCCGTCTGAACGACCGTGTCAGGAGGAAGGCCGCCGTCCTTCTTGGAGAGGCTCATGCTTCCGCGTGTCGGGGAGAATCTCATTCCCAGAAGGTCGGCTGCCTTGAACTGGGCTCCGGTGAGGTCCTGGCCCTCACAGTGTTTGGGGAACACGTAGTGGTGGTCCGTGGTGCATGTGCAGCCGGTCTTCAGGAGCTCTGTCATTGCAAGGAGGCTTGACCAGTAGACAGCCTCCTCGTCTATGTACTTCCAGACCTCGTAGAGGTACACAAGCCAGTCAAAGAGCTTGGCGTCCTGCACGGCGGGCAGGTTCCTTGTAAGTGTCTGGTAGAAGTGATGGTGCGTGTTGACGAAGCCGGGCACCACCGCAAGGCGGCTGGCATCTATGACCCTTGCCCCCTCGGGTGCCTTGAGTTCCTTTCCGACCTTCTTCACCCTGTGGTCCTCTATCAGGAGGTCCACGTTGTAGAGCGTGGGCTTTGCGGGGTCTGTCATGAGGGCGTTGATGTTCTTAAGTATTATTGCTTTCTCTCTCATTTTCTTCCTTTTGTTCTTTTCTTCGAGCCAAT
>CACZJR010000064.1 GCA_902781545.1 uncultured Spirochaetales bacterium | reverse complement strand
CGCAGATAGGAAAACAGGTTATACAAGGCATCATCCAGTGTGATACGGTTGTTACCTTCCGACACACGGGCATTCAGTACAGAAAGCTCCATCTGCAAAACCTCGCCTTTGGTGGTGGTGCCCAGCTCCAGTCGTTTCTGCGCCATAGCATACAATGCCTCTCTGTCAGCCAAAGTTGCCTTGCTCTGCTGATAGTCAGATTGTGCCGACAGCACGCGGAAGAACAACGATGTAACCCTGATGGCTATATCCTGCATAGATGAGGCATAACGCTTCTGGGCTATCTCATACTCCAGGGGGGCAGTCTTCTTCTGCCACTTCAGGACCTCATCCTCATCAGTGTGCTTCATGGGGATGATGTGATGCTTGATCGAGTCATCAAGGGCATCGTACACATCATTGACATCGGAACACGCCTTAAGCCTATCGATGCACTGCCTAACCTGTTCCAGCTCATTTTCCACTGCCTTTTTCATGTTGAGGAAGTACTGCTTGCGGGCAAGCTTCCTTACATCGACCTGTTTGTCTTCACCGAGATATTCGCGTTTCCCTTCCACATTGCGGTAATAGCGTTTGGCGTCCCGTGCGGTCCAGATGTTCAGGGTTCCAGGAACAACTGAGAAATCAATCTTGCTGATTTCGGCGCTGATTTGGGACAGCTCAGCCTCCAGAGTGACCATTTCATCTATGATTTGCTTCTTGTTCATGTAAGCAGTGTAGTGCAAAACTGCTTATTTTTGGAAAAATGTTTGACTTTTTCATGCAAATCATCAAATAACACAGGTTTTGCACTACATGCCGGACAAAAAAGCAGGCCAGCAACGGCCTGCCTCAGTCTCAGTACTTAATTCTCCAGCTGCCTGCCAGATAATGGTCGTTCTTGGCCATCCTGTTGACAAGGATGAAGGAGACCGCAAACAGCACCACGACAAAGATGATGAATGTCCAGCTGAAATCCTGGACCTCCATTGAGGCGATATAGTCATATGCGCCGTGAAGGAGGACTGGGACAACCACTGCAAGGACATTGAAGAAAGAGCTGCGCTCCTTATTGCCCATGTAGTCGTTGCTCTTGGCAAGTGAGTAGAAGACACCCATGAACACGCCAAAGCATGCATGGCCGGGCACAGCGGTGACAGCACGGACAAGTGCAGTGGTGAATCCGTACATCGTGACGTAGGAGATGTTCTCCCATAATGCGAATCCCAAAGAGACAGCGGTGGCATAAACCACACCGTCATAGAGGCAGTTGAACTCAGGGTTCCTCCAGGTACGCTTCTTCAGGAGGACAAACTTGGACAACTCCTCGGAGATTGCCACTACGCCGAAGTACAGAAGCACATTGTATGCTTTCGAGGCCTTGGGGACCAACGAGGAAAGAAGTGTGCCGAACAGCCTCTCGCTCACGAGGGCAAAGAATGTCGAGATGACACCGCCCAGGACGAGACGCCAGATGAGATACGGGGTCTCCTTCTCTATCCTGTCAGACCTGTAGACTTTGACAAGGAGGAAGATCGCCGGCAGGACAGCCGATGCGATCAAAAGCCATCTGTAAGTGAGAATAGGTGTGATCAACCAGAAAAACATGACGCAAAACCTCTAATAATGCTTATTTAATTGACTCACGCACATAATAAGACCTTACTTCAGTCTCGGTTATCAGAACAGACTCCTGATTGAAGAAGGCGCAAAGATCCCTTGCAATCTCATTCACCGTCTCATTGGCGGCGCCGATCAGTATCAGGACCAGCGTGGTCTCCTTTGTGTACTCGCCATTGTCATGGATATAGCCGCCCTCGTCAACAGAGAATGAGAACGGAATGCGGTAAGCGAAGCAAACGTTCTTCAGTATCTTGATGTATGTGTCCGTTTCGAATATCTGCTTCTTGGTGACAGAATCATTCAGCCCGATGTAAATCCTTGTCTCAGTCATGGACAGCCTCCTAAATCAGATTCCCAGATAACCCTTGATGACCTTCATTGTGTTGTAGACACCGTCTATGTGGCTTCTCTCATAGCCGTGGCTGGCATAGACACCGGAGCCTATCAGGCCGTGTTTGATGTCATAGCCGGCTTTCAGGGTTGCCTCGACATCAGAGCCATAGAACGGATAAACATCAATGGCATAGTCCGCATTCTCCTTGATGGCCGCCTTCACAAGAGCATCGGTGACGTCATAATCGTAGGGGCCGCCGGAATCCTTGGCACAGATCGATGCCTGCCTTTCCGTGCACTGCAGCCCTGAGCCCACACAGCCCATGTCAACGCTGATTGCCTCCCTGACGCAGGACGGGATGGATGTGCTTCCTCCGTGCCCCACCTCCTCGTAGACGGTGACAAGGACAAAGACCCTTCTCGGAAGGGCAATTGAATTGTCCTTTATGTACTTCGCAACTCCCAGAAGGATTCCCACAGAGAGCTTGTCATCAAGATAGCGACTCTTGATGTAACCGGACTTGGTGATGTGGGCCCTTGGACAGGGACATACGAAATCTCCGACCTCAAGGCCGAGCTTCCTGACATCTTCTGCGCTACTGACGTTCTCATCCAGCACGACCTCAACAGTATTGAAGTCACGCACGGTGCTGTCCAGGTCCTTGTTCACATGAGATGACGCATTGATCAGCTGGATGGTGCCCTCGAAGACATCACCCTTGCGGCTGTAGACATTAACGTTCTCAGTCTCGGTGTTGCAGGCCTTAAGGCCACCGATGTTGGAGAGCCTGAGCCTTCCGTTGCCCTTGATCTCGGCAATCACCGCGCCCAGGGTGTCTGCATGTGCCGCGAAAAGGACCGCGCCGTTCTCGGAATCCGGGCCGCCCAGGTCTATCAGAACTGCGCCTTTGTTCGTGAGCTCAGCCTTGAAGCCAAGGCCGGCAAATGCATCCTGCACCCATGCAGCAGCCTTCTTTGTGAAGCCTGACGGGCTGTCTATATTCAGAAGCTCAATCGCCTTTTCTGCAGCGTAATCAGCGTATTTTCTCTCAAGTTCCATTTTCCCCTCCAACTGCCATCACTTTATCTTGAGGCCTCTAAGGTATTCTTTCTGCTCTGGCGTGATCCGATAGCTCTCAAGAGCCTTCTGGATTGCCTTATTGTGTGTCCAGGCGTCAAGCTTCCCATCGTGGATGAACGGAAGCACAGCCTCATATTGTTTTGCAAGGGCTGTGGCGAAATACCAGGCCCTCATCATGTTGACATAATACTCCTGTGACCTGACCTGGCAGACCATCTCAGGATAAGAGACATCAAAGTCAGCATCCAGAAAGTGCTCAAGGAGCATCCCCACTCCGAATCTGATTGTGTATGTCTTATCAGAATGGATCCAGTCTTTGACATGCCCGAGAAGAGCAATCTTGTTCTTTCTGAATATCTTGGGTGACATCTGGTCACAGGTGGCCCAGTTGTCCACATATGGAAGAAAACGTTCGACCTGGGCAATACAGACATCAAAAACTTTCATTCCGGAGAGAATGAAGGCGTGAAGCTGGTTCTCGTCGAAATACTTATGAGGAAGTTCAGAGAGAAATGCCGAAAGATCGCCGAACTTCAGAAGATCTTTGGCATAGCCACGGAGATCAGGTGTCCTGACCCCGATTATGGAATCCGGCTCAATGTTAGGCAGAAGCTTGATCTGAAATTCCCGGTATTTTGCATCCTGCAGACGGAACAGGTTCTCTCTGATTTCATCGGTCATACATGCAGAATACTGTCTTTGGCCTGATTATGCCAGCTGTATTATCTGCCCCGTCTGTATGGCTTCAGGTCAAGGGAGAACAACCCGTGATGGTTGCAGTAGGCATAGATGCGCTCGACACGGTTGATCTTGAACCTGGTCTCCGCGCCACCCTCAGGGTAGAGCTTCACGAACTGGATGCACTGGTCGGAGACGGCAGCCAGAAACGAGATGTAGTGGGTCTTGGTCATGGGATGGTCCACTGTGACATAGTACTCGTCCTCTACAATCTCCAGGTTTATCGCATGCTCCTCATCAGGAGTCTCGGCCTCAAGGGGCGGAAGCGTTATGCCACAGCATGTCATGACAGCCTCTCCTGTGGCCTGGATGACATTGCCGCAGACAGGACAGACATAGAACCTGGCCTTCTTCATGTCAGAGGACCTGTTCTTGTTCCTGATGTCCACGCCGGAGAGAAGCTCAATCACAGAGATATCCAGGGCCTTTGCAAGAGACTCGATCAGGCCGATGTCCGGAAATCCCCTTCCCGTCTCCCATTTGCTGACAGCCTTGGCGCTGACGCAGACCTTGCCTGCAAGCTCCTCCTGTGTCATCCCCTTTCCTTCTCTGAGCTTCTTTATCAATGATCCTGTAACGTAGTTGTCCATATCACACTCCATATGCACAACAGGGTATCAGACTGGAACACCGGGAGCAACCTACGTTCCGTGGACAAGTCCGATTCCTTACCATGACAATGGAAAACAATGTTATACTCTCTTAAAAAGGAGTTAAACATGCTGAAATTCTGGGGAGACGGCTCACAGCTGGCAAAGGATCTAGTCAACAGCATCCAGGTAAGAAGCACCGCGAACTTCAACTGGACATTCATATTCATCCTGGCAGTGGTCTTCTATGTCTACTGGTCAGAGATACACAAGAAGAACTATGAGGCAATCTACGCAGGCCTTGCGCTGTACGGGGTGCACTGGCTTTATGAGATCGCGAACGCGGTCATAGGGCACTTTTCAGGCTACCCGCTCTGGTCTGTCTCAAACCAGTCAACGACATTCATCCTGCTTGTGGGTGTCTGCTGGGAGCTCTCAATGATGTTCTCTCTTGCAGGCATAATCTCATTCAAGATGATGCCTCAGGACAGGAGCAAGAGATATTTCGCAAAGAACGGCAGGAAGGGTATCAGCTGCAAGCTGGTGGTGGCACTTGAGATGGCCCTCCTGTTCGCGCTTGTGGAGTCTTTCCTTGCGGGAACAAGCAACCATTCATTCATCTGGGTCTACAAATGGTGGGGCGTGATTCCGGTCTTCATCACGACATATATTCCGTTCTTCCTCGCAAGCAACTATGTTCCGGACATGGAGCCCCAAAAGAGGACACGTTTCCTCTGCATTGAATGGGGCCTTGTCGCACTCCTGCTCGTGACACTGATTCCGGCAGGAATCATCTGAGCAAAGATTACGGAGAAATAGCGCATGTTCAAGTTTCTGCCGGAACAGCATCGCTCAATGGAGCAGTCTGTCGCACCCATCGGGGTCTACCAGTACATAAACAAAAGGGTCAAGACAATACTGCTCTCCGAAGGCTTTTTGAAGCTGTTCGGATTTGACTCAAAAGAGGAAGGCTATCATGTCATGGACACCGACATGTACCGCGATGCACATCCGGATGACAGGGCCAGAATAGCCTCAGAGGCAGTACGGTTCGCAGAGAACGAGATCCCTGAATACAAGGTGATTTACCGCAGCAAGCTGAACGGGAACTACCATATCATCCATGCCCAGGGGAAGCATGTCGTCATGCCGACCGGAGACAGGATTGCATTCATATGGTACTTTGACGAGGGCCTTTACTCAGAGATATTCGGAAACCAGGGCGACTTTGATATCAGATACAACAGGATCCTTGCCGCATCCGCTGACGCGAAGACCCATTATGACTACCTTACCGGACTGCCCTCAATGAGCTATTTCATTGATCTGGCGGCTCAGGGAAACCGTGAGACAAGGAAGAAAGGCCTGAAGCCGGTAATGCTGTTCTTTGACATATGCGGCTTCAAGGAGTTCAACCGCAGACACGGGTTTGAGCAGGGAGACAATCTGGTCAAGGCACTGTCCAGGCTCCTTGTCAGCAAGTTCAGCAATGAGAACTGCAGCAGGTTCGGGCAGGACCAGTTCGTCGTCTTCACTGATGAGCGTGACATCGGACAGCGAGTCTCTGACGTGCTTTCAAAGTGCGACGGTCTCAATGGCGGAGTCAATGCCATCATCCGTGCCGGTGTCTATGTATACGGGGATGAGATCATCAGCCCGCGTGTCGCATGTGACAGGGCAAAGGTGGCCTGCGACTCCACCGGCGGCAGAGTGACACACTCATTCAGCTATTTCGATGAATCCATGCGCCAGCGAATCGAGACAAGGCAGCACATACTGGATAATTTCGACAGGGCCCTGAATGAGAACTGGATCAAAGTGTATTACCAGCCGATAATCAGGACTGCCAACGGCAGGGTCTGTGATGAGGAAGCCCTGTCCAGATGGCATGACCCCGTGAAGGGAATTCTCATGCCGGATGACTTCATTCCTGTCCTGGAGAACTCAAACCTGATCTACAAGCTGGATCTCTATGTCGTGGAGCAGGTGCTTAAGAAGCTCAAGATCCAGATTGAGCGAGGTCTTTATGTGGTCCCCACATCAATCAATCTCTCAAGGACGGACTTCGACTCCTGCGACATTGTCGAGGAGATCCGAAGGCGCGTGGATGAGAGCGGCATAGGAAGGGACAAGATTACAATCGAGCTGACAGAGAGCACCGTAAGCCGGGATTTCGAGTTCATGAAGAAACAGATAGAACGCCTTCAGGAACTCGGATTCAAGGTCTGGATGGATGATTTCGGCAGAGGATATTCATCAATGGACCTGCTTCAGGACATTCATTTTGACCTGATCAAGTTCGACACATACTTCATGCGCCAGTTCGAAAAATCCTCCAGGAGCAGGATAATCATCACCGAGCTCATAAAGATGGCCATAGGACTGGGCATAGAGACCGTCACAGAGGGCGTGGAGACACAGGAGCAGATTGAATTCCTCAAGGAGGTGGGAAGCACCAAGCTGCAGGGATTCTACTTCTGCAACGCAATCCCGGCAGAGCAGGTCTTTGAGCGTTATGATAAAGGCGTCCAGATAGGATTCGAGAACCCTGCAGAGAGTGAGTATTACTCGGCCATAGGCAGCACCAACCTCTATGACCTCTCTGGAGACCAGAGTGATGTTTATTCAAAGAGTCAGTACTTCAGCACCCTGCCTATGGCTATAATCGAGACAGACGGAACTGAGCTCGCATACCTCAGATACAACAGGGCCTACAAGGATTTCCTAAAGCTGATCGGTCACGAAATGGATTTCAGTGAGGGTGCAAGTTACCCCGCAGAGGCCCTGGGTCAGGTGTTCGCAAGGACAATGCGGCAATGTATCACCGACGGTTTGAGGCATCTGGCCAAGGAGAGGATGTCAAAAGGATCCATCATCCACTTCATGGTCAGGCGTATTGCCGTCAACCCCGTAACAGGACGCGCCTCAATTGCCCTGACCGTCCTTGATTACACTGATTTCTCCGCCGTCAGCTTTGACAGCGTCGAGAAGATTCCCACGGACAGCTTCGTCTATGCCCTGAGCGAGGACTATACCCAGCTCTATTATGTTGACCTTGACACCGACCATTATGTCCAGTACGTCCCTGACGAGAAAAGCGGTGAGCTCACCGTGGTCAGACATGGCGTGGATTTCTTCGCAGACAACAGGAAGGACACCATGGAGAATGTCTATCAGGAAGACATACAAAAGGTGCTGAACGAGTTCACCAAGAAGAACGTGATATCCACATTGGCGAACAAGCATTCCTTCTCAATGACATTCAGGCTCAACACCGAGAACGGTCCCACATACGTGGGCATGAAGGCCTCACGCATGGGAAGCGTCGGAAACCGCGTGATCATCGGAATCAACAACGTCGAGGAGCAGATGAAGGCAGCCGAGGCCTATGAGCGCATCAAGGAAGAGAAGATAACCTATTCCAGGATCACTGCGCTCTCAGGCAACTACCTCTGTATTTACACCGTGGACCCGGACACAGACCATTACACCGAATACAGCTCATCATCTGAATTCGAGCACCTTGGCCTTGAGAAACAGGGCGATGACTTCTTCGCCAGGCTAATTGAAAACGGAAACAGGATTGTCTTCTCCGAGGACCTGGAACGCTACAGCCTGATCATGACAAAGAAAAACATCATGCAGGGCATTGAGCAGAACGGAATCTTCCTGTTCAATTACAGGCTTCTGGTGGATAAGCAGCCGAAATTCGTCTCCCTCAGGGCGGCAATAGTCAATGAAGCGGACGGCCCCAAACTCATTGTCGGTATCTGTGACATAGACTCACAGGTGAGAAGGGACCTGGAAAATGACATCAAGCTCCAGCTGGCGCAGGACAGGGCAAACATCGATGCCCTTACCGGCGTTAGGAACAAGCATGCGTACATCGACTTTGAGGAGAAGATCAACAGCTCTATAAGAAATGGGGAGGACCTGCAGTTCGCAATCACTGTATTTGATGTGGACAGCCTGAAGGAGATCAATGACAGACTGGGTCACAAGGCCGGGGACCTGTACCTTCAGAAAGCAGCCCGGATGATATGCGACAGCTTCAAGCACAGTCCCGTCTTCAGGGTCGGAGGCGATGAGTTCGTGGCATTCTCACGTGGCCACGACTATGAGATCATTGATGAGATCTTCAAATCATTCGGAGAACTGAATCTCAAGAATGAGAAGAACGGAGATGTGGTTGTCTCATTCGGAATGGCACGCTACAAGGGAGAGAAAGACATCGCCGACGTGTTTGACATGGCTGACAAGGTCATGTACAAAAACAAGCAGAAGTACAAGAAGAAGTCCTGATCAGCCCAAGAAAGATTCTATCTCACTCCTGTGTCTGCCATAGAAGACAATGTGATGGTTGCCGCACGGGTTTCTCAGAAGGTCAGAGACCCTGTATCCATTATCAAGCTCAACCTCTATCTGCGTCCGGCACAGGGTCTTCTCATCAAGGTTCCTGATTATGGTCCCCTCTGCGCACCAGTAGGTTCCGAGCTCCCTTGAGAGCCTCAGTATGGTGACAGGCTGCTCCCGCATCTCCCCTTTCACCGCAACACCTATTCCTGACTCGAAGTGTGTGTCATACCGGAAGCTGTCCACCATGTCAAACGGCAGCGTGCAGTGTGCAAGGACAATCCTGTTTGCCACAGAATCAATGCGTGACGGATTGGCCTGGAATGATGACTGTCCGGTGACCTTGCGCACCACAGCCATGCTGAGCATGCTCATGATGTCTCCCTCACAGCAGCCTATGAGACCCTCTGAATTGAGATGGGCGAGAGAAAGGCACCCCGTTGTGTGAATGGAATCCAAAAGGTCAAAGCACCTGATTGTAAGACCATCCAGGGCATACTTCTCCCTCAGGCTCCTCACAGCCTTGACCAGTCTCTCAGCAGAACCGAAATCAAGACCGTCACGGATGTCTGAAATAGGTTTTTCATTTGAAAAACCATCAAGAAGTTCTTTCATCTGGATATCAATCAGCTCTGTCCCAAGCTTTTTTCTCACCTCTTCATAATCAGGCACAGAGGCGATGAGCCAATCGGAGGGCTTTCCGACCACAGCGTATCTTCCGCCGAGGTCGGCCTTGCTGAAAGTGCTCAGGCTGGCCTTGCCGTTGCGACCATTTTCATTCTTTCCTGAGATAATCGCCTTAATGCGGGCGGCAATATAGGAGCAATCACCATGAAGGACCTCGCCCTCAAGATCGTTCATGTTGAGCCACGTCAGGATCTCAAGCGATGCTGCAAGGCTGTTGTCCGTGCCGCTGGTCAGAAGGTAATAAGGGGCTCTCAGACTCTTGAAGGCGTTGAGGAACTTGCCCTCGCTTCCGCCGGATGCAATGAAGACAAGCTTCAGATCCGCCTCATAGTCACTGATATCTGCCGGGATGATCCGCTCCCCCAGATTCTCCTCAATCTCAGACAGAAACGCCTTGTTGCGCTCTGAGAGAACCATCTTCCTGTTGATATCCGATGAGAAACTTGAGATCTTAATCATCACTGCCTCCTTATTGCATTGAAAGCCAGCTGGGAGTCACATACAAACGAGTCGGTGAGCTCGCTCCCGCTGTCATCCGAATAAAAGCCGTCAATTACAAAGCCGGCTCTTGTCAGACCGCCTATGATTGAGTCCAAAGAATGGGAAAACTCCAAAGTATTGTTTTCCCTGATCCGCTTTTCAAGCTCTTTTCTTGAGAACGACCTTGTGTGTGAGAACGGTATTGTGTATTTCATCCTGAGCCTGTGCTCCTGCACCTTCTCATCAAAGGTGTAGATCACAGGATTGGCTGTCCCGAATATGAAGCGCCCGCCTTCTCTGAGCACCCTATGGACCTGACCGTAAAGCGCTGGAAGATCCTCAATGAAGTTCATCGCCTGAGGCATGATCACAGCATCGAAGCTCTGATCCTCGAACGGCATCTCCAGGACGTTGCCTTGAATCAGCTTTGCCTCAAGACCGTATCTCTCAAGGGCAGTCCTGTCCTGCTCTATCTGCGCATCAGAGATATCGATTGTGGTTACATTGCACCCGTATGCGGCAAGAACAGGTGTCTGCTGGCCGCCTCCGCCGCAGGCAAGAAGAACCGCCTTTCCAATAAGGCCATCAATCCAGGACAAAGGCACTTCCTTGAACGGGGTGACCCATAATCCGGGTTTTCCCTGTCTAGCGGAATTGACTTTCTCCTCAGAGACCATCAGGGTCCAGAAATTCCTGCTTTCCGACTCATTGTTCCAGGCCTTCCTGTTTGCCTCGCAGATATCCATCCTCACATCCTCTTTGAGATAAAAATGGGGCTGAAACCAGCCCCACTCGATTCACCCAGAAATCAATTCTTTTTGTTTCCCTTGAGTTTTGCAAGCAGCTCCAGGATCTTGAAGAACAGCCAGATCACGCTGAAGGCAAGACCGAAGGCGGCATACCACTCATACTTCTTGGGAAGCTCGTCATCCACTGAATGCTTGATGGTGTCAAAGTCAACAAGCAGGAAGAGAGATGCAATGATGACCATCAGGACGCTGGCGCCGATGTTGATCACTGCATTGCCCATCATGGACTGGACAAAACCCCTGGTTGCAGGAATGAGTGAGAGAATGAATCCGAGAATACTGACGAAGACTGATGTGAGAATCAGGACAATGAGCATTGTCTTGAACTTCTTTGTCACCTGGACCCTGCCCGAGAAATACAGGAAACCCATCACCATCACGACAATGGCTGTGACAATAAGTGCAAGCCAGATTGTCTGTGCATACTCTTTTCCGAATGCAGATCCTGCCCATGAGATCACAAAGCCTGTGCTTGCACAGAAAAGGGCGCCGGTGACCGGGATTGTGATTTTGATGAATGTGGCAAGAATCGGAGACACCACCATCACCAGGAACGCGATAACCAATGCGATTATCTCATTCTTTGTGACGACCTTTGTGATGCTCTCAATCTGAACGACTTCTCCACCCCAGCGGCTACCCATGATCACATTCAGGAGAACTCCTGCAAGGACCATAAGCATGAAGTAAAGAAGCTTTGTGGAGATGCCGGCATATGAGCAGCTGTGCTCTGAATCGGTCTCCTCAATTCTT
>CACZJR010000063.1 GCA_902781545.1 uncultured Spirochaetales bacterium | reverse complement strand
TGAGTCCGATACCTGCTCCTATGCCGATGATGTCTGAGTTCATCCTGGACTCCTCATGGAAGTCCGCCACCACTGAGATCGCATTGCCCCATGCCCCGTTCTTAAGGATATCGACCCATGCGGCCGTATTCGCATCGTTCTCCACACAGACGGGGAACGGATACCTGCTGTTGACAAGGGCCCGGATGTCCAGGTCCCTGACGCCGAACGGGAATGAGTCAAGCACACGTCCGCTTGCGACATCGACTATGCCGGGAATCGCGAAGCTCATGGCAATGACTGGAATCCTTATGTTGCGGTGTGCCGTCAGGGCCCTCTCTATCACCTTCTCTATCATCTCCTTGATGGGGATGACACCGAAGCTGCCCGTCTCCCTCCAGAGCTCGGTTCCGTCAGCTGAGAGGATCACAGACCTGTAATGGGACGGCTGGACGTCGAAGCCTATGACACAGCCGAAGTTCGGGTTGATGGAGAGCTCCACGGCCTTGCGTCCGCCCTGCTGCGTGGATGCGAGCCGTTTGCCCTCAACCACGACACCTGAGCTGATGAGATAGGATGTGATGTTGGTGACCGTTGACCTGTAAAGGTTCAGCTCCCTTGCGATCTCCGCACGGGATATGCTCTTGCGCTGCCATATCAGACGCGCCACAAGTGATGTGTTTGCGTTTTTCTGAAACAGATTATTGTCAACAGGCATCTTCCCTCCTCCGTCAGAAGCCACGGAAAAAATAGTTGAATTATTTTTTTCCGAAGTTTGTTTACACAGTGTACAAACATAGGTTATCATTACCTTGGACGATACGTCAACATTAAAATGACAACAAAAACGGGAGACAATAGCAATGTTCTTCAAACCAGAGCTTCCAGATGATTTCATTTTAGGGACTGCTACTGCAAGCTATCAGGTCGAGGGAGCCGGAAAAGAGGACGGAAGGACATCCTGCATCTGGGATGACTTTGCCAAGGTCCCTGGCGCGGTATACAACGCCCAGGACGGAAGCGTCGCCGCCGACCAGTATCATAGATATAAGGAAGATATAAGTCTGATGTCAGACCTTGGTTTCAAGTACTACAGGTTCTCCGTCTCCTGGCCAAGGGTCCTTCCAAACGGAGGCACAGATGTCAACCCCAAGGGCATCGAGTATTACAGGAACCTCTGTCGTGAGCTTCATGCAAAGGGCATGAAGGCCTGCTGCACCATCTATCACTGGGACATGCCCAGTGAGATCCAGGCACAGGGCGGCTGGGCTGAGCGCAGTACAGCCTACAAGCTTGCCTATCTTGCCAAGGTCCTCTTCAAGGAGCTCGGTGACCAGGTGGACATGTGGATAACAATCAACGAGGCCATGTGCATCACCATCCTCGGCTATTATCTCGGAGTTCATGCACCCGGAATCAAGGACAAGGACCAGTACATAAGGAGCATCCACCATGTGAACCTGGCCCACGGGCTGATCATGCAGGAATACCGAAAGACAGGCCTGAAGGCCCCCATTGGGATCACGCACAACCTGGAGACCCCCAGGTCAGCCACATCCAGTCCCAAGGACAGGCTCGCATGCGACCATCACAGGGCAATCAGAAGCGAGGTATACACAATGCCGCTCTTCAAGGGACAGTATCCTGACTATGTGACCAAGGAGCTCGGGTGGGTCTTCCCTGTAGAGGACGGAGACATGAATCTGATCTCCCAGCCAATCGACTTCCTGGGGATAAACTACTACAGCGAGCATGTTCTTCGCTGGTCGGACACAGCGCTCTTCAATGCAGAGGCCGTTCCCCGCTGGGAGGAGCACACATCAGGAATCAACTGGGCCATCACACCGCACGGGCTGCTGAGGCTCCTTGAGTGGGCCAACACCTGCGCAGGCGGAAAGCTCCCCATCTATATTACAGAGAACGGGGCCGCATGCGATGACAGGCTGGTGACAGATCCTGCTACCGGAGAGAAGCGCGTGCATGACACGCAGAGAATAAGATATCTGGCAGATCATCTTGCGATCTGCTCGCAGGCAGTGCGAGAGGGCATTCCCCTCAAGGGTTATTTCTGCTGGAGCTTCATAGACAACTACGAGTGGACCCACGGCTACACCAAGAGGTTCGGCATTGTCTATTGCGATTATGACACACAGGAGAGAATCCCGAAGGACAGCGCATACTATCTCAGGGATGTCATGGCCGGATACGGAGACTGAAAGGAGAAGATCATGAAGTACGGACACTTTGACGACGAGAACAAAGAATATGTGATTGATACACCAAGGACTCCCCTTCCCTGGATCAACTACCTCGGATGCAGGGATTTCTTCACCCTGATCTCAAACACCGCCGGAGGTTATGCCTTCTACCGCGACGCAAGGCTCAGACGCCTGACAAGGTACCGCTACAACAACAATCCGCTGGACCAGGAGGGCTTCAGGCTCTACATCCGTGACAACAGCCAGAAAAAGCCTGTAATCTGGAACCCCTCATGGCAGCCGGTAAAGACCGAGCTGGACAGCTACGAGTGCCGCCACGGCATGGGGTACAGCATCTTCAAGGGAGAGAAGAACGGCATCAGCGTCACCCAGAAGATGTTCGTCCCTGCAGAGGACAACGTGCTTCTCTATCACGTCAGCATCAAGAACAACTCAGACACGACAAGAAAGCTCCAGCTCTTCAGCTTTGTGGAGTTCTGCCTCTGGGACGCCAACGACGACTCGACGAACTTCCAGCGCAACTACAGCACAGGAGAGGTCGAGGTCCACGGCAGCGCCATCTACCACAAGACAGAGTACCGCGAGAGAAGAAACCACTACAGCATCTTCTGGTGCAACAGGAAGGCAGACGGCTTTGACACCGACATGGACATCTTCAACGGACCGTACGGTTCAGCATCAGAACCCGATGCCGTCCTTGAGGGAAAATGCCGTAACTCAATCGCACACGGCTGGAGACCGTGCGGGGCACACCAGCTGGACATCAGCCTCAAGGCTGGCGAGGAATACACCGTGGTCTTCGGCCTTGGCTACATAGAGAATCCCGATGATGACAAATGGGAGGCCCTTGATGCCGTCAACCGCACAAGAGCAGAGCAGATGATGGCCAGATATTCAACAGATGCTGAAGTTTCTGCAGCATTTAATGAATTACAGACCCTTTGGAACAATCTTCTCGGCAACTTCAGCATCAAGAGCCAGGACCCAAGGCTTGACCGCATGGTCAACATCTGGAACCAGTACCAGTGCATGGTCACATTCAACATGTCCAGAAGCGCCAGCTACTTTGAGAGCGGCATGGGACGCGGAATGGGCTTCAGGGACTCCTGCCAGGACCTCCTGGGCTTTGTCCACATGATTCCCGGCCGTGCAAGAGCAAGGATCCTGGACATAGCAGCCACTCAGTTCCCGGACGGATCCTCCTACCACCAGTACCAGCCGCTGACAAAGCGCGGCAACCTTGCAGTGGGAAGCGGCTTCAATGATGACCCGCTCTGGCTGATCGCGGGAACAGACGCATACATCAGGGAGACCGGAGATTACTCCATCCTTGACGAGATGGTCCCGTTTGACAACAACCCGGATCTCTCACAGCCTCTGATGGAGCACCTCAGGCGCAGCTTCAACTACACCGTCACCCACCTTGGACCGCACAGGCTTCCGCTTATCGGAAGAGCCGACTGGAATGACTGCCTCAACCTCAACTGCTTCTCAGCCCAGCCCGGAGAGAGCTTCCAGACAACAGGCCCGAGCGAGGGACCTGTGGCAGAGAGCGTCTTCATCGCCGGCATGTTCGTCAAGTACGGCAAGGCCTATGAGAGAATCTGCCGCATCTTGGGAAACAATGTTGAGGCTGATGAGTGCGCCAGGCACATAGCTGAGATGGAAGAAGCGGTCCTGAAGGACGGATGGGACGGACAGTGGTTCCTCCGTGCCTATGACGCCTTCTCAAAACCTGTCGGAACACACCTGAACGAGGAAGCCCAGATCTTCATCGAGCCACAGGGAATGTGTGTCATGGCCGGCATAGGGAAAGAGACCGGTGAGGCTGAGAAGGCAATGAGAAGCGTCCACGA
Source organism: uncultured Spirochaetales bacterium (assembly GCA_902781545.1). Classification (GTDB taxonomy): domain Bacteria; phylum Spirochaetota; class Spirochaetia; order Sphaerochaetales; family Sphaerochaetaceae; genus UBA9732. The sequence goes on along the minus strand of CACZJR010000063.1, from coordinate 7,421 downwards.
GAGGCTTGAGACCAAGTACGGCGTTGTGCTGAACAACCCGCCTTTCAGACGCTACCATCTGGAGCTCGGAGAGATTTCAAGCTATCCGCCAGGAGTCAAGGAGAACGCCGGAATCTTCTGCCACAACAATCCCTGGATCACAATGGCGGAGACAGTTCTGGGCCATGCCGATGAGGCCTGGGACCTGTACCAGAAGATCTGCCCTGCCTTCATAGAGGATATCTCAGACATCCACAGGACGGAGCCTTATGTCTACTCTCAGATGATCGCAGGAAAGGACTCTCCGCGCTTCGGAGAGGCGAAGAACAGCTGGCTCACAGGAACAGCCGCCTGGACATTCCTCTCGATCAGCCAGGGGATCCTGGGCATTGTCCCGGACTATGACGGCCTTCAGGTAAAGCCCTGTCTTCCCTCCCACATGGACGGATTCAGCGCCACACGCCTCTTCAGGGGAACCAGCTACAGCATCACCGTGAAGCGCGCGAAGAAAGGCGAACAGACCGGCCTCTGGGTAGACGGAATAAGACAGGAAGGCTTCATCATCCCTGCAGAGGGAAAGAAAGAAGCCTCTGTCACAGTGATAATCGGCTAAATTATATAAGATAGATATAAGAGCCGGTCCGCGAGGGCCGGTTTTCTTTTTTCTTCAAGGACATGAAAGCATCTCATGCCTGCCTGCGATGGGTATGCAGCTTACTATGTGATCCTTCAAGGCTCGGAAGGTACGGATCAAAGCCCTGCTCTGTTTTATTGCAAGATCCCTTTTTAAAACTGTCATAAGCATGTATATCCCAGACTCCGTGAAAGCACGCGGATTCTTGCGACGGCCACCCCAACTTGATGTGGTATTTTTCCACATCAAATTTGTAAATTCTTTATCTGTAAGAATAAACGAGAAATCATCTCCTTCAAATCTTTCTGAATTATGCTTGGAGCTTTTTCTGTTGCTCTTAGATCTTGCCGCTCTCACCGTCTATGGACGATGTTTCCGGCAGCCTTGTAGATGCTTGAGGCGGGAACTACTTCCCTGACGCTCGAGCAAGGATAGACAACGCTGTCACGTCCGACAATCGCACCCGGGTTCAGAACCGCATTGCAACCTATCTCTGCCCGGTCACCGACCATAGCGCCGATTTTCCAACTTCCCGTGTCAAACTCTCGCTCGGCATGGATCACCACATCCGAGTAATCTGATTTGACATTTGAGGTGACAGCCCCTGCCCCGAAATGGGCATGGTAGCCTATGATGCTGTCACCCACGAAGTTGAAATGGCAGATCTCGGCGTTGTCGAACATGATCATGTTCTTGATCTCCACAGAGCTGCCCACAACGCAGTCTGATCCTACCAGCACCCCGTTACGGACAATGGCGCAATGGTAGACATGGGAGTTTGGCCCAATGATAACGGGTCCCGTGAGGGAGGCGGACGCAAAGACTGTTGCCGTCTTGTGCACCCAGACATTCTCGGCGACCATGTCATATTCGGAAGGATCAAGCTGAGGTCCGATCTTCAGGATGAAATCGGAAATCCCCTTGATGGCATCCCAGGGATGCTCAAAGCCGGAGAGATAAGGTGCGGCAACGGTATGATTCAGGTCAAACAGGTCAGTTGTTCTCATATATATACTCCTCAGTATTCATTCAGGACTGTTGTGACGGCACGTTCAAGGGAGAACAGTGCATCGTCTGAGCTCGCCACCCATGCCATCATGCCTCCGAAACCGTTCTCACATGCCCATCTGCTCTTTGTGGTGACTGTGACGGCATTGTCAAATGTGTACATGAACTTGCGTCTGCAAGCCAGGGCCACGCCGTTGTCATCGTCGTATGCATCAGGATTGACGGCCTTTGAGCCCAGCTCCTTTGTACTCGAGAGCTGGATGTAGCCCAGGTCATCTATGTATCTGACTGCTTCCTCTCCCCTGTAGTGGATGCGGTCCTCAGACACCGCGAACTTGAGCCCGTAGAGAGGAAGTCCAACAAGGAGCTTTGACTTGTCCTTCACCACCGAGGCATAGCCCTCCATGACCTTGCGGAGCTGCGTGAAGTTTCCGTTGTAGGCTATCCAGCTCTTCTGACGTCCGGAATAATCGAAGTCATATGTCATGACGCTGGTGTAGTCCAGGACCTCGTTCATCATGCGAATGCAGCTCTCCTCCTTGTAGAAGGAGTCTGCGCTCTGACCTGCCATGGAGATCACATAGGAATCACCCAAGAGCGATCGCAGCTGCAATGCAAGATCCAGGTATGCGGCATTGCACTCCGGGTAGTTACTGTAGTACTCCCAGTCAAGATCCACCCCGTCAATGCCACGGCTCTTGATCAGGTCGGCCACAGTTTTGGCAAGGATCTTACGCTTGTCCGCGTCCATGATGATCTTGCCCAACGAGTCGCTGTTGCTTGCCCCTCCAAGACCTGCTATCACCTTGGTGTACGGATATTTCTCCCTGAAGCTGTCAAGCGTGTCCTTCAGATGCGGGAATGTCTTCTCATTCACCCTGCCGTCAGGGAATGTGTCCAGAAACGAGATGACAATGGCCGTGAACTGGTCAGGATAAGTGACATCACTGAGCGTGTAAGCATAAATGACATTGCGCTTTGTGCTGACAAGGACAGTGTCAGAACCCTCACGCTTGGGTGCCTCAGGCTCAGAGGAACCTGAGGAATCCTTGCTGTTACATGAGCATAGGGCCATTATCAGCATCACGGCAAAAACCAGAAGGAGAGATTTTCTCATGTGACACCTCAATCAACAAGACATGCGCCTGTGGCTGTGGCGTTGCTCGAGGTGAACCTGATGAAACCGTATGTCGATGCGAACTGCACTGTCAGGTCATCCATGTAGACCTTGGATCCTGCGGGAATTGATCCTGTGGAATCAAGCGTGATGACAAGCTTGTTGCCCTTGGCAGGTGCCGGAACAGAGACCTGATACCAGCCGTCGGCGAACTCAGATCTCTCAATGAAGGCCTGGTTGTATGCTCTCATGAGCGGTGTCTGGCAGTAATAACCGTTGCTGTCCATCACAGGTTTTGCAATGCTGTCTGTACTTGAGAAAACTGTCTTGGGCAGAGCCTCCTTCAATGTCGCTCCATTCTGGACTGAGACTGTGATCTTATCGCTTGAGCTCACCGGCTTTACCTTGAACTGGATGTAGTTTCCGCTCTGGATCCATGCTCCGGTCATCTCAAGGGTATAGGTCAGAGATGAGGCTGCGGTTGTAGTCGTGATCTCGAACTTCGGGCTACGCTTACTGCTGTCATCGGTACCGACAACACCTCCGAAGGTGTCATCTCCGAGAAGTGCTCCCACTACCTGACCTATCTTGGCGTTCTCATATGTTGTGGCCTTGTACTATTTTGCACCGGACGCACGCTCAGCTTCTGTCCTATCAAGGGAGTTGAGGGCCTCAGTGCCCTTTCCGATTGCGAACACAGGAACAAGCTGGTCTGAGTGGTTTCCGCTGCCTGCGGTAATCCTGTTGAAATCAGTCTCCCATCCGCTCTTGAGCGTTGTGTTTCCGGTCTCGTGGTCTGCAGTGACAATCAGAGCAGTATCCGGATGCTCAAGCACATACTTGAGTGCAATCGCAACTGCTTCATCCGTGCTCTGGACCTCCTTGACTATTCCGAATGTGTTTGCCGAACCGTCATTCGGAGTATTGCCGTGTCCGAAATGGTCGGTGTATGTGTTCTCGATCATTACCACAAAGCCCTGGTCCGATGTGTCATGTGCATCAAGCCAAGACAGGGCATACGCTGTCATCTGCTGGAGGTTCGGATAAGATTTGCTGGTTGTGTCGAATCTTGCAAACTTGTTTGCTGTTCCACCGAAGATTGCCCACATCTTTGAATCGTCTGCAAAGTGAGAGACAACATCAGCTGCATCTTTGTAAAGCTTTATGTCGCTAGTGTAGGGATAAAGCTCATTTCCCGAATTGAAATAACTCGAATAGTCACCGTATCCGTTACCCATGAAGAGGTCAGCTCCGAACACGACCTCCTGCTCGCACATCTTGGTCCAACCTTGGCTCCTGTTCTTGTTGTGGATGCTGTAGACCGCAGGAGTCGCATCAGCAAGCTCTGCGTTGGTGACAATACCGACCAGCTTGCCCTGCTCCCTTGCAAGTTCCGACACTGATTTGAGCTCATTGCCCTCTGCATCAATGGCGGCGAACAGCTTTGTCGTCTTGTAACCTGTTGAAAGAGCGGTTCCACCAGCGGCACTGTCCGTGATGTCACTCTTGAGAAGATCCTCATCACGCTCACGTGTTGCAGTATCGGATGCACCGACGTTCGGAAGTTTTGTCATTATCAGCTCACCGCTCCACTTCTCTGAGGCCTGGACATGGGAGATTCCCATTCCGTCGCTGATGATGACTATGATGTTCTTCGGATCCTTGAAATATGTCGGGTCAACGACAGCCTCCGCAAGGGCAGCTTTCAGCTCTGGAGTTACGTTTGTGACTTCCTTTGTCATGTCACCCTTAAGCACTGAAGCGGGAACTGCCACTGTCTCAGCATCAGGCTCACTCCATGCAGGGATTGTCTGCTCCCATCCGGCAGGCATATAGTACTTGGTGGTCCACCACCTGGCATATACAGTGACCGGTCCTGTGATAGGATCAGAGAATTTGAACTTGGACTTATAATTGGCATCCTTATACCAGCCGCCGAAGTAATACTCCGCTCTTGTCGGATCCGCAGGCTTTGCGACCTTTTCGCCTTCAACTACATTGACTGGATCTATCTTTGAACCACCCTGAGTGTCGAATGTCACGACAAATGTTGTCGGTGCAGGCTGCTCCTGCTTACATGCCACCATGCATGAGAGCACAAGAATGGCAAGCAGAATTGAAATAACTGTAAAGGATAATCTCTTCATTTTATTCTCCTTTTGTCAAAACTGTTGTCTCAATATAAAAAGCAACTGGCCAGTCGACCTGGCCAGCAAGAATTGTTCAGAACAATGAGATCACGGATTCATAGAGGGTGTCCTGAGCCGTAACCCCCTTCCCCAAACCGTAGAAGCACACTGTCTCCGCCGAGCCGTCAACAGGACAGCCGCAGACCAGAAGTGCCGTATCTGGATTCTCCAGGACAAACTTAACTGCTACAGCAACACCCTCATCAAAGTCCTTGGCTCCGGAGGCATCAAGATCAGATGACGGGCTGTAGGAAAGAAGCAGTGAGAAGCCGTCAATATCATCCATTATGCTCTGCATCCATGCAAGGGAGAAAGCAGTCTCACGTCTGAATGACGGAAGGGTCTTCTCATTTAGGAAAACAGTGTACAGCTTCTGGACAGGACCGTCATGCTGGCGAGCCTCATCAAAATAGAAGTGATAGTCATCTTTCTTATAAAGAGGGATGACCTCGTCCAGTGTGGTGGCTGTCACCGCGCTGGATTTGTAGATGTTGTTTAGCCTGTCACTGGAAAATGCATCCTGAAAATCACCAATGCCCATCATATACTTAATGGCCCAACTTGAAAAATTGAACTGATTCATATTGACTGTACTTCCGGGGACATCGTTGTCGTCGGTGGTTGTCATTCTTCTCATGCTGTTAGTGGCCAGATCACCCCAGCAAACAATACCAGTCTGATTTTTATACTGGTCGTTAATTAGATAGTTCGCAAGTGTCTTGACCCCATCAGCAAAGACAGAGGTTGTTGTTCCCTTCACAGGGAAGCTGATAAGAATAAATGAGTCATCTATGAGTTCTGCTGTCAGGCCCTCACATACCATGACAATCAGGTTCTTTACATCTTTAAGCTCGGGAGGGTTCTTCAATCCGTTGACCAGGGCCTCTGTCACACCCGTCCCTGTTCCGGAGGTGTTGATTTCCGGAAGATTCTGGAGGCCGTCATCACTTTTCTCCCATTTGGGGAGATTGTCACTTTCAACCGGTTCTTCTGAGGCAGGAACCTCCTGCTTGCAGGCACAGAGACCTGCAAGCAGAAGAACTGCGATCAGAGAAAGCAGACCAACTGTTTTTCTCTTCATTGGTATAATTCCTCAATCCATCAAAGAAGCGGACCACCAAAAGGCTCATCTTCTTCATCAATGTTAAAAGCTAAACCTTTATAACCAGCAGGCTGACCGAAAGCAGTTCCTGTCATGAGCTCACCCATGAGAGCACCTGCGATCCAACCTTCGTGAATCCTTCCTGCCTGCTCAACGCCAGCTTTGGTGTTGTCTCCATACTTGGTATTAATTGCTTCTGCAGAGAAGTTCTCAGCGCCTGCACCGAAGGCATAAAGAGGAACTCTCTGGCTTGAGTGACCGGTTCCTCCAGATGAGATCCTTGTGAAATCCTCTTCCCAGCCAGTTTTTAGCTTGTAATTACCGGTCTCATGGTCGGCAGAAATGACAAGCAGTGTATCCGGGTGCTCAAGTACATACTTGATTGCTATGGCAACACCCTCATCAAAGCACTGAACTTCGTTCATCATGCTATAGACCTTGGTATCATAATTTCCTGAGTGTCCCCAACCATCTGTACAGGTGTTCTCGATTATACAGAAGAATCCGGTGTCTGCCTCATCAGCTTCCTTATCCATCTGATAGAGTGTGTATGCGACCATCTCAGGCCATGAAGGATAGTTCTTACCAATTGTGCCGTTAATCAGATATCCTCTGTTCGGAGAACTTGACTCATAATTGTTTCCGTCATTCTTCCAGGAAGCAAGAACAGGCTTTGCAAATGCTGTATCATCATTTGCAAGAGTATCCTTGAAGGATGTGAATCTGTTGACTGCTTCAGAAGGATCGAATGTGCTGAGAGCGGAGATGGCAGCCGTAAGTCCACCGTTGTCAAGCCAATCAATATATGCGACAAGCTCTGGACTGTTATTTGCTGTCCACCTCATGAATGAATTGAGTCTTCCAGGATCCTGATTCTCCCAGAGGTGATAGTAAATTGAGAAACCGGCCATCTTCTTCTTGTCTGAAAGGCTGAGGGTCTTGAAGTAGGCAATAGGATCACCACCACCATAGGAAGCAATATCCATCTCTTCAATTGCATCTTTGATGCCGCCCTTTTCTGCCTCAAGAAGCTTTGAATCCCAGTTTCCACTGGCGAAATAAGTGTCCATGCCCCAATCCCATCCCATGAGGAGGTCCAGGTTCTGTTCGGCAAGTGCATATTTCAGTGCCTTGTAGTACAGGACATCTGAGTGATAGCGGTTTGTGTCATGAATCATTGCAACAGCAGGCGTTGCATCAACGATATTGTCATTAGTGACAACAGCTGTCTTCCAGTCCTGGGAATGAGCAGCCTCAATCAGGTTTGCAACAGGATTTGCATCGACATCAAGCGCGATATATCCGTATCTTGTCTTGTAACCTGCAAGAACCTGAGTTCCGCCGGCACAACTGTCGGTTGTCTGATGACTGCTATAATTGGCGTCAACTGAT
>CACZJR010000062.1 GCA_902781545.1 uncultured Spirochaetales bacterium | reverse complement strand
GCGCTGTTTATGATGGCATCAAAGATCATGATTGGAAACACTTCCAAACTTGGAAAGATGGATCCTGCTGTCATACTTCAGACAGTGAACGAGCAGATTTGTGATGGCAACACCCAGGAAATGTTTGTAACAGTTTGGCTTGGAATACTTGAAATTTCCACAGGAAAATTAACCGCGGCAAATGCCGGTCATGAGCATCCTGCACTGAGAAGGGCGGGAGGCAAGTATGAGCTTGTCAAATACAAGCATTCACCTGTGCTGGGCATGATGGAGGGCATTCTCTTCAAGGAGCATGAGTTCAAGCTCAATCCCGGAGATTCCCTCTTTGTATATACTGATGGAGTTCCCGAGGCAACTGATTCCAAGAACTGTCTCTTCGGAGAGGATAGGATGGTTGATGCCCTGAACATTAATCCTGATGCACTTCCTTCAGAGGTCATCAGGAACGTCAGGAGTGAAATTGATGGATTTGTCGCAGGAGCGGAGCAGTTTGATGACATCACCATGCTGTGTTTCAAGTACAAGGGAAACAAGGAGGATGTTGAGATGGATGAGCTTGAGATAGATGCAAAGGTTGAGAACCTGGATCAGGTGCTTTCCTTCGTCGACTCCCGTCTCGAGGCCAGGGATTGTCCTGCAGGCTATATGATGAACATCGACATTGCGGTAGAGGAGATATTCGTAAATATCGCCAGCTACGCATATGACGGAGGTCCGGGCAAGGCGTGGATCAGGATCGGCTTTGAGGAATACCCCCATACCATGGTCCTCACGTTCATCGACAAGGGCAAGCCGTTTGATCCGGTGAGCAAGCCTGACCCGGATGTGACACTCAGCGCCGAGGAGAGAAAAATCGGAGGACTTGGAATCTTCATGGTCAAATTATCACGGAAAATCATCTGATTGTTCATATTGGTTTCGGGTGTGATGACAGCAATATCCTGACTATCACCAAGAAAATTTGAACGAACCCGCTTGCACTGCTTGCGGAAGATCATAAAAAAGTTAAATAATGGAATTGTTCCAGGGAGGATAAAATGGAATTCAAGAAAGTCAAGGAAGGAAGCAAGCTCACATACACAGTCTCAGGAAGGCTGGACACAAACACATCACCTGAGCTTAACGATGATATTGCCGCTTCACTGGGTGATGTCAAGGAACTTGTCATGGACATTAAGGATCTTGAGTATATCTCATCCGCAGGAGTCCGTGTCCTTCTTTCCGCATATAAGGTCATGAAGAAGCAGGGGACAATGGTTCTCAAGAATGTCCCAGAGATCGTGCGCAACGTCCTGTCAGTCACAGGTCTGCTCGATTTCTTCACAATTGAGTGATTGACTAATACTCAATGATTAAGGGCACAGAGGCCGCTTCGGCTTCTGTGTCTTTGTTTTTATAGGCTGATTGCAGTGGGGTTTTCCATGATTTACATGAAAGCAAGTGAAGGTGAAGATCTTAACAGGCTTCTCAATTCCGGTTCTGAGGGACCTCTGACCGTAGAGCTTCCCGCCAAGGCGGTATTCAGGCAGAAGGTCCGTATTTCCCGCAGTGACCTGACCGTCATAGGCAACGGTGCCACGATAGTCTGGAACGACCATAACGGAATGACCCCGGGTTTCGGAACAGCCGCAAGCGCCACACTGACTGTGACAGGCAATAACGTGACATTCAAGGACCTGACCGTCCAGAATGACTTTGATTTTCCTCTCTACAACCTCATCAGGGTTGAGAATCCTGCGGTCAGGCACGGACTTCAGGCGGTGGCGGTGTTCACATCTCCTGACTCCACGGGGACAATGTTTGAGTCATGCACGCTTCTGAGCTGGCAGGACACCCTTTTCTGTGACGGGGAGGAGGAATCCTACAGGGACTGCATCATAAAGGGGAACATAGATTTCATATTCGGCCGAAGTCATGCCGTGTTCGAACACTGCACCATAGTATCTCTGGGTAAGGGCTTTGTCACAGCGCCTTCCACCATGGCTGACAAGGAGAGGGGACTGTGCTTTGAGTCCTGCATCCTTACCTGCACGTCTGATGTTGAGGACGGCTCAGTATACCTTGCCCGTCCGTGGCACCCGAGCGCAAAGGAAGGTGTGTGCTCCTATGCCTCATTTAAAGGCTGCAAGTTCGGAAGGCACATTAGCAGGGCACTCTGGACAACCATGCATGACTCCAAGGGCGGCACGCATACGCCACAGGAGAGCAGATTCCATGTCTGTGACTGTGCTTTCGAGGGTGAATAGGTTGTTCACGAAGTTAACGAGCTTCACGAATGACTACGAATCAAACTGATATATTACTTGAAATACTGTGGATAGGCCTTCTGGTAACCGGAGGTCTCGATCTCTATCTTGGAGATATGGTTGCGTTCGAGCTGGGTCACCATCTCGATTGAGTTTGCCTTAAGGGCATTGAGTATGGTGGTGTGCTGGTCGATTGTGCTGGAGAAGATGTCATCGAACAGATAGCTGACCATGCGGATACGGTGGTAGTTCCCGCTGGTGGCAAGCATTGAGTCAAAGACCTTCTCGTGGCCGCATGCCTCAAAGAGAAGACGGTGCATTGAATTGTCGAGCTCGAGGAAGGTGATGGTGTCACGGCAGGCGAAGGCTTTCTTCTGCTTCTCTATATTATCTTCCCACTGTGTAATGAGTTGTTTGCTGATTCCGCGGCCAAATGCCTTCTCCACCGCACCCAGCTCCAGGTAGAGCCTCTGAAAGCGCTCATCCCTGACTTTAGCCATGTCGATCAGTGCCACCGATGTCCCGCTCTGCGGACGGATCTCAACAAGGCCCTCGTTCTCAAGGTGCTTTAAGGCATCCCTGATGGGTGAGATGCTGACATTGTAGAGAGGCTTCAGGTTCGTGAAGCTCAGCTCCGTGCCGGGCTTGAGGGTAAGGCTGAGGATCTTGTCCCTGAGATCATTGTAGACGACATCGGTTAACATGGTTTCATTATAGAACAAAATTCATCGGATTTCCACTGATATTTTAGTTGCTTAATAAACGTTTTCAAATTAAGATGGGATTATAGCTTAGTAAACTGGCGGGCCAGCGCCTGCATGGAGGAATTCGATATGTTCATTACAGCTGACGGTCGCAAGTTCGACGTCTACAAGGATTCGGTTCATGACAACCTTTGCATGGTTGCCGCGGAGGACAAGGACTATTTTGTCGCAGATCCGAAACTCGGTTTTGAGGGTGAGACAGTCACCTCTGATGGTAAGACATGGACTTTGGCGCCTCTCTCACACGCCAATGCAGAGAAGATGCGTGCGCTTTATCCCTGGACAGCTCCATCTAGAGTCCTTGACAGGGACAAGACAATGGGAGTCGGAGACCGCCTCGGAATTGCAACTGACGGACATCTCAGGGTTTTCAAGAAGTACACTGAGATCACACCGATTCTCTCCCAGCAGTCAATCAGAGAGCTGAACCTGACAAACAGGACATTCGCTGACGTCATTGACAGCGCAAGCTTCGCGGTCTTCAGATGCGGTTACACAACCGGATGGGGCGCAGACGGAGATCACGTCAAGACAGCTAAGGAGGTCGCATATGCCCTTGAGAGCGGATGCACCATGATCACACTGGACTGCAGCGAGCAGATCGACAACACAATCGAGGGCCTCTCAAAGGCTGAGGTGTTTGCAAAGTATAAGCAGAACAAGGAGCTTGAGGACATCTACATGAACAAGAGCTTCGATGTTGGAGAGGGTATCACGATCTCATTTGATGAGGAGCTCTACAAGAGGACAGTCCTGATCTACAGCGAGGCAATCAAGCATGCCATCGACATCTTCTTCAATCTGATCATGAAGAACGGAAAGCAGGTCGCTGACTTTGAGGTCTCAATTGACGAGACAATGACTCCGACCCTGCCTGCACAGCATTTCTTTGTCGCCAACGAGCTGACAAGAAAGGGTGTGAGGGTCTCCACAGTTGCTCCGAGATTCTGCGGAGAGTTCCAGAAGGGCATCGATTACATAGGTGACCTGAAGCAGTTCGCAGCCGAAATGAAGATCCACGCTGCCATCTCAAGGCATTTCGGATATAAGATCTCCATCCACAGCGGATCAGACAAGTTCTCCATCTTCCCGTCAGCTGGCCGTGAGACAAAGGGCCGCTTCCACCTGAAGACCGCAGGAACAAACTGGCTTGAGGCCATGAAGCTTGTCGCCATGAAGGACCCACAGCTCTACAGAGAGGTGCACGCCTATGCGCTTACCGCCTTCAAGGCTGCCACAGCTTATTATCATGTCACGACACAGCTGTCCAGGATTCCTTCCCTTGACACCCTCAAGGACTCAGAGCTTCCTGATCTGTTCAAGCACAATGACTCAAGGCAGCTGATCCACATCACATACGGTCTTATCCTGAACGAGAAGAACGCAGACGGCTCCTACAAGTTCAAGGACAGGCTCTACAAGCTGTGGAGAAAGTACAGAGAGGAGTATGCAGAGCTTCTCTACAAGCACATCGGACGTCACGCAAGCGAGATCCTGATGAAATAATCGTCACTGAATGGCCGGGGAAAACCCGGCCATTATTGTTAGATGGATTTATGCTGGCAGACTGGGATTATACATCAGTTTGTGCAGAATAATCTGAAAAGGGCTAAATAAATATTGCAACTGATATATCAGTTGTGGTAATCTTAAAGTAACAAAATCAAAGAATGACTGGAGGTTCGGTTTTGAAGCTTAACATCAAGAGCGTAGAAAACGCTGAATCAAGGAAACAGTGGATTGAAAAAGGCTATAAACTGCCTGAGTACAATATCGGAAAGATGAGGGAGAACACCAAAAAGGCCTGCAAGTGGGTCCATTTCGGTGGCGGAAACATCTTCAGGATCTTCCTTGCTGCAAGGATGCAGGATCTCCTGAACAAGGGTCTTGCTGATTCCGGCATTGTTGTTGGAGAGGGTTTTGATCCGGAAGTCGTGGAGAAGGGCTATGCACCTTATGACAACCTGAACATCAACGTCACGCTCAAGGCAGACGGAACCATTGACAAGGAAGTCTGCGCATCAGTCGCGGATGCAATCATCTGCAGCACACAGAGACCTGACGACTGGAAGAGATTTGTTGATATCTTCACAAATCCCGCTCTCCAGATGGTCAGCTTCACAATCACCGAGAAAGGTTATGCCACAGCTCCCGGCTATGTCCAGGAGGATATCCTCAGAGGACCTGAAAAGTGCACCACAATCTGCTGCATGGTCGTGTCTCTTCTGAACGAGCGCTTCAAGGCCGGAGCACATCCGATTGCAGTCGTCAGCATGGACAACTGCTCACAGAACGGACTTAAGCTCTTCACAGGAGTCTCCACAATCGCAAAACGCTGGGCAGAGATGGGAATGGTCTCACAGGCTTTTGTAGACTGGCTCTGCGATGAGAAGAAGGTCAGCTTCCCGTGGTCAATGATCGATAAGATCACACCCAGGCCGGATCCGATGGTCTGCGAGTCAATCAAGAAGGACGGCATTGAGGGCATGGATGTCATCATCACAGCCAAGAGGTCCTATGTCGCCGCATTCGTCAACTCAGAGGAGTGCGAGTACCTTGTTGTTGAGGACAAGTTCCCCAACGGAAGACCTGCACTGGACAAGGCCGGAGTCTATTTCACAGACCGCGACACAGTCACAAAGGTCGAGCGCATGAAGGTCTGCACATGCCTTAATCCGCTCCACACAGCAATGAGCGTCATGGGATGCATTCTCGGATACACCAAGATCTCAGACGAGATGAAGGATGAGGACATCGTCAAGTACATCGAGAGACTGGGCTATGTCGAGGGACTTCCTGTTGTCACAGATCCCGGAATCCTCTCACCGAAGTCATTCCTCGATGATGTCGTCTACAAGAGACTGCCGAACCCGTTCATGCCCGACACTCCGCAGAGAATCGCAACAGACACAAGCCAGAAGCTTGCCATCCGTTTCGGTGAGACTGTCAAGGAATATCAGGCAAAGGGACTGGATCTCGGAAACCTCAAGGTAATTCCTGTTGTCCTTGCATCATGGATCAGATATCTGCTTGCAGTGGATGACAACGGCAATCCGTTCGAGCTCAGCCCGGATCCGCTTGCAGAGTCAGCTCACGCTGATATCGCCGGAATCAAGTTTGCCCAGCCGCTGAAGGGCGGAGAGCTGGACAAGATTCTTTCCAGAGAGGACATCTGGGGCTACAACGTTCTTACATCTCCGCTCAAGGATGCTGTCATCTCAGCCTTCGAGAGCATGAACGCAGGTCCTGGCGCCGTCAGGAAGACCCTGCACAATACAATCGCATAATAAAAAAAGGGGAAATATAATGCTTAAACTCAGAGAGAATTGCAAATACGATCTTGTCTGCCCCACCAGCATGGGTGTCAGGATCACACCGGTCAACAGGCTTCCTGTTCATACCAGCCACCTGTTCGAGCTTCAGGCCACAAGTGCCGAGAGCAACGTCCTGAACGTCAGCTCCTCACTCGGCCTCAAGACAATGGTTCTCACAACCTTCGTCAAGGAGAGCCCGATCGCCTCATTCATCAAGTCAGAGCTCAGATTCAGGAACATCGATTATGTCGGTCCTGAGGTGGAGCAGGGCGGTGCATGGGGATACAGGCATCAGTTCAACATCGCTGACAGTGGATTCGGCAGCCGCGGACCAAGGGTCTGGAACGACAGGTCCGGCGAGGTCGGAAGAACACTCAAGGCCTCTGACTTTGATCTCAAGAAGATCTTTGAGGAGGACGGAGTCAGGATCCTTCACCTCTCAGGTCTGATCGCGGCTCTCAGCCACGAGACAACACAGTTCTGCCTTGATGTCGCAAGGGCAGCCAAGAAGAACGGAACCCTGATCGCCTTTGACCTCAACTTCCGCGCATCCTTCTGGAAGGGCCGCGAGGCTGAGCTTTCCGCAGCATTCAGCGAGATCGCATCAGTGGCAGACATCCTCGTCGGAAACGAGGAGGACTTCCAGCTCTGCCTCGGCATGAAGGGCCCTGAGGCCGGCGGAAAGGATCTTGCAAACAAGATCGAGCAGTTCAAGGGAATGATCGGAGAGGTCAAGAAGGCTTATCCGAACGCCCAGGTCTATGCAACAACACTCAGAGAGGTCGTCAGCGCCAACGAGCACAACTGGGGCGCACTTGTCAGAGTCGGAGACAACTGGTACGAGGAGCTTCCGAGACCGATCCAGGTCATGGACAGAATCGGCGGCGGTGACGGATTTGTCGGCGGTCTGCTTTATGCCATCCTCTCAGGAAAGGCTGAGGAAGACTGGATCAAGTACGGCTGGGCAACAGGCGTTCTGGCAACAACAGTTCTCACAGACTACGGCACACCGGCTGATGAGGACCAGATCATGTCCATCTATAAGGGCAATGCAAGAGTCAAGAGGTAATATATGGCAAAGAAAGCAGATATCGGATTAATCGGTCTTGCCGTCATGGGCGAGAACCTTGTTATGAACATGGAGTCCAAGGGCTTCACAGTCGCAGTCTACAACAGGACAGTCGAGAAGGTTGACAACTTCACAAACGGAAGGGCCAAGGGCAAGAACATCATCGGTTGCCACAGCATCCAGGAGCTTGCTGACAACCTCGAGAGACCCAGGAAGGTCCTGCTTCTGGTCAAGGCCGGTCAGCCGGTCGATGACTTCATCGAGAAGCTTCTTCCCGTCCTTGAGCCGGGCGATGTCATCATCGACAGCGGAAACAGCCACTTCCCTGACACAATCAGGAGATGTGAGTATGTCGAGTCCAAGGGTCTTCTCTATATCGGAACAGGTATCTCAGGCGGAGAGGAGGGCGCTCTCAAGGGACCTTCAATGATGCCCGGCGGATCCCCTGCCGCATGGCCTCTTGTCAAGCCGATCTTCCAGGCCGTCTGCGCCAAGGTCGAGGACGGAAGCCCCTGCTGTGACTGGGTCGGAAACGGCGGTGCAGGCCATTTCGTGAAGATGGTCCACAACGGAATCGAGTACGGTGACATGCAGCTCATCTGCGAGGCCTACCAGCTCATGAAGGATCTTCTCGGAATGAACGCCGACGAGATGCACGAGGTATTCACACAGTGGAACAAGACAGAGCTTGACAGCTATCTCATCCAGATCACAAGCGAGATCCTTGCCAAGAAGGACCAGGACGGACAGCCTCTGGTTGACAAGATCCTTGACACCGCAGGTCAGAAGGGTACAGGAAAGTGGACAGGAATCGCCGCTCTTGACGAGGGTGTTCCCCTCACACTTATCGGCGAGGCAGTCTTCGCACGTTGTCTCTCAGCCATGAAGGCAGAGCGTGTTGAGGCCGCAGATGCCTACAAGGTGAAGAGGGAGAAGTTCACAGGCGACAAGAAGGAGATGATTGAGAACATCCGCAAGGCTCTCCTTGCATCCAAGATCATCAGCTACGCCCAGGGTTATGTCCTGATGAAGGCAGCTGCCAAGAACTACGGCTGGCAGCTCAACTATGGTGGAATCGCACTGATGTGGAGAGGCGGATGCATCATCAGGTCCACATTCCTCGGAAAGATCAAGGATGCCTACGACAAGGATCCTGAGCTCTCAAACCTCCTGCTTGATCCGTACTTCAAGTCACTGATCCAGAGCCTTGTTCCTGCATGGAGAAAGGTCGTGGCCAACGCAGCCCTCTGCGGTATTCCTACACCTGCCTTCTCAAGCGCACTCAGCTACTTCGACGGTTACACCACCGACAGGCTTCCTGCGAACCTGCTTCAGGCACAGAGAGACTATTTCGGTGCACACACCTATGAGAGAGTTGACCAGGAGAGAGGTAAGTTCTTCCACACAAACTGGACAGGCGAGGGTGGATCAACCAGCGCATCAACATACAACGCATAAGCGTGAGACATCGGACCGTCCGGAAGGGCGGTCTGTTTCTATTTGGGAGTTATATGCTTACTGATAAACAGATTAAAGATATGGTTATCTCAGCCCTTGAGCAGAGGAAGCCAAAGAAAATGCTCATGGTGGTCCCTGATTACACCAGATGCTTCTCAAATGCCGGCCTGATCGCAAACATCGCCTATCACTGGTGTGTTGAGAACAAAGTCGAGGTGGAGCTGCTGGAGGCCCTGGGAACACATGTCCCGATGACAGAGAAGGAGATCAGGGCCATGTACGGGGATATCCCCCTTGAGAGGTTCCACGGACATGACTGGAGACATGATGTCGTGAAGATCGGTGAGGTTCCCGCCTCTTTTGTGGAGGAGGTTACCGAAGGACTCTGGAAGAAGGGTGTCGCGGTTGAGATCAACAGAATGGTGATTGACCCGTCATTCGACCTTGTTCTCTCTGTCGGTCAGGTCGTGCCGCATGAGGTCATAGGAATGGCCAACCAGGCAAAGAACTTCTTTGTCGGTGCCGGCGGAGCAGACATGATCAACCAGAGCCACATCATCGGTGCCGTCTACGGCATGGAGAGGATGATGGGGCGCGATTTCACACCGGTCAGAAAGATCTTCGACTATGCCCTTGAGCACTTTTTGTCAAAGAAGGCAAACATCCTCTGGATGCTCACAGTCTGCACGGCCCCGAACGACCAGATCCAGACACACGGGCTGTTCATCGGAACTGACCGCAAGCCTCTCGAGGATGCGGTGAAGCTCTCACAGGAGCTCAACATCGATTATGTCGAGACCGGAATCAAGAAGTGTGTTGTCTACCTCAACGAGAAGGAGTTCCACAGCACATGGCTCGGAAACAAGGCCGTGTACAGGACCCGTATGGCAATTGCCGACGGCGGCCAGCTCATTGTCCTTGCACCGGCTGTTGACAAGTTCGGAGAGGACAAGACAAATGACGCCCTGATCCGCAAGTACGGATACAAGGGCAGGATCCACACCCTTGAGCTTCTGAACGAGAATGAGGACCTTCAGGCCAACATGGGAGTTGCCGCCCATCTGATCCATGGATCAAGCGACGGCAGGTTCAGCATCACTTACGCCGTGCGTGACATCTCCCAGAAGGAGATAGCCGATGTCGGTTTCATACCTGCCTCATATGAGGAGATGGCAAAGAAGTATGATCCGGAGAAGCTGAAGTACGGATACAACACTGTGGACGGTGAAGAGGTCTTCTTCATCCCGAATCCCGCTCTTGGTCTCTGGATCAACCGCGAGAAATTCAATTCATGATGGATTTATGAGTTAAAACCATGGGGCATCGCATATGTGATGCCCCTCTTTTTTGTTATGCGTAACAGGGATTCGGTTTAAATAGAAGAATGACTGTGTCGATGAACCATCCAATTAAGAACCTAAACCAAGAAATACACTGAGTCTCATATTATTTTCTTCTATTCGATGGCTTTATGGTATAATGTCTAACAGAGAGAAAAAATATGGGTGAGAAGTATTATCCAATAGTTGTACAGGCAATACCAGGACCGGAATACACTGTATATGCCTATTTCTCTGATGGTTCAATACGAAGATTAGACATGAAGCCATTTATTGAGAAGGGTGGTGTATTCGCTATACTGAACGACAAATCTTTTTTTGTATCTCGTTTGACTGTTCTTAACAATACAGTCGCATGGGATCTCAGCGGTAAGTATGACCCAACTGATTGCATTGACATTGATCCGTTTGAATTGTATGGTGCGGAGACTGTTGATGACCCATTGCAGTCTGCAGAAGAATGCGCTGAACCAAATGTCTCGTATGGTTCCGGTTTATCAAGATAAGGATAGTTCTGGTTTGAAGTTGACTAGTAAGAATCCATCAAAAATGATAGATTAAAAGTGTGTATCAGCGTTCCGTATTGAATGTGAACACAAAACCCTTTTATGAGGAAAAGAATATGAAGAAGTTTATGGATGAGAATTTCCTTCTCAGCAATGAGTGTGCTGTGAGGCTGTACCACGAGTATGCCAAGCAGATGCCTATCTTTGACTACCACTGCCACCTGATTCCTGCGGAGATCGCGGGAAACAAGCGTGAGCCCAGCATCACAAGCGCATGGCTTTACGGCGACCACTACAAGTGGAGGCAGATGCGCACCAACGGCTATGACGAGCGTGAGGGAGATGACTTTGAGAAGTTCCTCCACTATGCCGACACAGTCGCACATGCAATCGGAAACCCACTCTATCACTGGTCACACCTGGAGCTCCAGAGATTCTTCGGGATCAGCACTCCGCTCTCACCAAAGACAGCGCGTGAGATCTATGACGAGGCCAACAGGAAGCTCAAGGAGGATCCGGACCTTGACGCCTACGGTATCTTCAAGAAGTTCAATGTCTATGCAGTAGGCACAACCGATGATCCTGCTGACACACTTGAGTATCATGCGGCAATCAGGAAATCTGGAAAGACCGCCACAAAGGTCATCCCGTCATTCAGACCCGACAAGGCCATGAACATCGACGCCGAGGGCTTCAATGAGTACATCGACAAGCTCGCAGGAGCTGCGAAGATGACAATCACAAGCGCTTCAGATGTCATGACAGCCCTCTCAAAGAGACTTGACTGGTTCATCGAGAACGGTTGTGTTGCGACAGACCATGCCATCATTGTCCCGCCTTATGCACCTGCCACAGACGCAAAGGTCAACGAGATCTTCCTCAAGGCCAGAGCAGGCAAGAGCGTCAGTGCAGAGGAGGCTGAGATCTACAGATGCTTCATCCTGATGTCACTTGCAGAGGAGTACTCAAAGAGGAACATCGCAATGCAGCTCCACATGCAGGCTCAGAGAAACAACAGCACACGCGGCTTCAAGGCACTGGGCCCGGACACGGGTTATGATGCTGTGACTGACAAGGAGACCGCATACAACCTCTCAAGGTTCCTTGATACCCTTGATATGAGGGATGCTCTTCCAAAGACAATCATCTACTCACTTAACCCCAAGGACTATTATGCAATCGGCACCCTCATGGGCTGCTTCCAGCGTGATGTTCCGGGAAAGATCCAGATGGGAAGCGCATGGTGGTTCTGCGATCATATCGACGGAATGACAGAGCAGATGAAGGTCCTTGGAAACCTCGGTCTTCTCTCTCGCTTCATCGGAATGCTGACTGACAGCCGCTCATTCCTCTCATATCCCAGACATGAGTATTTCCGCAGGATCCTCTGCAATATGCTGGGAACATGGATGGATAACGGTGAGATTCCTGCTGACTTCGACCTTGTCGGAGGCATGGTCCAGGATATCTCCTTCAACAATGCCAAGAGGTATTTCGAGGGCAAGTAAGGAATCTTCCTTCGTTATCAAAGTCCGCAGCTTCGGCTGCGGATTTTTTTGTTTGACGAGCTGTTTTATGGGTTTATAATTATCATAGACTGGTATTTCTTCGGAGGTATTTATGAGAAACAAGAATGTCGCTTTTGCTTTTATCCTGGTATGTGCCCTTGTGCTTTCCAGCTGTATGCTGCTTATGTCCCCGCAGCCG
>CACZJR010000061.1 GCA_902781545.1 uncultured Spirochaetales bacterium | reverse complement strand
CGAATGCCTACATTGTCAACTCAATCATCGGCGTCCGTACCATCATTGAGAGCGGCGCCTCCCTCGACGGTGTCTACTGCATGGGAGCAAAATACTACGAGACCGAGGCCCAGAAGGCCGAGAACGCGGCAAAGGGAATCCCCAACCTCGGAATCGGCAAGGGCACCATCATCAAGCGCGCGATCATCGACATGAACGCCCGCATCGGTGACGGCTGCAGGATCGGAATCGACGACATCCCCAGAAAGGAAGGCGATTACGGCGACTACTCCATCCACGACGGCATCATCGTCATCAACAAGGGTGTGACGATTCCTAACGGCACGGTCCTTTGATTCTGCCGCACCTCACACTTAAACAACCACGATCCACGGGAATAAAAAGTGGATCAATGCGACGCCCAGGGTGATGAAGCCCAGGGCGTTTCTTTTTCCGTTGTTGAAGTCCGCGATGCTCTCAGCCTTGCTGAAGTTCCTCAGAAGGTATATCAGGATCAGAACGATGTTCGCGGCCGGAAGGATGTCGCCAAGGATTATAGGACCCGGTGAGACCGGAAAGAAGATCACCGCCAGCGCTATCAGGAGCCCCAGCGATATGAATGTGATCTTAACAGCCTTCTTCGAGTTGTAGAAAGTCTTGAGGTTTATCAGGAAAAGAAACGATGTCCCGTACCTGTCTACAAGCAGGAGCCCCGCGCTGAGAACCAGAAATACGACCGAAAGAAGGTAGAACTGTATCACGGTTGAATATTAACTGATTTGTGTTAAACATCGCAACCGTTTATGATAATATAAGGCTGTGGACAGATTCAGCAGTTACAACAGAAAATACTCACTGGCAGGCTACCTTTTGCTGCTCGTGCTGTTTCTGCCGCCGTTTGTCCTTCTGATCCTCAACGGATACGAGACTGTCCCCGCCCTTGTGACGGACATGGCTTTCCTCAAAGAGACAGGCATCTCGCTCGCGCTCACAGCGGCAGCAACACTTGCCTCCCTCATCCTTGCATTCCCAGGCATTGTGATCTACTCAAGATGCGGTTCCGGCATCAGGAACCTGCTTCGCATCCTCCTGGCTTTCTCATTCTGCTTCCCGCCGGTCCTGATGGACATGTGCTTTGACATCCTCTTCGGGAAGGGCGGCTATATCGCGGAGATCCAGATGGCCGGATTCCTCAGGTCCTCAGCCATCAGCCTCATGCTGGGCATCCCCCTTCTGACCGTCATGGCCGGAGAGCACTGGAGAAGGCTCGACTCAAGATGCGAGCAGGATGCCAGGACACTCGGAGCCTCACGCCTGAGGATCTTCCGCACCATCACGCTGCCCAAGCTCAGGCAGGCCATGATCGGAGCCTCCGCTCTTGTGTTTCTCAGAAGCATGATGGCCCCGGAGAACCCGATATTATCATCTTTCATAAGCTTGATCGTACTAGCGGTGCTTGTTTCATCAGAGAAGAACATCAGCCGCTCCGAATCCCCTGATGCCGCAAACTGCCGTAAACGCAGGGGAAACATCCTGTCAGTCTTCCTCTCGTCAATCTACATGATCGCCGTAATCGCCCTGCTTCTTGTGCCTGCATGCTCAATGATCCTGCGCTCAGTTCTCTCAGACGGCCAGTTCTCATTCGGAATCTACATGTCCATGTTCTCGGCTCTGAACCCAACCTGGCTTGTGGCCCTGCTCTTCAGCCTTGCGCTGGCTCTTGTCTCATCGCTCATCGCGGCGTTCATCGCAGTACGCATCAGCGTGGGAGTGGCCTCCTCAGGATCGGGAACATACATAGCCATGATCCCGTTCGCCGTCGGACCGGTTGCGATCGCAACAGGCCTCATGGGCGTTTACGAGTGGATTCCTGAGACACCTGCAGCCAAGATGGTACTCACCCTGATCTGCCATGTCCTGGTCATCACATCGGTGCAGACCATGATCATGCTTCCGGCGGTGAGATCTGTCCGAAGGTCTTTCAGGGAGACATCGCTCTCACTCGGCAGCTCAAGCGGCAGGAGCTTCAGGCACATAGACCTCAGGATCATCGCACCGTCCGTGCGGACAGCGGTCCTGACATCATGCGCGCTGAGCATTGCAAGCTCCGGCGCTGCAGAGGCATTCGGGCTGAACACGGTTTTCGCTCAGATACTCAGGCTCTCAGATAAGGGAGACACCGCAGTCTCCTGCGCCATGGGTTCTGTTGTGCTTGTGCTCTGCTTCATATTCTTCTCATTAGGTATAGGTCATTCACGGGAGGGCAAACAGCATGCCTGAATTAGGACTTGTCTGCAATCAGATCAGAAAGACTATCGGAAAGATCACCCTGGATCTGGACTTCTCCATCAACAAGGGTGAGCTTGTCTCAATCATCGGCCCTTCCGGAAGCGGCAAGAGCTCAGTGCTGAGACTGGTCTGCGGCCTGGAGAGCCCGGCCTCCGGAAGCATCTCCATCAACGGCAAGGATGTGACAGCTCTTGAGGCAGAGAAGAGAAAGGCTGCCATCGTTCTTCCAGACTACGCCATCTTCCCCACCATGAGCGTGGAGCAGAACGTCTCCTACGCCCTCAAGGGCAGGCACCTCTCCAAGGAGGAGACAGTAGCTGAGATAAGAAGGCTCCTGGAGCTTGTGAACCTGGGCAGGACCGAGAAGAGAAAGACACGCGAGCTGTCCGCGGAGGAGCAGTACAAGGTGGCCATGGCCAGGGCCCTTGCGTCCCAGCCTGACATCCTGCTTCTGGACGAGCCCCTCTCTGCCCTGGACACAAAGACCAGGCAGGCCCTCAGGAACGAGATCAGGGAGATCCACAAGAAATCTGGCGTCACCACCCTCTTTGTCTCCAACAACCAGGAGGAGGCGTTAAGCATCTCAGACAAGGTCATTGTCCTTAGGGAGGGAAAGATCGAGCAGATGGGAAGCCCTGAGGACATCTACAGGCGCCCCAACTCGGAGTTCACCGCCACATTCACAGGCGAGTGCAACATCCTGCCTTATGATGTGATCCTCAAGACGCTGCGCGTCCCTGAGACAGAGAGGTCAAAGATCATCTACCAGTGCTTCGGCCCTGAGCACAGGCTGCTCTTCAGGCCTGAGGACATGGTGGTCAACGACATGCCGGGCCTTCCCTTCCCCGAGTTCTTCCCTCACCTGCGCTTTGAGAACGCCAAGATAATCAGGAGCGAGTACCTGGGAAAGGAATACCTTGTCACGGCCCAGTATGAGGACCTGATCATAAAGGTCTACACCGTCTACAAGCCTGCTTCAGACTACATCACCGCCGGAATCAGGATGACCAAGATCCTCGAGTTCAACGACGGCCGCCTTATCCGCCACTGAATGTCAGTAAAAAACACGAAAAAACAGCAAAAAAAACTGAACTTAACATAAAAAAGAACCCCGGAATGCCCGGGGTTCTTTTATCAGCGGATGATTATTTCTTCTTTTTAGGTGCCCTTCTGGCGTTCTTGTCTGCCCAGAGGCTGTTCAGGACCTCAAGCTCCATCTCCTCTGTGAGAGGAACAAACGGGTTGAGTCTCTCGGTCTTCCTGACATCAAGCTCCTTGCCTGTGAGCAGGGTGTAGATGTCGCAGTATCCGTCACATGCCCTCTCGAATGCCTCGGCCTTGTTGGCGTTGGTGTCGCGCTCAAGCTCGAGCTGCTTCTTCTCTTTCCTGAGGGCCTTCCTCTTCTCGTTATACTCTGCCTTGACGGCGTCATCGGCGTCCTTCGGGGTCTTGGCGGCCTTGATCTGGGCATCGATCTCAGCGATCTTCTCGTCGAAGGTGTGCTGGATGTTGATGCACTCGTCAGCGCCCTGACCTGCGGTCTTTCCGACTCTCTTGACGAAGTTCGGGCTTATGCGCTTCTTTGCGTTCTTCTTGTTGATGGCCTCTGAGAGATCATCCTCCTCATCGTCATCATCCTCTTCCTCATCATCGTCGTCATCATCAGCGGCAACCTTCTTGGGTGCAGGTGCCGGTGCTGGCTCCGGCTCTGGTTCTGGAGCTGGTTCAGGAGCAGGCTCCTCAACCACAGGTTCCGGCTCAGGAGCAGGTGCAACTTCCTCAACAACAGGCTCGACAACCGGCTCAGGCTCTGCGACAGGAGCGACCTCCTCAACTACAGGCTCCGGCTCCTTGACGGGCTCCGGTGCAGGCTCGGCCTTCTTGGCAGGCTTCGGCTCTGGTGCCGGCTCTTCCTTCTTCTTCACGACAGGCTCGGTGTTCTCAACTGACTTGAGATCCGGAGCGACTGTCTGCTTCTTCTTTGGGCGGAGCAGACTGAACAGCTTGCTGTGGCTTGGCTCGGCGATCTTGGTGCCCTTCTTGGCCTTCTTTCCGGACGGTGCCGGCTCCGGTGCGCTCTTTGCCTGTGCGGCTCTGATCAGAGCCTCTCTCTCGGCACGTGTCATCTCCACGCCGTTGTAGGTGACATAGTAGCTTTTGCCTCTATCCCTGTTCTTTGATGCAAGCTTAATGACTTTGTTCTTTTTTGACATACTCGCTCCGATTTTGTGTGGATACATATATTATTACACTTATTCGAAGTTTTTCAAACTAAACATTTTTAAAAATTGTTGCATTTATAACGATTTGCGCCGAAATCAGCCATCAAAGCGCATTTCCCTGATGTTCTTGATCTCATCGCGCAGCACCGCGGCACGCTCGAACTCAAGGTCCTTGGCGGCCTGGAGCATCTCGGCCTCGAGCTCCTTGATGTATTTCTTGCGCTGTGAGGAGTCAAGCAGGTTGAAGCCCGCCTTGCGGATGCTGATGTCGGTCCTCTCGTTCTCGCGCTCGTCCTCGCGCTCACGCTCAAGGATGTCCTCCACCGCCTTGACGATGGATTTTGGAGTGATGTTGTGCTCCTTGTTGTAGGCCATCTGGATGGCGCGGCGCTCCTGGGTCTCGGCTATGGCCTCCTGCATGGCGTCGCTCATGCGGTCGGCGTACATTATGACGTGGCCGTTTACGTTTCGCGCGGCGCGGCCGATTGTCTGGATGAGTGACGTGGTGCTTCTGAGAAAGCCTATCTTGTCCGCGTCGAGGATCGCCACCAGGGCCACCTCCGGCAGGTCAAGGCCCTCTCTGAGGAGGTTGATTCCCACAAGCACGTCGAACTGCCCGGCGCGGAGGTCCCTGAGGATCTCCACACGCTCTATGGTCTCGATCTCCGAGTGCAGGTAGCGCACACGCACGCCCTTGGAGGCGAAGAAGTCGGAGATGTCCTCAGCCATCTTCTTCGTGAGCGTCGTGACAAGCACCCTCTGGTTCTGGGCGGTGCACTTGCGGATCTCGCCGAAGAGGTCCTCTATCTGCCCCTCAGTCGGCTTGACCGTGATCTCCGGATCCAGAAGTCCAGTGGGTCTGATGACCTGCGGCACGACCTGGGTGGAGAGCGATTTCTCAAGCTTTCCTGGCGTGGCGGAGACAAAGATGCGCTGGCCTGTGACCTGGTCGAACTCGTCGTATTTGAGCGGCCTGTTGTCCAAGGCAGAGGGCAGCCTGAAGCCGTACTGCACCAGGTTGGACTTCCTGGAATGGTCGCCCTCATACATGGCGCCGATCTGCGGCAGCGTCACGTGAGACTCGTCTATGAAGGTCAGGTAGTCAGGCTGGAAGTAATCCAGGAGGACTGCGGGCCTCTCCCCCGGCGCCCTGTTTGACAGCGGGCGGCTGTAGTTCTCAATGCCCGGGCAGTAGCCGATCTCCTGCAGCATCTCAAGGTCGTACTCCACACGCGTCTTGATGCGCTCTGCCTCCACCGGATGGCCTGTGTTCATGAAGTGCTCGTACTGCTCCTCCATCTCGCTGCGGATGCGCCCAATGGCTGCGATCACCTGCTCCTTGGGCATGACGAACTGCTTGGCAGGATACAGAGTGAAGCTCTCCTGCCTGTTCTGCTTCTCGCCTGTGAGCGGGTCGAACCACTGGATGCTCTCGATCGTGTCCCAGTCCAGCGTGATGCGCACGGCATTGTCCAGATATGGCGGGCATATCTCGATTATGTCACCGTGGACGCGGAAGCATCCGCGGGTCAGCACCACGTCGTTGCGGTCATACTGCATGCGTGTCAGCTGCTCAAGCTCCGCCTTGTGGTCGAACACCTGCCCCGTGCGGAACACATGCGTCATGTCCCTCAGAGATACCGGGTTGGCAAGCCCGAAGATGCACGACACGGTGGCCACGACTATCACATCACGGCGCTCCATCAGTGAGAACGATGCCGACAGCCTCATCCTGTCTATCTCCTCGTTCACATCAGCGTCTTTCTCGATGTACAGGTCCTTGCCGGGGACATAGGCCTCCGGCTGGTAGTAATCGTATGTGGAGACGAAATACTCCACGCGGTTCTCGGGGAAGAACGACTTGAACTCCCTGTAAAGCTGGGCCGCAAGTGTCTTGTTGTGTGAGAGAATGAGGGTCGGACGCTGGACCTTCTCTATGATTTTGGCCATGGTGAAGGTCTTTCCTGACCCCGTCACTCCCTTTAGCGTCTGGAAGCGGTCACCCTCAAGGACACCCTCGGCAAGCCTGTCTATTGCCTGCTGCTGGTCGCCTGAGACATCGAACGGGGCGTGCACAACGAACGGCTTGTCCGTCCACTTCACGGAGCCGTGGACATTGTAGACCATGTCCCCTCCCCATGACGAGTCGACCTCCTTCATGCCCGGGCCGTCAGGTCCGGCGTGGAACTTCAGGACATCGTCCTTCGAGGGAAGCTGCATTCCGAATGGTTCTGAGGGGTATCTGTGATTGCTGTCTGCCATATTATCTGTTGATCCAGCTGAGATTCTCTTCCGTCCTCTCAACAAGCGTGATGTTCAGTCTGACCGTGTTGCCGCTTCTGTAGACCATCACCTGCACCGAGTCACCGGGCTTTGTGTTGGACAGGGCCGAGAACAGGTCGTTGTAGTCCGAGATGGAAATACCGTTGATCTCCGTTATGATGTCGCCTCCGAGGTAGATGACGGAATTTCCGTAGCGCACCTGCTGCGTTCCGGCCTTCAGCCCCGCCTGATCAGCAAGTCCTCCCGGCACGATCTGGCTTACCAGAAGGCCCTTGGAGACCTTAAGTCCCGCATAGTCGACGATGCTCTGAGACAGCTGCACCGGCACTATGTCCAGCCAGCCTCTTGAGACCCTGCCGAAGTTCACAATGTCGTTGACTGAGGCAGCAGCCGTGTTGGAGGCAACAGCGAAGTTCATTCCCTGGCTGGTTCCGCTCGTGCTGTAGATGGAGGTGTTGATTCCGATGACCTGCCCCTTTGTGTTCAGTAGCGGTCCTCCGGAGTTTCCGGGGTTGATCGGGGCGCTTGTCTGCACCATGCCCAGCATGACGCGGCCGGCCTCGTCACGGATCGGGCGGCTCAGGCCGGAGATTATTCCGGTGACCATGGTCCTGTCGTAGCCGAACGGGTTTCCTATGGCTATGACCTTCTGGCCCACAAGAAGCGAGTCCGAGTCCCCGAAGGAGAGGATGCTGATCTTTGCGTCCGACGTGGGGCTGATCTTTATCACCGCGATGTCATTCTCATCGTCGGACCCTATCAGCTGTGCCTCGTAGACCGAGCCGTCATAAAGGGAGACCGTGATGATGGAGGCATCCTTTATCACATGGTAGTTGGTCACAATCAGGCCGTCGGCAGAGATGAAGAATCCAGATCCGGTGTCGCTCTCAGGCACCGCGTCAAAGTATGACGAGTCATCTGTGACCTGGGTCTCTATGTGCACAACGGCCCTGTTGCTGGCCTCGAATATGCTGATGTTCTGAAGCTCGTCATTGCTGTATGTCCATGCAGCCTGATCTCCCAGGAAGAGAGACACGCCTGACTCACCGTAGTAGATGTTGTCCACAGGGACCCCGGCCATTTCCAAGAGGCCCTTCTCCCCGTATGTGTCAAGCACGGACTTGAGGGCGGTCCTCAGCTCCTGAACGCGCTGCTTGGAGGAGATCGCATTGGTCCACCTGACAAGGACAATGCCCGCCAGAACGGCTATGACAAGAGAACCTGCGATTATAAGGACCAGGACGAACCTGTTTTTGATCTTCATATATCAGATACTACTCCAATTCACTCACATTGCCAACTCGTCGCCTGTGGCCCTCCTGGGAGGATCACAGCCCTCGGACAGGCAGTTCAGGCCCGCCGCCTTTGAGGCATAGTCAAGAACCTCACGAACTGTGTCCTTTTCCAGGTCTGCGATCTTCCCTGTCAGAGCGTTGCGGTCAAGGTACGCTATCACCGCCCCGTCAAATGTGTCCCCGCAGCCTATAGTGTCCACCACCTCCCCTGCGATGAACGCAGGGCAGTCGACGCAAAAAGACCTTGAGAGCCATGAAGAGCCCTCTGCTCCCCTGGTGACTATCAGCGCACCCTTGCATGCGCGCCCGAGCTTTTGGGCAGCATCATCAGGGTCCATATCCGGACAGAGGAACGCGAGGTCCTCGTCGCTGACACGGACAAGGTCGCTCTTTCCGGCAAGTGTGAGTATCATCTTCCTGTAGGCCTCGGGATCCGTGATCATGGACGGCCTGACATTCGGATCCAGGAAGAACGCGGGATTTCCCTCCATCTTCTCCAGAGCCTCGATTATGGCTTTGCACCCAGGCTCCATCACAAGGGAGATTGAGCCGAAGAACACAAGATTGATGTCTCCTTCGTTGGAAAAAGACTGAGAAAGCTCGGCTTCTGTGATTGAGCAGGCAGCTGTTCCCTTGTAATCAAAGACATAAGACGCCTTACCGTCAGCATCAAGGACTGCCTTGCTGCAGAGCGTAGGCTCAGGGGTGTTGCAGAGCTCCGGATCAAAGAGGACGCCGTTATCTATCATCCTCTCGAGGATCATCAGGCCGTGCCTGTCAGATGAGACCTTGCCGAAATAAGAGACAGGTGCGCCAAGCCTGGATGCGGCAAGCGCCACGTTGAACGGACAGCCTCCGACCAGCTCCCTGCTGTTGACAATGTCAATCAATGACTCACCGACACATGCGACCATTAGCAACCTCCGTCTCAAATCACACCTTTAATAATACACTATATGGAGCATTCTTTCCAATTGTGTTAATATCACTCATAACCTTAGGGCTCCTTTGGAAGAGCAGTGGAGGAACATATGAGCAACGAGATCAATGAGATCAAGACAGCCGAAGAGGAGAAAAGCTCCCTCAACTTCATCGAGAAGATCATCGAGGACGACCTTGCCAACGGCAGAGTACCAAACAACACAATCGTGACGCGTTTCCCGCCGGAGCCGAACGGCTACCTGCACATCGGTCACATCAAGAGCATCTGCCTGAACTTCGGTCTTGCACAGAAATACGGCGGAATCTGCCACCTCAGGCTGGATGACACAAATCCCGCCAAAGAGGACATGGAGTACATCGACTCCATCAAGAGCGACATCAGATGGCTGGGCTTTGACTGGGGCAACCATGAGTATTATGCCTCGGACTATTACGACCAGCTCCATGAAATCGCCATAAACCTGATCAAGCAGGGCCTGGCATACGTGGACAGCCAGACACCCGAGCAGGTCAAGGAGAACCGCGGAACCCTCACCACCCCGGGCAAGAACAGCCCTGACCGCGACAGGAGCATCGAGGAGAACCTCAGGCTCTTCAAGGAGATGGGTGAAGGCAAATACCCGGAGGGCAAATTCCTCCTCAGGGCAAAGCTCGACATGGCCAGCCCCAACATCAACATGCGTGACCCGGCGCTCTACCGCATCAAGTTCGCAGAGCACCCGAGAACAGGCAACAAGTGGTGCGTCTACCCGATGTATGACTTCACCCACCCCATCTCGGACGCAATAGAGGGAATCACCCACTCCATCTGCACCCTTGAGTTCGAGGACCACAGACCGGCCTACGACTGGGCCTGCTCCATCGACGGAATTGAGCACACCCCGCACCAGTACGAGTTCGCCCGCCTTAACATCAACTACTTTGTCATGTCCAAGCGCAAGCTCCTGAACCTGGTCAACCTAGGCATAGTCAGCGGCTGGGACGATCCCAGAATGCCCACCATCAGCGGCATAAGGCGCCGCGGCTACTCGCCGGAGTCAATGAAGGACTTCGTCGCCCGCGTGGGAGTGGCGAAGGTCGAGTCCGTTGTGGACTACTCCCTTATGGAGTTCTGCGTCCGTGAGGACCTGAACAAGCGTGCAAAGCGTGTCATGGCGGTCCTTGATCCGATCAAGCTCGTCATCGACAACTACCCCGAGGACCAGACCGAGTACTTCGAGATCGAGAACAACCCGGAGGACCCCTCTGCAGGAACAAGGAAGATGCCTTTCACCAAGGAGCTCTACATAGAGCGCGAGGACTTCATGGAGGTCCCGCCCAAAGGCTATCACCGCCTCTACATCGGCAATGAGATCCGCCTGAAGACCGCCTACTACGTCAAGGCCACAAGCTGTGAGAAGGATGCCGACGGCAAGGTCACAGTGGTCCACTGCACCTACGACCCCGAGAGCCGCGGAGGAGAGACCCCCGACGGAAGGAAGGTCAAGGGAACAAGCCACTGGGTCAGCGCCAAGTATGCCATCACAGGCGAGGTCAGGCTCTACGACAAGCTCTTCAGGACCGAGTACCCCGGCGGAGAGACAGGCAACTATCTCGATGACCTCAATCCGGATTCACTGATCGTGGTAAACGATGCAAAGCTTGAGCCGTCCGTCGCCGATGCGAAGCCAGGCGACTACCTGCAGTTCATCAGAAGCGGCTACTTCACGCCTGACTACGACAGCACTCCTGAGCACCTTGTGTTCAACCGTACCGTCACATTGAAGGACTCCTGGGCCAAGCAGAAGGCCAAGATGGGTCTTTGACAGTACTGTTATAACAAAAAACAGACCCGCACCCGCAGGTCTGTTTTTCGTTTATGCGCTTGGATTCAGTCTTCCTTGTCTCTCTTCTTGGGGTCAAGGTCCTCTGCGTTCCAGAAGAAGTCGGTGCTGTCCTCCCTTGAGCGGGCAGGCTTGAATGAGTCATAGCCGTAAGGCTTGCTGCTCTTTCTCTTCGAGTCGGAGAAACGCCTCTCACCCCTGTCAGAGGACCTGTCGGTCCTTTCAGGTCTTTCAGGCCTGTCGGACCTGTCAAAGCTCTTTCTCTCCCTGGGTCTCTCATCCCTGTCAAAGGACCTCTCCCTTCTCTCGCGGTAAGGTCTTCTCTCCTCTGGATTCTCTGAGCTCTGGTAGGATTTTTTCTCGTCAAAGGTCCTTCTTGAGCGTGCGGGTCTTTCGGATCTGTCAAATGACCTCGGCCTGTCATATGAGCGGCCGTACGGGCGCTCTGACCTTCTCTCGCCATCTTCCCTGTCAGACCTGTATGATCTGCGCTCTGTGCGCTCTTGCCTGTCCTCGCGGTCATATGGCCTGTCATACGGCTTGTCGTAGGATCTGCCGTACTGCTTTCTCTCGTACCTGTCGCCCCTGTCCGAGTACGGGCGGTCCTCACGGCTTTCCCTTCTGTAGGGTCTCTCTCCGTCACGCTCACTGCGTCTGTCATCGCGCCTTCCGTAGGTGCGTCTCTCATGGTCACGCGTTCCCCTGGAATCCCTGCTGTAAGGTCTGTCTGACCTCTCCTTTCTCTCTGAACTGTCCGAACTCTTCACGGACATCTTCTCCGGCTCGCTCCAATCCAATGAGAGCGAATCATCATCAAATGCCATCATCCAACTCCTGACCGTGCCTGCACGGTCCTTCACGAATCCGGGCGCTGCCACCAGCCCCGT
>CACZJR010000060.1 GCA_902781545.1 uncultured Spirochaetales bacterium | reverse complement strand
GTTCGGGCAATGAAGGAATCCGGTGTGATGGAGAGCGAGCTCTCGGCGGAGCGTCTTGATCTCGGAGATGTGTCCATGAGACTCGGGATCTTTGTCGAGGGTGAGAGACCAGAAGGCGGATACCCGCTGTACATAGCGCTTCACGGAGGCGGTTCGTCAGACACCCCCGATCTCAACGATTCCCAGTGGGATGCCATGAAGTACTACTACCGGGATGCCCTTGACTGCGGGGTGTATGTTGCAGCCCGCGGGGTCCGGGACACATGGGACACGCACTTCAATCCTGAGTCCTATCCGCTGTATGACAGGCTGATCCAGTACATGATCATCAATTATGACGTTGATCCGAACAGGGTCTACATCGAGGGCTTCTCCGCAGGCGGAGACGGAGTCTATGCCGTAACAGCACGCATGGCGGACCGTTTTGCCTCTGCGAACATGTCATCAGGCCATCATAACTGGGTAAACATCGACAACCTGTACAACATGCCGATCATGCTTCAGGCCGGAGAATATGACGAGGCCTATGACAGGCACAGGGTGACTGCTGAATACGGGATTCTGCTTGACTCTTTGCAGGAGCGGTTTCCCGGTCATTATGTGCACAGGGTCCTGATTCATTACAATGAGGGTCATAACTACGAGGATTATGACGCTGTTCCGATACCTGTCATGAGGTCCTACAGGTCCTGGCTTGAGGACGGGGACCGCTCACATGTGGACGAGGACTGCTATCCGCCTCACTGGATGGATCAGTTCATCAGAAACCCGCTTCCTTCATCAGTAAGGTGGAATCTGGGCACAAGGGCCGAGATGCGGACTGTCACAAGCTTCTATTACCTGAGGGCCCCTTACGGGACGACAGGGACGGTTCTTGCCTCATATGACAGGGACATGAACCTGGTGAGCATTGAGACGGAGAATCTTTCCGGCGATCTCTCAGTGCTCCTGAATGAGGATATGGTGGACTTCTCAAAGCCGGTGACATTTGTCATTGACGGCAAGGAGGTCTCAAGGACGGTCACTCCGTCACTGGACGTGCTGAAGGAGACAACCGCAGAGCGCGGGGACCCGAATTATCAGTTCTTCGCCGAGGTGAGCTTGAGCAGTCTTCTTGACTGATGGTTTTGATTGGTATTTAGGAATATGGATTTATTTGATGTACTGACATTGATCGGCGGGCTGAGCCTCTTCCTGTTCGGAATGAACATCATGGGACAGGCTCTGGAGAGACGTGCCGGAAACAGCCTGAAGAGGATCCTCGGCAGGCTCACTGACAACAAGTTCGTGGGTTTCCTGACAGGCCTTGTGGTCACTGCCGCCATCCAGAGCTCCTCCGCTACAACAGTCATGGTGGTCGGTTTCGTTAACTCCGGCCTGATGACTCTGAGGCAGTCTTTAAGCCTGATTATGGGCGCAAACGTGGGAACCACAGTCACGGCATGGATCCTGAGCTTAAGCGGAATCTCCGGCGGGAACTTCTTCCTGCAGCTGCTTAAGCCGTCATCCTTCACGCCGGTGCTGGCATTGATCGGTATAATATTCCTTCTCAGGGGCAAGAACAGCAAGGCAAAGGATACCGGAACGGTCCTTCTTGGATTCGCGACGCTGATGTTCGGGCTTCAGACGATGTCAGGAGCAGTTTCTGCCCTTGATGAGGTCCCGGCATTCCATTCGCTGTTTTTGAAGTTCGAGAACCCGATTCTGGGTCTGCTTTTCGGAGTGGCCGTGACGGCGATAATCCAGTCAAGCTCCGCCACAGTCGGAATACTCCAGTCATTCTCACTTGCGGGTCTTGTCACTTACTCCACGGCAATCCCGATGATAATGGGAATGAACATCGGAGCTGGTGTTCCGATCCTGATTTCCGCAATTGGCGCGAACAAGAGCGCAAAGAGATCAGCCCTGTACTATCTGATGTTCAATGTCATAGGCGCGATTCTGTGGATGATCATCTACCTCATCTTCGGTCCCCTTGTTGACCAGACCCTGCTTCACGGCACCGCCAATCCTTTCGGAATTGCACTGGTTCATACCGTGTATAAGCTTCTGTGCGTGATAGTCATAGCCCCGTTCAACAGGCTGATTGAGAGACTCATCTGCATCCTTGTCCCGGATTCATCGGCTCCTGAGAAGAAGGTCGAGCTTGATGACAGACTCCTAAATGCCCCGGCTCTTGCACTTGAGAGATGCCGTAACCTGATGGATGACATGGCAAGGTCGGCCATGGAGTCCATAACCCTCAGCCTGAACTCCTACAAGGACTGCACAGATGAGGTCATTCAGACCGTTAGGGAGAAAGAGGATCTGACAGACCACTATGAGGACGTCATAGGCTCATATCTGGTCAAGCTCAGCGGAAAGAAGATCAGTGAGGATGAGAGCATGACATCTGCGGAGTACCTGAAGCTGATCACTGATTTCGAGAGGATTGCCGACCATAGCGTCAACGTGGCGGAGTCTGCTGTTGAAATGAAGGAGAAAGGGATTGTCTTCTCCGATGATGCCGAAAATGAGCTCGGGATAATGATACGTGCCATCA
Source organism: uncultured Spirochaetales bacterium (assembly GCA_902781545.1). Classification (GTDB taxonomy): domain Bacteria; phylum Spirochaetota; class Spirochaetia; order Sphaerochaetales; family Sphaerochaetaceae; genus UBA9732. The sequence goes on along the minus strand of CACZJR010000060.1, from coordinate 9,431 downwards.
ACCACATAACGCTGCTGTCATTGAACGCGTTCTTGAACAAGGACCTGGATTCGGCCTTCAAGGTCGAGCCCCTTGAGCAGGTCGTGGACTATCTGAAGGAAGAGATCCGCACCCGCCATATCAGCCGTCTGCAGAGAGGCATGTGCAGCATAGATGCAGGCTTTGTGCTCAATGACCTATTAGTCAGCATGGAGCGTGTGAGCGACCACTGCTCGAATATCGCAGGCTGTGTGATTGATGCCGGCATGAACAATCTCAACCTCCATGCGACATTGAAGGATTACAAACACAACAGCCAGAGGTTCAACAAGGCATTTGAGTCATTCATGGATCAGTACAGGCTTCCGGAGTTCAGCCAGGACTGAGCCCTGTTACTGCACCAAATCCATCTTTCTGGGAAGAACAAGACTGAGGAACAGGGATATCACAAATACTATGGCCACGATGTTCTGGGAGAAGATTGACTGGATGATAGGCGGCATTTTGCTCCAGATTCCACCCTCTGTCGCTTCAGTGAAGCCGATTCCGATTGCCAGTGACAGCGATGCTATGAGTTTGTTGCGTGTAGTGAATCCCGCATTTGATATCATCTGGAAACCGGATACCAGTATCTGGCCGAATACAACCAGAAGCACTCCGCCTATGACAGGAGCCGGTATTGTCCTGAAGAAATAGCCGATCGGAGGGAAGAAGGCACAGAGTATCAGGGTTCCTGCTGCGACCCTGTAGACGTTCCTGTTTGTGACACCTGTCATGATCGTAAGGCCGATGTTCTCTGAATATGATGTCACCGGAGGGACTCCGAAAAGGCCTCCGAGCATTGATCCGAAACCGTCTATGGTAAGGGCTCCGGATATCTCCTCGGATGTCGCGCTTCTGTGAAGTCCGCCGCTTGAGATTGCAGAGACATCTCCTAATGTCTCTGTGGCTGAGACCAGGTAAATGACGCAGATTGAGAGTATTGCGTCAATATGGAACTCCGGCATCACGGGCATGAACTTGGGCAGGGAGAAGATCCTCACATTGGAGAAATCAGGGAACACGATGATGCCGAAGAAAAGTGATGCGATGTAGCCTACGGCAAGGCCAATGAGTATGGACAGCTGCTTCTTGGTTCCTTTTGCGAAAATCTGCCAGATTATGCAGGTTGCTATTGTCAATAAGCCTATGACAAGGTAATGGATGGCTCCGAAGTCCTCTGCATAGCCTCCGCCGAATGAACGTGTGGCGGTGCCGAGAAGTGAAAGCCCAATGCCCGTAACGACCGTTGCGGAGACAATCGGGGTTATTATCCTCTTCCAATAGCGGGCTGTAAGGCCCAGAAGGCCTTCGAACAATCCTCCTATGATCACTGCTCCGACAACTCCCGAATAGCCGTAGGAGAGGGCGATGGATATCAAGGTGATCATGAAGGTGAAGCTCATTCCCATTACGATCGGCAGTCCTGAGCCCAGCTTCCAGATCGGGGTTGACTGGATAAGGGTGGCGATTCCCGCGATCAGCATGGCATTCTGGGAAAGAGCCAGCGTCAGATCGTCAGGCAGCTTTTGTCCGGTTATTGACGCGATTGTCAAGATCGGCACAAGATTCGTGGCGAACATCGCCAGGATATGCTGAAGGGCATGGGGGAAAGCCCTGAAGACATTCACCTTGCCAGTTAGGTTTGTCAAGTTATTCTCTTGCATATATGCATTATGCATTCATTTTCAGACTATCAGCAAGCATTAACTAAATGAAGTGAAGAACAAAGAGATAAGGTGTTATTATTATCAAACAACAAATATTTCCGAATTTGGAATATTTGTTTTAGCTCTTTCAGTCTCTGAAGCGGATGCTTCCGTCATCTGCCTCCTCGATGATGGCGAGGCTGTAGATATCTATGCCTTTCTTGCGGAACTTGTCGCCGCCGCCCTGGAAGCCCTTCTCAATCGCAATGCCTATTCCCTCTAATGTGGCGCCTGCCTCATGGACAAGGTCTGTCAGGCCTCTGATTGCCTCTCCGTTTGCCAGAAAGTCATCCATGATCAGCACATGGTCCGTGCTCTTCAGATGCTCTGACTCAACCATGACCTTGACTGTCTTCTTGTAGGTGTAGGAATAGATCTCACTGCAGAACAGTCCGTTCTCTATATTATCGCTCTTTGCCTTCTTGGCGAAGAGAAGGGGAATCCCCCACTTGTATGAGCAGACGCTTGCAAGTGCTATCCCGCTTGCCTCAATGGTGAGGATCAGGGATATCTTTGAGATGTCGAAGTGCTTTGCGAATTCGTCAGCCATCCTTCCCATGAGAGCCGTGTCGACTTTATGGTTCAGGAATGACCCGACCTTGATGATGCTGCCTGGAAGGACCTTGCCCTCCGAAAGTATTCGTGCTTTGAGTTCGTCCATGCCTAAGTGTCTGATTTTTGGACGCCTTGTGTCAATTTGGTTTGAGAGGATTCTTCATAATAATGCCGCCATATTGCAACTTACGGCAACAATGCAAGACAGATTTCCGAATTTGGAATAATTTAGTGGTGTGCTCTGCCGTACAGCTCTATCATCTCGCGCAGGCGTCCGAGCATCCAGTCCTGCATCAGTGCAGGGTCGTATCTCCATGACCAGTTGGATGAGCCAACTGATGCCGGGAGGTTCATCCTTGCGCTGTTGTCCAGGCCCAGGATGTCCTGCATGGGAATGACTACGGTGTTCGCTACGCTTGAGAGGTTGTTCCTGATCATCTGCCAGACCACATCATCATCTGAGCACTGGCAGTAACGCCTCACAAGATCCTTGTAGTTGTCAGGAAGGCCGTTGTACCAGCCGCGTGTCGTCTCATTGTCATGTGTTCCGGTGTAGGCCACGCAGTTTGTCTCGAAATTGAACGGCAGAAATGCATTGCTGGTATCGAAATAGCCTTTTGAGAGGTCCCATGCGAACTGAGTGATCTTCATGCCGGGGAAACCGCTCTTCCTCTTGAGCTCGGCTACTTCCGGCGTGATGAAGCCAAGGTCCTCTCCAATGACGTTTAGGTTCTTGAAATGCTTGAGGAGCTTCATTCCGGGGCCTGGAATCCACTGTCCGGTAACGGCGTTCTCCGCTCCTGCGGGAACCTCCCAGTAGGACTCGAATCCCCTGAAATGGTCGATCCTGACGATGTCGACCATCCGCATGGTCATCTCCATGCGCTTTCTCCACCAGGCAAAGTCGTCCTTCTCATGCTCTTCCCAGTTGTAGACGGGGTTTCCCCAGAGCTGTCCTAAAGCGGTGAAGGCATCTGGCGGGCATCCTGCCTGTGCGGTCTGGTTGCCGTCCTTATCCATCTTGAAGAGCCTTGGGTTTGTCCAGGCATCAACACTGTCTCCTGCGACATAGATGGGTATGTCACCGATTATCTGAATTCCCAGGTTGTTCGCAAAGCTGTGAAGATCGTCCCACTGCGTGAAGAAGAAATACTGCAGGACCTTGTAGATCTCGATCTCATGGGAGAGCTGCTTTGTCCATTTTGTGAGCGCGCTCTTCTTCCTGAGCTTGAGATCCGGGTCCCAGAGCTGCCAGCGCGAGTCGTTGTAGTGGTTCACAAGGGCCTGATAGAGGGCATAGTCGTCAAGCCACCATGCATGTTTTTTGCAGAATGCCTTATATGCGTCCTTGGGGGCATCGCTGTTGATGAAAAGCGATGCGGCCTCCTTGAGCAGAGGCATCTTGCGTGCATAGACACGCTGGAAGTCAACACGGCCCGTGCAGTCGTTCTCAGGGTCATGGTAGGGCCAGCCGATTCCGAACATGCTGTCCAGTGATCTAAGGTCGATGAGAAGCTCATTTCCTGCGAACGTGGAGCGTGCGGCATACGGGCTGTCCCCATATCCTGTCGGTCCCAGGGGAAGGATCTGCCAGAGTGAGACCTTTGCGTTTGCAAGCATGGTGAGAATATCACGTGCTTCCTGGCCGAAATCACCGATTCCGAATGGGGAAGGGAATGATGTGGGGTGTATAAGGACGCCGCAGCGTCTGATGTTCATTGTGTTCATGTCTCAAATCCCGGATGTGCCCTCATGGCACAACAGCTTAATATAACGCATGCGGGTTTTTTTCTTCAATCCTTTCTTGTTCAGAAAACTAATTGGGTTTATAATAAAGACATGGCTTCAGAAATCAACACTCAGTTCAAAATCGGAGAGCATGTAGTATATCCCCTGCAGGGTGTCGGTGTCGTGAAGGACATAAGGGAGCGCATCGTGAGGGATGCTCCTGTGCTCTATTATGTCATTTACATTGACATGTCCGACATGACTGTAAGTATTCCCGTGCAGAAGGTCGCCGAGTCTGGAGTCAGGGCCATTGTCGCCCCTGAGGATGCAATGAAGGCTCTTGAGTCTATCTCAAGCAAGTATGAGCCTGTATCCGTTGACTGGAAGGCACGTTATCAGATGAACGTCGACCTGATCAAGGAAGGCTCCATCTACTCGATTGCAAAGGTTGTCCAGGGCCTGTACCACAGAAGCAAGGTCAAGGAGCTTCCGGTGCAGGAGAGAAAGCTTTATGACAATGCGCTCAGTCTTCTCATAGACGAATGCTCCTATGCCCTTGGGAAGGACAAGAAGGAGATTGAGAAGACAATCTTCACCTATCTGGAGAGATGATGCTGCCCTGCCATGCCGTGATTGTCACAGCCGCAGGTTCCTCACGTAGGTTCAATGAATCCTCTGATTCTGCCTCACAGGTAAAGAAAGAATTCCTTACAATCGGCACTGAGCCGGTCCTTGCCATGGCCATACGCCCGTTTCTGTCAGTGCCGGGTCTTGGGGTCCTTGCCGTGACTTACCGGGACGGAGACCTTGATGAGGTGAAGGCAATTGTCTGCGGAATGAGCGGTTTGCCTGAGGGTGTTGAGGTGCTGTTCGTAAATGGTGGCTCAACCAGACAGGAATCTGTTTTCAATGCCCTGAAAGCATTAAGTGAGTGTAAAAAATCAAGTGAAATTGCTCTAGTGAGCATTCATGATGGGGCAAGACCCTTTGTGACATCCGATCTCGTGAATGCCTGTCTTGAGGCAGCTGACAAGCATGGCGGAGCATGTCCGTGCATCCGCGTCACAGACACCATTGTCAAGGTTGGTCAGGACGGCTTACTATGCGGAAGACTCAGCCGTGAGGGCGTCTGTACGGTCCAGACACCGCAGACGTTCAGGTTCCCTGACATCTATAGCGCGCACCTTGATGCGGAGCCTGGAAAGAGCTACACGGATGACACCGAGATCTTCATGGACTGGGGCGGAAAGGTGGCCTTTGTCCAGGGAGACAGCGCAAACAGGAAAATCACTTATTCTACGGACCTGAGGGTCTGAGCGGAGGAATGATGAGAGTAGGAACAGGCTGGGACATACACATGCTTACTGAAGGCAGGGCTCTTGTTCTTGGAGGAGTCAAGATTGACTCTCCGAAAGGCTGCCTCGGTCATTCAGACGGAGATGCCCTGATCCATGCCGTGATAGACTCATTGCTCGGTGCGTGCTCTTTAGGTGACATAGGGACCCTGTTTCCGGACACCGATCCGAGATACAAGGGAATCAGCTCCGCCATACTTCTGGAGAATGTAGTGTCCCTTGTTACGGAAAACGGTTACAGAATAATAAATGTTGACACCACTGTGATCCTGCAGAGCCCGAAACTCGGTCCGTATAAGGATGCCATCCGCAAGAGGATGTCAGAGCTTCTTGGTGTGGATGAGAGCTGTTTCTGCATCAAGGCAAAGACAGCGGAGCATATGTTGGGAGAGCTGGGAACAGGCGATGCGGTTGTGTGCCAGAGCGCCTGTCTGGTGGAGTAAGGCTTATTAATTAATCAACTATTCAATGAAGCTGATTGTCTTGAACGGGTGGATGTCAAGCGGGTTCGCCGTCCATCCGGAGATCATGTCCTTGCGCACGAAGTTCGTGGCGAATGCCGTTGACATCGGTATGACCGCACCTGAGTCCAGAAGCACCTGCTCGGCCTTCAGGAGGATCTCCCGTCTTGAGATCTCGTCAGCTGAAACGGCGGCCTGATCAAGCAGCGCGTCATATTCATCATTCTTGAAGTTCGCCAGGTTGAATGAGCTGTTTGACGCGAAGAGCTGCAGGAATGCCATGGGGTCAAAGTAATCTCCGATCCATGTGATGGTGCAGAAGTCATACGGGTTGTCCTCGGGAACTGAAGCGAACAATGTAAGCGGAACTGTGTTGAGTGTGACGGTTATGCCGAATGTGGTGGACCAGAGCTTTGCAATCAGCTCCGCAACCGCGGCGTTCTGGGCGCCCCGGGTGATGGCCATGCTGATCATCGGCAGGGTCTTCTGCCCATAAGGATAGCCTCCTGCCTCAAGCAGGGCAATGATATCATCGCTGATCTGGGCTTTCAGGCCACTTTCAGGGACAATAGACGTGGACTCTATGAGGCTGCCCTGAAGGCTTCTTATGAAATCCCATGGTATGACATCGATAAGGGCCTTACGGATGTTCTCATTGGCATATGCTCCCTCGGTGGCACTGAAGTAGAAGAACGTGGTTGCATAGAGCTTTGACAGGATCATGTAGTCCGCAGCATCAGTTATGGCTGCCATTGACCACTGGATTGAGCCGTCAAGGAACTCTTTGTCATGACCCTCTCCGAGAATGATGTCAACGAAATCAGTCTTAACATTGTCCCAGTAATACGGGTTATGCCTGAGCCTGATCTGCTCGTCAGACTGGCTTATAAGCGTGTATGCGCCGCTGTATGAGGTTGTGTCCTTAACCGCGGCAAGACATGGCTGGCAGAGAAGGCTGGGAAGATACGGCACAGCATAACTGAGGTTGACCACGAGTGTCCTGTCATCCGGGGTCTCAAGATCCAGCTTCCCGTCTGTTCTGCGCGCCACAAAATCAAGGTTGCTTGCAAGAGGACCGTCTGTCATGTAGTTCCATGACTCGGTGAATGTGCGGCTTGTGATGTCCTTCCCGTCTGAGAACTTGGCTTCTTTGAGGCTGAATGTCCATCTGAGCCCGTCATCAGAGACACTGTAGCTCTCTGCCAGAGCGGGAACAGGCTCGCTTGTCTCAGGATCGTAGCCGAAAAGCCCGTCATAGAGATTGAGCATTATCACAATGCTGTTGCTGTCTGAAGCAGTGTACGGGTTCAGGACAATCTCATCCTTTCCCGGATCCATGAGGACCATGAGGGTCTCGGTCTGTGACTGTGAGAAAAGAGGAGTGATTGCGAACGCCATGAGGATTATGGCAAATAGAACCTTCAGCAGTTTCTTCATACTTAGAGCACTAGGATTCTATACCAAATGAACTCAGATATCAACATGTGGGGCTTTTTGTGATAAAGTGTGCTCATGAACATAATCCTTTTCGACGGCTTTCCTGAGGGTGGATTCATTCCCGCATCAGATGAGAGGGCCTCTCATATACTGAACATCCTCCACCTGAGACAGGGTGATAGCTTCAAGATGGGAATCATCAACGAGAGTGAGGGTGAGGCGACAATTGAGGCAGTCTCTGATGACGGAATCACTGTCAGCTATAAGAGCTGCTGCAAGCCTGTCCTGTATCCTGTGACGCTTCTCTGCGCCCAGGTCAGGCCTATCTGCATGAAGAGGATCCTTAGAGAGGCCGTGAGCCTTGGAGTCGGCAGGATCATCCTCAGCGGCTCAGATACAGGGGAGAAATCATACCTTTCCAGCAACCTCTACAAGACAGGTGAGTATAAGGAGTATCTTCTTGACGGTGCCATGCAGTCGGCCCATGCCGGGCTTCCTGAGGTCCTGTTCGCAGATCATGCGAACATGGCGGTAAGGCTTGTCAGGGAGAACTGTGAGGGTGCGGACCTGATAATGCTGGACAATGTCGTGGGTGCGGTGCCTCTCAGCACCTCAGAGATAGGAAAGTCAGCTGTCCTTGCCATAGGACCTGAGCGTGGCTGGTCTGACAGGGAGAGAAAGCTCTTTCAGGAATCCGGTTTCAGGCCCATGCTCCTTGGCTCAAGGGTACTCAGGACAGAGACCGCATGCAGCACCGGAGTTGCAGTGCTTCTGTCAAGAATGGGACTTCTCTGAGATCTTCCCGAGATAATGCCTCCTCATGTCTGACTCAAAGTCTGCGTTGCAGCTGTATGAGCGTCCCAGACATGGCTCCCAGAGTGACGGGTCCTCCATGCAAAGGTAGAAGAATACCTTCTCCTTCCAGTCCTGCGGGAAGCAGGAGTAAACATGGCTGAACATCATTTTCTTTGTTTCTATGTCGTAGGAGAACTTGCCTGCAATAGGTGAAAGAGGCATCTGGGTGACACGTGTCGGACGTCCTGACTCGCGTAAGGTCCTGAGATTCTGCTTTGTGAATGTGAGGGTCCCGATTCCAACCATCACCACATTTTCAGGGTTGATGTTGTCACATAAGGATATTATCAGAGACTTGTATTCATCCTGCCACCCGTTGAACAGAACCATGGGATGAATGTGGAAACCTACAAGATGACCGGATTGTGCGCAGGCTCTTGCGGCCTTGATCCTGGCCTCTGGCGTGGCGGCCAGATGCTCTTCCTTCAAGGCCGGTGTCCTTGCGTTCAAGGACCATGTCGAGACAATGTTCTTCGGCAGATCCGATGCCTTGAACCAACCTAACTCCTGATCCTCGCCACCTTCTACAATAGCTTTGAGCTCTACGGAATCCGGCATAGAATAGCCGGCTTGCATGATACGGGCCATCGCATAGGTGTTGTTCTCAAAGAGAATCTCTGTGCAATCACCTGCCTTAGCGCCTTTTGCAAAGGCAAAATCCTTGAATTGCGCAGGTACGGTCTCCTCTGAATAATCGCGACCGTCGTACATGATATCCGAGTTCGTGTTTACTACGAGACTTACGTCCTCTGTGGTCTTGAACTCTTCTTTGAGATTGTTCATCAAAGTCTCTGCGGCTTTGAAATCAGCCTCGGAAGGAACGATATCATAGGCGATATATTTGATAGCGCGGTTCGGAGTCTGCTTGTACATCGATTTGTGCTGTTTGTACAGTTTTTTGATGTCGCTCTCGCTGACTTTTACCAAACTGTCTGCTACGGTGTAATACGGTTGCATTACATAATCTGCGCTTACGCCGTTCTGACGCTCGTTGAATGCATACTCGGCGTCCAGCGAGTTAGCCTTGAGCAAGTGCTGGAGCAGGGTGGTGTATTTCTCCTGCATATAGCTGATACGGACTGCTTTCTCCCAGTACAGCCAATAGGTCTTGTACTGCTTGAGCATGGCGTTCTGCTCTGCGTCATCGCCTTCTTGGTTGATGGCTTGCAGCAGATTGACTACTGCCTGACGGTTAAACTGACCATTCTCGTCCATGAAAATACGACGGCCGCGAATGATCTGGTGAGGATTCTCTCCGATGCATAGTTCGCTCAACTCGTCTGCGGTAATGTCCAGACCGATTTCCTTTGCTT
>CACZJR010000059.1 GCA_902781545.1 uncultured Spirochaetales bacterium | reverse complement strand
TATCGGGACACAAGGTATTTCTTCCTCAAGATCTGGGAAAGAAGCAGAAAGCACACCAAATCCAGAGACTACTCATCCCCACAAAAGTGTGCTTGAGCCTTTTGTTTCTGGGGCAGATTATGTGGATTTGAAACCTTGCGGTAGGAGGACAACTGAGTGTTGTCCGAAGCAAGGCCGGCCCGGAAGGCGGACTTCCGGGAGCCGGAGGGCAAATCCACTCTGCCCGAAATGCAGAAGGGTCAGCAATTAGCTGGCCCTTCTTGCGTTTATCAGGAAAATCAGTTGGATTTGAAGCCTTGCGGCTTAAAGTGTGCCTTTGCGGGTTATGCCCCTGTCTCCTCGGAGAATGTCCTCTCAAGAAGAGCGGGGTCATCAAGGTAAGTCTTCATTCGCTTGAAGGCATCGGCGAAATAGTGTCCGCTGCAGATCCTCTCATCCATGACCACTCCCAGGGGTATGCATGTCTTGAACACCACGCCGTCCTTAGTCTTTACGGGGACCTCACGGGTGTTTCCCATTGCGATGAACACGCTTGTGGTTCCGAACTCGTAGATGTGGTGATAGATGTAGTTTGTGCGCAGGCTTGCGAGGTTCGTTATTGTGAAGCTCGTGTGGAATGGACTTGCATCTATGATCTTCGCAGGAAGAAGGCCGTGCTTGTCCATGAACTTGAACAGTCCCACGCCGAACCTTGCCAGCCCGGGGAAGGCCAGGAGCTTCTTGATCAGCCTGTCAGTCGAGTTCTTGTTCTTCGCCTCGCGGTTCTTCTCGATGTAGCTGTTCATCTTGTCGTTGACGGTGAAGATGGTGTCCTCCTTGTCCAGGCTGACCTTGCTCATGGTGCCTTCCATGTCGCCGTCCTCGTCCTTGAGGACGACCATGGCGCAGTGGATGTCCTTTCTGGCATAGATCTTGCAGTTGACGATGAATCGGTTAAGAAGCGGGAAATGAGCCATTGTCCTGAGATAGGAGGCGATTATGACAGACATGTGGCTGACATACTTGCCCTGGGCCCTCTTCTGCTTTATGTAGTCCTTTATGGGGTCAACCGGAACGTCCAGGTTGATCATGTTCATAGCATCATAACGCTTGTCCATTATGTACGGGACAATCGTGTACATCGGGTCGGCATCACGGACCCTTTTCCCATCCTTTCTACCCATAGGTTAGAGAATACATGATTTCATGGCAGATAGAAACTGTTTTTTATGATTATTGTTCTGTCAGGGCAATCAGCGCATCTTCCTGAGCTCGGAGGCTGCAAGGGGTATCGAGACCGTCACGGCAAGGACATCGGCTATGGCCTGTGTCATCTCAACTCCCAGAAGGCCGAAGACCTCAGGAAGGATTATGATCAGCGGTATGAAGAACAGTCCGCTTCTTGCCGATGCGGTTACCGAGGCCTTGACTCCCTTTCCGATTGACTGGAGCATCATGTTCGTGATGACCACTATTGCCTGAAGCGGAAGGGCCGCGGCCTGCCATCTGAGGGCCACCGTGCCCACGGCAATGACATCCGGGTCGTTTCTGAAGAAACTGATGATATGAGGGGCGAAGAGCAGGCAGAGGGCGGACATGGTGATCAGGAACGCAGTGCCGTACTTTACGCAGAAGAAATAGCCCTCACGCACCCTGTCTTTCTTTCCCGCGCCGTAATTGAAGGCGCAGACGGGCTGATAGCCCTGTCCGAAACCTATCAGGGTGCTGGAGACGAACATCATGGTCCTTGTGGTGACGCTCATTCCTGCAATCACGGCATCTCCGTAGGCACCGGCGGCGCGGTTGAGGAGGATCGTCGCTATGGACATGAGGCCCTGGCGGAAGAGGGCGGGGATTCCTCCGTTGACTATCTGTACCAGGTAATGGCCGTTCAGGCGGATGTTTGAGAGCCTTATACGGATGTTGGCGCCTTTGTGTGTGCCTGAAAGCAGGACCAGGAAGCTGATCATCTGGCCGCAGATGGTGGCAATGGCCGCACCCGTGACCCCCAGCCCGAACACGAATATCAATAGCGGGTCGAGTATGATGTTAAGGATTGCGCCGCTGAGAAGCCCGACCATGGCGTACATGGCGCTTCCCTGATAGCGGAGCTGGTTGTTCAGGACGAATTGGCCCATGACGAACGGAGCACCCATGGCTATGATCCGGAGGTAGCTCACCGTGTCTGGCATTGTGGAGGCCGATGCTCCCAGGAATGCCGAAACCGGCCTGATGAAGGAGTTCAGAAGCACAGCCACGATAATCCCGATTATCACGGAAAGAGCAAGTCCCGTGGCCGCCATCTCATCGGCCTCCTGGTTCTTTCCTGCCCCGAGCATGCGCGACAGATAGTTGCCTGAACCCTGCCCGCAGAAGAAGCCCAGCGCTTGGATTATGGCCATCACAGAGAAGGAAAGTCCGACCGCTGCGGTGGCCTCAGTACTGATCCTACCTACGAAAAATGTATCTGCTGCGTTGTATAAGGCTGTCACCAGCATGCTGATGATGGTCGGAACCGAAAGCTTTAGTATCAGGTTCGGGACCGGTGTCTCTGTAAGTTGTCTGTATCTTGCCTCTGAGGCTTTTGCCTTGTTCTCCGTGTTTGCCATGAGGTCATGATATCATTTTATCTTCTGATTGTCTCTTTCCAGACAAGGCCGACTCCACCATAAGTAGGTTGTGCTGATGAGTAACTTCCCATATCCTGTTATCAGAGGTGAGTCTTATGAGGATACTGGTACTTAACGGAAGCCCTAAGAGAATAAGCGACACGATGCGCCTGACAAGGGCTTTCCTGGAGGGGCTTGATAAGGACAAGAGCAACGAGATAACCATCGTCGATGTGATAGACAGGAAGATCGCCCCATGCCGAGGCTGCTTCCGGTGCTGGCAGAGAAAGGACTGCCACTGCATCATAGAGGATGACCAGAACGCAATCCTTGACCTCTACAGGGAGGCAGACATCATCATCTGGAGCTTTCCGCTCTACTGCTATGCCATGCCATCACACCTGAAGGCCGTGCTGGACCGGACACTGCCGCTCACATCCACAAGGATGGTCAGGCTGGAGGACGGGACCGTCAGGCATGAGACGATGGTCGATTTCTCCAAGAAGCATACCCTGGTGATCAGCGGATGCGGCTTTCCGCACTGGCAGGGCAACTTCGAGGGCCTGAGGATCATGTGCAGGAACTGTTTCGGCAACCCTGTGATGGTCTTTGTCCCGGAGGCTCCGCTTCTGAATGTGCCGCAAGCATCTGTGGTGGCAGAGCCTCTTCTAAGACGTTTCAGGAAGGCGGGAGAGGAGTATTCTGCGAGTCTTTCGCTCTCAGATGAGACCATAGCTGCCCTTGAGAGGCCTATGATCTCCATGGAGGAATACATTAGTAACGTAAATCGCTGATTGTAACCTGTCGAAAAACCCGTTGTTATATTATGATTAGGCATAAGGATATTAGAGATAGGGAGGAATACCCATGAGAAGGCATCTAATATTGCTGGGACTGCTTGCTATTGCGGCAGTCACACTGATGGCGGGCTGCAGCGCTGATGAGATAATGAGCGCAGGCCAGACTATGGGCAGCCTTGGTTCCGCGGGATTGGGGAAGGCAGGTGAGGCTGTTGTAAGCGACACGGCTGAGACCGTGGAGGCTTTTGTTGGCAAGTATGAGAGCTGCCTGAGGCTTCCGGAAAGGATCTTCCTGATGGATGCAGGCGTACAGAAGCTCTCTTATCCGTTTCTGATCTTCGAGCCGGAGGATGAGTCAAACGAGGATCCTGGCTCGGCATCAGTGGATCCCTCGCTTTTCTCTGACAAGACGTTTGTCCTGAAGAGCACCAAGAACACAGATGATTTTGACGGGGATCCAAGGCTGATCGCACTCACCAAGGCCCTTGTGACCGATATCCAGAAGGCAAAGGCCACGGGACTCTCCGACAGACCCATCAGGGCTGTCCTTGATTCCAGGTATGAGGGATACGCGTACTCGGACTACGCGGCATACCGCAAGTTCGGCGGAATCCTTGACAGCTGGAAGGAGATGAGCGAGCTTCTGGACAACCTCGACGTGCTCCTGGACTGGGTCAACATCATCAACATGCTGGCCGAGAGCCCTGTGATTGAGAGCACGACCGCGAAGGTGAGGTCCATCATAGATTCCACCAGGAATTTCGACATGGTCATCCCCGTCCAGACCCACGATGTGTTCATGATTGTGGACAAGGTCAAGGACATCGCGTTCAACCATTATGAGCTGGGTCTGAGGATAGCCCTCGAGAAACTGGACGAGGCCCTGGAGGAGGGCGGAGGCCAGAGCGGCGGTGGCGGTCAGAGCGGTGGCGGCAGCCAGGGCGGCTCATCCTCGAAGTTCAACCTCAAAGACCTCAGATACATATACGACGGCATTGTCGCCTATGTCGGAGGCAGGACCTACCAGACGCTCGGAGACAAGATCTCCATCTGTCTCCTGTACGATGTCCTTGATGCGGCAAAGTCAATCCTGGACACCTACAGGGAGAACAACCCTGATGACTTCGCGGAGACTGAGAATTCAGAAGAGGATGACGAGGCCTACAAGAAGTGGTACAGCCACCTTGACTACAAGTGGGTCCTTACCAACTGCGAGTCGGACCTGGACAGGGTCATCTCCGACCTGACGATGATCACATACATCTACGACATCCGCATCGACATCCCCGGCATTGTCAGCGGTGTTCTCAGATAGGGGCTGCATATGAGAAAGACTGTTCTTGCCTTAGTTTTCTTGATTCTCTGCGCGTCCCTCTTCGCCGCAGGCGCAACCGAGGACGGACCTTACACAGGGGTGACGGACAATGCCTTCAGGCCCACCACCGTCAATGTCAGTGACAGGCTGAATTACAGCCTGTTCGTGAATGCCTCCGGCCTTGCAAAAGGCGGTCTTGCCGTTGAGCTTCCTTATCTGGAGTCCTCATCATACAACATCGCCGGTGCCGTGAAGGACAGAAGTGTGGCCGAGGCGCTCTCCAGGATCACAAAGTTCCAGGCTGACAGAAATGACTGGATCGTTTATGTGCTTGGTCTTGTGATGGCTTCAGGAACCGGATACAGTGATGTTTTCACAAGTGATATCGGAACAGGGACCATCATAGGCAACTTCGCTTTCGGTTTCAACCTGAAGGCCGGAATACAGGCCATGCCTCCTATCGTAGATGGTGAGACAGGGCAGGCCTCTTCCCCTGCAGGCAACGGCTATGTGCCCCAGGTCAACTACGCTTTCTCCTTCGCCTATGGAAGGCGCATCGTTGACACCGACAGGCTCACGCTGGACATCGGAGGTGCTGTCCGCTTTGCGGAGAAGGTTTACCTTCACCAGCTGACACTTTCGGTCCTGACATCCGTCCTCTGGAATCCCGAGGGCATAAACTATCTGCCTGCCCGCGGCGGATTCGCCGTTCCCCTGGATCTGGGCGTGACTCTGGGAATCCTTGACGGAATGCTGGAGTTCAGCGCCATGGCAGACAACCTCAACGGGGTCTACTACATGAAAGACTATGCCAATTATAAGGACGCTCTTCTGTTCAGGGACGGCAACAACGATGACGAGAACATGCCGGCTCTGGTCTACACCCCGTTCTCACTGAGCCTTGCTGCAAAGTTCAATCCACGGTGGGACTACGTGGATCCGACCGTCTATCTGGAGTTCACGGGCATCAACCGCTATCTGGAGACTGTCAGTGACAGGCAGTACGGCTTCCTTGAGATGCTGAGGTATATAGATGCCGGGCTGAACCTCAATCTCTTCAGCCTTTTCGAACTCAGGGCGAACTACAGGTACGGATATCCTGAGTTCGGAGTGGCCTTTGACGCCTTCGGAAACATGGTTGAGCTCTCATATGGTTTCAAGGAGGCCGGAGAGGAATACGGCCTGAAGCCCGTGGATCATCTGACTGTCAGGATGAGGCTGGGCTACAGCAGGTAGTCATTCTGCAAGCTCAGCCAGGGTCTCCCATCTGGGATAGCAGGCCTCGAGCCTCTGGCCTATCTCATTGTAGCGTCTCTGTCTCTGTCCGCCCTGGTCGACCTGGCCTGAGGTGAAGAAATCCTCTAGCTCCTGTTTCTCTGTCTCAAGGGCCTCGATCTCCGCGGTCAGATCCTCGAACTCACGCTTCTCCTTGAAGGAGAGGCCTTTCTTCTGATGGTCGCGCCTTCTGTTCTGGTCCTTGTTCTGGCTCTCAGCCGTTGGCGCTGATACCTTGCCCTGGGCCTGGACGCTCTCATGATAGTCTGTGTAATTGCCCTCGAATCTCCGAGCCTCGGGCATGATGATTAGCTCCGTGCAGGTGCGGTCCAGGAAGGCCCTGTCATGGCTGACGGAGATCACGCAGCCGTTGAAGTCCAGGATGTACTGCTCAAGGCGCCTTAATGTGTCGATGTCCAGGTCATTGGTCGGCTCATCCAGGACCAGGAAGTTCGGGTTGCGCACAAGTGTGCTCAGAAGGTACAGCCTGCGCTTCTCCCCGCCGGAGAGCACACTGATCGGAAGCCTGTGAAACGAGGTGGGGAAGCCGAAGAGCTCCAGGAACCTTGCAGGGGTGACGGCATAGTCTGATGAGAGCACGATCAGCTCGCTGATGTCGGACAGAAACTCGATCGGAGTCTTGTCCAGCGGGAGGTTCACTGAGTTCTGGTCGTAGTAGCCGAATACGGTGTTCACGCCGGTGTCCACCGTTCCGCTGTCAGGGGAGAGGTTTCCGGTCATGACCTCAAGCAGGGTGCTCTTGCCGCTTCCGTTCTCACCTATGACTCCGAATCTCTGGCCTTTTACGAACTCCAGGTTGAAGCCCTTCAGTATCTGGCGTCCGCCTCTTGATGCGCTGACATCCTTCAGCTCCAGGATCTTCTTCCCCATGCGCCTTGCTATGCTTGAGAATGCCCTGGACTCCTCCTCGGGTCTTGTCTGCTGGCCCAGCATGTCCTCTATGCGCTGCTTTCTTCCGCTGTCCTTTCCGGTCCTGGCCTTTGGTCCCCTGTGGAGCCACTCGAGCTCACGCCTGAGGATTGTCGCAAGGCGCTCCTGCTCCTTCTGAAGGGCGTTGATCCTCTGCTCACGGCCCTCGAGGAAGCTGGTGTAGCCTCCCTCATAGAAATGGACCTTGCGCCTGTCGATCTCCATGATGCGGTTGCAGATCCTGTCCAGGAAGTACCTGTCATGGGTGACAAGAAGCACCGTGAACTGCTCTGATCCGAGGTGGCTCTCAAGCCATTCAATTGCCGGGATATCAAGGTGGTTTGTAGGCTCGTCCAGAAGAAGGATATTAGGTTCAATAGCCAGGATTCTGGCAATAGCTGCTTTTTTCTGCATTCCTCCTGATAGATATGCCATCTTTTCATCAAGCGGGCGGCTTACTCCAAGCTCAGTCAGGTACCTTCTGTAGCGGTCCTCTATGTCCCAGATACCCAGGGTCTCAAGCTTGTCCATCAGCTGATGGTCTCCTGACTCGTAGCGCACGAGCAACTGAACATGCGGGTCCTTGCTCAGCCTGAGAAATCCCTCAAGGGTACAGTCCTCAGGGAATCTGACCTCCTGCTCAAGGAAGGCTACGCGAAGTGAGCTGTTTATTGTTATCTGCCCGTCATCCGGCTCTGTCTGGCCTGCTATCAGCTTCAGGAAGGTTGACTTTCCGGCTCCGTTCTTTCCGATTATCCCCAGATGCTCACCGGCCTCAAGACCGAAGCTCACCTCAGAGAACAGATAGTCATCCTTGACTGATTTGGAGATGTTGTATACGGAAAGTGCGTTCACAGGTCTGTTTTAGCAGAAAGATGTTTCATCTTCAAGCGATATTCTATAGTATTCAGGTATGCAGAAGGACATCACGCTGAGGCTTCCGCCTCAAAAGGCATTTGACAGCAGGGCTCTTGAGAAGGCACTGGGACTCTCAAAAGGGGATGATTATGTCATTCTCCGCAGGTCTGTCGATGCAAGGCGCCGTGACATAATGGTTGACCTTGTCTGCAGGATCAATCCTGAGGCCCCTGTTGCGGAGGCCATTGAGATGAAGGATGCAGATCCTGCCAACGGCCAGGTCATTGTTGTGGGAAGCGGGCCTGCGGGTCTTTTCGCCGCCATGACGCTTCTTGAGCATGGGATAAGGCCTGTTGTCATTGAGCGTGGCAAGGATGTCCATTCCAGAAGGGTCGATATCGCCAGAATCAGCACCCAGGATGTTGTGGACTCCAACTCCAACTACAGCTTCGGTGAGGGCGGAGCCGGAACATATTCTGACGGCAAGCTCTACACCAGAAGCAAGAAAAGGGGAGAGAACTCCAAGGTTCTGGGGACATTCGTCCGCTATGGAGCCTCAGAGACCATCCTCTGCGATGCCCATCCCCATATCGGGACGGACAAGCTTCCCAAGATAATCGAGAACATCCGCAATGCAATAATCTCACACGGAGGAGAGGTCCGCTTCCAGACAAAGGTCACTGACATTGTGATTAATGACGGAAGGTGCACAGGAGTCAAGGCCGTTGACCTTGCAACCGGAGAGGAGCTCTCATTTGACGGTCCTGTGATCCTTGCCATCGGCAACGCGGCCCGTGACACTTTCAGGATGCTGAAGGACAAGGAAGTCTCCATGGAGGCCAAGAGCCTTGCCATGGGAGTTCGCCTTGAGCACCCGCAGCATCTGATCGACCAGATCCAGTACCACAGTCCCAAAGGCCGCGGCGATTATCTTCCCGCAGCCGAGTACAGCTTCTCGACCCAGGTCGATGTTCAGGGAAGACGCATGGGAGTCTACTCCTTCTGCATGTGCCCCGGAGGCTTTGTGGTTCCTGCAGCATCGGATCAGAATCAGGTTGTGGTCAACGGCATGTCACCCAGTAACCGCGGTTCCAGGTGGGCAAACAGCGGCATGGTCGTGGAGTTCCCCACAAGCATCCTTCCGGACTCTGACTGCCTCTCCATGATGGAGCTTCAGGAGAAGCTTGAACAGAGGACTTTCATCGCCGCAGGACGCACCCAGAAGGCCCCTGCCCAGCGGCTCACTGACTTCATGGCAAAAAGGGAAAGCTCTGACACAGCCCCTTCAAGCTATGCGCCGGGCCTCACACCGTCAGACCTTGATGATGTCCTTCCTGATTTCTGCTCAGATGCGCTCAGATCAGGCTTCTCCGTTTTCTCCCGCCAGGCCAACGGCTTCATGACAAGTGAGGCGACATTGATAGGCACGGAGACCCGCACATCCTGCCCTGTGAGGATAGTAAGGGATCCTGACTCCCTTCAGAGCATCTCGAATCCCGGCCTTTATCCCTGCGGTGAGGGGGCAGGGTACGCAGGCGGCATTGTCAGCGCCGCCGTTGACGGCATGCGCTGCGCCGAGGCTGTGAGCAGGATTATCTGCTGATAAAAAGTGTCTTTTCACGAGAATCCGCCTATCATCTAAGATTTCTTGGGTTTAAAGAAGAAAAGCAGGACCCTCCGGATCCTGCTTTCTGTTGTTAGGCGCGATTGGGTTTGCCCTCCGCCTTCCGGAAGTCCGGCTACGGGCCGGCCTGACTTCTGACGCATGCGTCCTCCTGCCGTCAGGCTTCAACCCCAAGACGACCGCCTAAAAAAAAGAAGGACCACAAAGGTCCTTCTTTTTCCTATAGGCGCGATTGGGTTTGAACCAACGACTTCTACCGTGTGAAGGTAGCACTCTCCCGCTGAGTTACACGCCCATGCGAATTAGATGTTAACTTAGAAGTTGTTTTTTGTCTACATCAAGATAAAAAAATAGTTTTGTGTCCCGGTCGCACCTTTCAGGATTGGGGTGGGGAGAAAAATCTGCGACCTCGAACACAAAACCTACTTAAAAATATCATTGTTTAGTAATACATACAATAGAAAACTAAGAAAAATTTACTAAACTTTGTTTAAAGGGTCACATTTGAACATTTGTTCAAAACATAAGTTCATAAAAGACGCTTAATAGAACTTTATCTCAGACCCTTCCATGACGATGGTCGGTGAGCACCTGTGCATCTTCTTTGACTTGACGAACTCAGCAAGGCTCATCTCATCCAGCAGGGCCAGGTCCTCAGGCCTGTATGACAGGTCAACCTGGGCCGGCTCGCACGTGTCTGTCACATAGCAGATGCCCTGATGAAGCTCCATGAAGCTCTTCATAGCGGGAAGGAGCTTGGCATTCTGGGTCTTCTCAAACAGAGACTGCACAAAGTCATCCTGAAGAACCCAGATGTCCTCTTCCTCCGAGCGTCCGGTCTGGTCCATCCACTTCACGAAAAGGGAGAAGAGGTTGCAGGCGGTGATGTTCAGGGCTTCCAGGATGCAGTGGATCCACATGCAGCTCTGACCCTTAGTGTAGAAGAGATCCATGCCCCGTCTTACGGACAATGCTATGGAAATATCCTTCTCTGTGAAGGATGGGGTACTTAAAATTGTTCTCTCGACATCCTGTCCGGGTACCAGTCCGTACTCCTTGGCCCTCATGGCGAGCTCGGTCCCGGGAAGCAGGGAGAGAAGGAAACAGTCGATGTTGCTGGGCATGAGGGAGACGGCATAGTTTACAGTGTTCCTGAAGCGCTTGAGGTTGTCCTTGGGCAGTCCGATTATTATGTCCAGGCCGAAAGCGGCGCCACGTGATGCAAGAAGGCGTGTCTTCTCTGTGAAAAGATCCTTGTCGAATCTCCTTCCTATGGTCTTCAGGACCTCCTCGTCGCTGCTCTGAAGCCCGATCTGAAGCGAGCAGTTGAGCTCCGCGAACATGTCGGCAAGTTCCTCATCCACAAGTTCTGCCCTGATCTCAAAGGTGAAATGCATCTCTTCCGGAGCCTTCTTGAGAAGCAGGCGCAGGATTGTCTTGGCCCGCTCCGGGTTGAGGTTGAATGTCGGGTCAAGGACAAAGACATTCTCGACATGGTTCTTTATGAGGTAGTCAAGCTCCTTCTCGATCCTGTCCAGAGGATAATCCCTGACTGTCCTCTTACCCCTTGACTCAAAGCAGAAGGCGCATGCGAAAGGGCATCCTCTTGTAAGCTCCCACAAAACGGAGCCATAGTTCTTCAGGACTCCTGATGCCTCTCCAGTAAGAAACGGGGAGTGGAGTTTGGAGAGCTCAGGAAGCCTGGAGCTTACGGGGGAGACGTAATTACGGGTGATTATTCCGTCAAGCTGTAGGTTATCAGGTCTCTTCCCTGAGACAATTGAGGAGAGTGCGCCGACGGTTGAGAGCTCTCCCTCTCCCAGCACTGCGAAATCCAGCCATTCGGGAAGGGATACGGTGTATGCAGTTGTATGAGGCCCGCCTGCGAAGATCATTATCCCCGGATCCATCTTGCGTACGGTCACGGCAAAGAGCCTCATCCATTCTGAGTTCCATATATACACGGAAAGACCGATTGCCCATGGTCGGCGCTTGGCGGCCTCTTTTGCCGCACGTACGGGATCCTCATGGCAGAAATGCTCATGGAGGCTTGCCTTGGGAAGACCCTCGGCATGGTTAATCTCTGTCTTGATGCACAGGGCGCCCATGGGAAAGCTCATTATTGATTTCTCCTTGGCGCAGCAGTGAATCTCGATTGATCTCATGGGTGCAGGTTATAAAAAAAGAAAGACAGAGACAAGCCCTGTCTTCTCACGATAAAAAGCGGTCGGATGATCAGTCTGCTTCCTTCGATGTCTTGGCATATGAGAGAGCTCTCAATGCATTGTCGAACTTCTGGAACTTGCCGTTCTTGAGCCTGATGACGACTCTTGTGCCCTGGTTTCCGGCAACCTTGACAATGTACTCAGTTCCCTCGATCTTGGTCTTGAAATACTTGATGATCTTCTCGCTTCCCTGGCGCTTGACACCCCAGCCCTTTCCCTCATAGAAAGCCAGCTCGTGGACTTCCTTCACTTCTTTCTTCTCTTCTGCGGGTGCTGCCTTAGGAGCCGCCTTTGCCGCATTAGGATCTGCTTTTGCTGCCATCTTTATGCCTCCATGAGTTTATTCTACCACATTTCCATTTAAATGGTGGTAATTAAATGAGAGATTTTTCATTAAAAATGCATGATCAATAACTCACTT
>CACZJR010000058.1 GCA_902781545.1 uncultured Spirochaetales bacterium | reverse complement strand
GCAGTCTCCACCCGTGCCTTCAACGGTATTGGCATGGGACTCAGCACAACTGCAGTCCTGATACTCTCCAACCTGGTGATCTCGCTTCTGCGCAAGGTCATCCCCGATGAGGTCAGACTGCCGTCCTACATTGTCATTGTGGCATCACTGGTCACAGTCACGGAGCTTCTGATCGAGGCTTATCTGCCGTCGGTATATGAGGCTCTGGGAATCTACATCCCGCTGATTGTCGTAAACTGCATAATCCTGGGACGTGCCGAGGCCTTCGCAAACAAGAACAAGCCTCTTCTGTCCGTCATGGACGGAATAGGAATGGGCCTTGGATTCACGGTTGCCCTGACACTCGCAGGTCTTGTCAGAGAGGTCCTGGGCAACGGCTCGGCATTCGGAGTCAGGATCCTGCCTGAGAGCTGGGAGCCGATGGGGATCTTCGTCCAGCCGCCAGGAGCATTCCTGGTCATTGCCCTGTTCATAATCATAATGAACGCAATCGGCATCAAGACAAGGCAGAGAAAGCTTGTCGACGGTTGTGACGGATGCTGCGCCAAGTGCACGGCTTCCTGCCAGAAATCAGAGGAGGCGGCCAAATGAAGAGTCTTATACTTATCATTGTAGGCGGAGCGCTGATCAACAACGTCGTCCTCAACCAGTTCCTGGGAATCTGCTCGTTCCTCGGTGTCTCCAAGCAGATGAAGGCATCGGCCTCTTTGGGCATGGCGGTCATCTTCGTCATCACCATTGCCTCTGCGGTCGCGAATCTGCTTTACACCTATATCCTCAAGCCGTTCGGCCTTGACTTCATGAAGACCATCGTCTTCATCCTCGTCATTGCCGCCCTGGTTCAGATTGTCGAGATGTTCCTGAAGAAGAAGTCCCCCGGAATCTACAAGGCCCTGGGTATCTTCCTTCCGCTGATCACCACCAACTGTGCTGTCCTGGGTGTGGCCCTGACCAATGTCCAGAACGATTACAACTTCATCGAAAGTGTGCTTGCAGGTTTCGGTACCGCTGTTGGATACACAATCGCCATCGTGCTTCTTGCAAGCGTGCGTGTGAGAATAAGGGAAGAGGATCTTCCGGCTCCGCTCAGAGGAGCTCCGATCGTCCTGATTTCGGCTGCATTAATGTCCATTGCCTTCATGGGCTTTGGCGGATTGAGTTTCTGAGGGAGGGCAGAGAATGGCTACTATTTTAATAACCACCGCTGTCATAACCGTTGTGGGACTGATTGTCGGAATTGCCCTTGTCTACACGGGAAAGAAATACTACGTCGAGATCGATGAGCGCGAGTCCGCCGTGCGCGAGTGCCTTCCGGGAAACAACTGCGGAGCATGCGGCTACGCAGGCTGTGATGCAATGGCAGCTGCAATTGTCAAAGGCGAGGCTCCGGCCAACGGCTGTCCTGTCGGCGGTGCCGCGGTTGCAAAGAAAATCGGAAGCGTGATGGGTGTTGACGCAGATGCCGTTGAGCAGAAAGTGGCATTCATCAAGTGCAAGGGATCCTGTGATGTCACACGCGATCAGGCCAACTACATCGGCGTCAAGGACTGCCGCAGCGCAGTTCTCTGCGGAATAAGCGTCACTGACTGTGAGTACGGCTGTCTGGGTCTTGGCTCATGCGCCACTGTCTGCCCGCAGGATGCCATCACCGTCAAGAACGGGGTTGCATCCGTCAACCGCTCGAAATGCGTGGGATGCGGACTTTGCGCAAAGGCATGTCCCAGAGGTCTCATAGAGCTGGTTCCCGCAGCCAATTTCGTCGCGGTCCAGTGCTCCAACAAGGACAGGGGCCCGCAGGTCAAGAAGGTCTGCTCGGCAGGCTGTATCGGCTGCATGCTCTGCACACGCCAGTGCGAGTTCGATGCAATCCACGTCGAGAACTGCCTTGCGCATGTGGATTACTCAAAGTGCACTCAGTGCGGCAAATGCGCCGAGAAGTGCCCTGCCAAGGTGATCCTGCCACCGGTCGGATCTGCGGTCAGTAAGGAGGCTTGAGAATGGAGAGAAAGAAGCTTATCAAGCTGATCATAGCCATAGTGATCATTGTGGCTGCCCTGGCCCTCATAGGCGGGTTCTTCGGTGATGACATCATGTATCACATCAAGAACCGCGGAGCCTTGGGTCCTCTTTCCAGAGAGGATATCAAGTACGTCCATGTACAGGCTCCTAATGCCACCAGCAAGGACGGCACCATCAATGCCTCCGACTGGGAGTCAACATATCCGTATATAGTCGCGACAATGGGTGCGAACAAAGAGAACACCTATATTACAAGCTATCTCGAGGAAGATCCGTACCTGGTGAACATCTACGAGGGATTCGGCTTCGCAAAGGAGTACGGAAGCGCGAGAGGCCATGAGTTCACCCTTGAGGATGTTGCCGCAACTGCCAGACCTCATGCCCTGGCAAACTGCCTGACATGTAAGACACCGAACTTCACCAAGCTGGTCAACGACCTTGGCGTAAGCGCATACTCAATGGACTTCAACGAGGTGATGGGCAAGATGGAGGAGAACGTGAGCTGCTACAACTGCCACGGCAATGATGCCGGAAACGGCGGGCAGATCACAATCACACACTCCTATGTGAACAAGGCCCTGGGTGTGAACATGGCAAGTATCGACCCTGCCACACTCTCATGCGGACAGTGTCATATCGAGTACTACTTCACACCGACAGACAAAGAGACAATGATGCCTTATTCCAGCGTGTCAGCCATGACTCCTGAGGCAATCCTCGAGTATTATGACGCCATGACCATGCCGGACGGATCAGCCGGATTCTACGACTGGATCCAGCCCAGCACAGGCACAAGGATGCTCAAGGCCCAGCACCCGGAGATGGAGACATACCTTCTGGGCAAGCATGCCAGCCTGCTGAACTGCGCTGACTGCCACATGGCCATTGAGATGGCAAACGACGGAACCGTCTACCACAGCCACCTCATTGAGAGCCCGCTTCAGAACAAGACTCTGCTCTCCACATGTGTGCAGTGTCACGGTGACACCGACATGGTGGCGATGGTCAAGAGAATCCAGGACCGCATAACCGACAGGGAGACAGAGGTCGGAAACAAGCTCTCCAACCTCAAGGACACCCTTGCGGCCGCAGTCTCCGGAGGCAAGATGTCTGCCGCAGATCTTGATCAGGTGCGTAAGCTCTACCGTGAGGCCCAATGGTTCTTTGACTTCTGTTATGTCGAGAACTCCGAGGGCGCACACAACTCCGAGCTCTCAACACACTGTCTTGAGGTCTCTGAGGCCAGGATTGAAAGTGCGATGGCACTTCTGAGATGAGCGTACTGAAACGGATCTGGAAATTCATATCCTCAATGAGGTTCGCCATTATCCTGCTTGTGGTTCTGGCTGTCACATGCTCCATCGGAAGCCTTGTGACCCAGAACCAGAGCTATGCGTGGTACGCCTCACGCTATTCGGAGCGTACCGCAGCCCTGATAGTGGCACTGCATCTGGACGATGCCTTCCACAGCTTGTATTTCATCCTGATCACGGCATTTCTGTGCCTGAACCTGACGCTCTGCAACATCATAAGGCTTCCCGGGCTTATAAAGCGAACCGGTAAGGCCTCCGGTCTTCGAGAGCGTCTTGGAATCTGGGGCGCCTGGGTAACCCATGTGGGAGTGCTTCTCCTTATACTGGGCTTCAGCCTGGGGCAGATGACGCACAAGGAATATGCAGCATACGGGGTTCCCGGGCAGACAATGGCAATAGGGGATACAGGCCTTGTGATGACCATTGATGATTTCCGGGTGGACCTCAGAGCTGACGACACTGTCGAGCAGTATACATCTGAGATAACAGTCTACGACATAGCCAGAAGCTCATCCGGAAAGAGCGCCACAGTCAGCGTGAACAATCCAGCGGACCTTTTCGGCATGAGGTTCTACCAGAACTCCACAGGCTGGGCAGCCAGGGTCACCATAGACAAGGACGGACAGCCCCTTCAGGACAGCATTGTATGCGCGGGTGACTATCTTGCCGTGTCAGACAAGCAGGATCTAGTGATCTACTTCAACGCATTCTATCCGGATTATGTCATGATCTCCGGCTACGGACCTGCCACCGCATCCGGAAAGCTCAACAATCCGGGCTACCTTTATTCTGTCTATTACCAGGGACGGATCCTGGGCATGAATGTCCTGATGGAGGGTGAGGTCCTGACAATTGACGAATACAGCGTCCATTTCACGGAGCCTCAGAGCTACACGCTGATACAGATAAAGAAGGACTCTTACACTCCGCTTGCGTTCGCGGGCGGGATAATCATCCTTCTGGGACTGGTTCTCAGCCTTTATGTGAAACCAAGGAAAAACAACAGGTTACAGAACGACTTGCAGACGAGGGGAGACGATGCTTCAAGTTGAGAACACATTATTCACGATTGCAATGATTTCCTATTTTGCCTCGATGATTGGATATTTCATCTACATCGCAGCCAAAAAGGAGATTGTATTCAAGATTGCCTTTGCAATTCAGGCGTTCGGGTTCGTGCTTCACACCGCAGCCATAATATGCAGGGGAATAGAGGCGGGGCGCCTGCCTCTGACGAACCAGTATGAGTTCGCCACATCCTTTGCCTGGGGACTCTGCCTTCTGGGCCTTGTCTTCATGCTGCGTTTCCGCTTCCATGTCATGGGTGCCTTCATATCACCGGTGACTTTCCTGATGATCGGTTATGCCGCCATGCAGAGCAAGGAAGTGCGCGAGCTAATGCCGGCCCTCCGGTCCAACTGGCTGGGCTTCCATGTGTCAACCGCCATAATCGCCTACGGTGCCTTCGGTGTGTCATTTGTCATAGGGATAATCTTCCTCTTGCGCGACAGGCTCAAGGCCCAGGGTTTTCTTGACCAGCATATCCCAGACAAGGAGAAGCTGGACCTGATCGAGTACCGCAGCGTGGCGCTGGGAATCCTTTTCCTGTCCTTCACTATCATCACCGGAGCCATCTGGGCAGAGCGTGCCTGGGGAAGTTACTGGTCATGGGATCCCAAGGAGACCTGGTCTCTCGTGACATGGATAATCTACGCAGTTTACCTGCACCTCAGGATCCGCAGGGGCTACAAGGGAAAGAGCGCGGCCATCTTCGCGGTCATAGGCTTTGTCTGTGTCCTGTTCACCTATGTTGGCGTGAACACATTCCTGCCCGGAGTGCACAGTTATAAGTGAGTCTTCTTTTTCTGGAATGTCAGGCCGGAATCATCAGATGCTGAACATGAACGGCCTGAGGTCCACAATCAGGTAGGCCAGGTCCCCGTCATCAGACAGCTCAATGGTATGGCCGCTGTAGCGGTAGGTGCCGCTTGATTTGGAGTGGTCCGAGTAGTTGTCGTTGTAGTACTCCATGGTGTAGTTGCCCGAGGAGCTGAACTCGTAGATATAGTGGTTGGTTCCCTCATCCATGTCAGTCAGGTGCCACGGGTTGTTGAGCGTGAGGATCTCCCTTGATGTCTGGTCCTCTCCCCCTGATGTCTCCCTGTCGAAGATGACTGTGTAGTTTGCTCCGAAGATGGAGTCCTCATCCCTTATATAGAGCCTGCTGTTGATGATCAGATAGTCGTTCTCTGTTCCGCCTATTGTCAGGATTGTGCCGTCAGCAGAGTAATCGTCGATGTTGGTCCTTAAGCCCATTGAAGAGAAGGTGCCGCCCTTTGTGAATCCCGCAATCCCGGCCTGACCGCTCCACACGCCGCAGAGCTTTGACGCCGATGTGTTGTTGCGTGCGGTCTTGGAGGTCCGCTTGAAAACAAGGTCTGATCCAAAGTAGTCAAGGACCAGGTTGCTTCCGTCCCATGAGAACGGATAATCATCTAGGTCAGTGTAGATATAGGACTCATCTGACTCGAATGTGCCGAATTCGGCGTACTCCAGATAGTCCTCGTAATAAATCTCGCTGGCATAGAAGCCATCGGATGTGAAGGTAAAAGTATAGTCATATTCTCCGTCACTTGCCTTCCAGACTCCCCTGAGTCCTGTCGGGTCTGTCTCTGTGGCACATGAGACGGCGAGGAACAGAATAACGATTATGGCTGTTGTAATCCTGAATCTTCTCATTTCTCTCTCCATTACAACAGTTTAGCATCAGTTCAAGTGATGTTGTCAAAGCTTTTCTTCTATGATGTGGCTTGCCGGATCAATCTTCATGATCACTGCATGGACTATTATCGGCACTGCAAGCCCACCGATGATGTCCAGGAAATAATGCTGCTTGGTGAATACTGTGGACATGCAGATCAGGATGGTCATGACAATCGCATAGATCTTGTAGCCCTTGGAGACATTGCTGAGCTTCCTGACTCCCAGATAGCAGTAGATGCTTGAGAGACAGTGGAAAGAGGGGAAAAGCCCCAATCCCAGCTCTTTCCCATCACAGACATAAATCAGCCTGAGCCACCATCTGATGAAACCAGGCCCCTGTGCCGCCTGTATGGCTCCCTCTGCGACCCTGTCGATGCATGTCGGCATGAATACAAAAAAGAGGAAGCCCACGAAATAGGAGAATGCCTGACCTATGAAGCAGTTCAGGAAGTGCCTTTTGCCACCCTTTGAGATCGGGACATAGGAGAAGAACCAGAACGCATATGCCAGTACGTATATTATGATGAAAAAGGGGACAAGCGGGATATTGTCGTCGATGAACGGGATCTTGGGAGCGAATAAGTAGCTGTAAGTTCCAATTGCCTTGCTCAGAATCGGCCACAGGCGGTAGAACAGGTACTCGAATGCAATGAAAAACGGTCCTGCCAACCATCCGTACAGAGGCACCTGCTTGATCTTTCCCCAAAGGCTCTTCATGACAGTCGAGAGGATATTATATTTCTGACAAAAAGGCTATATGTGTCAAAGACATGGGGTGGCCAAAGCCATTTATAGGTCTTTTGGGCACTGTATTGCCGGCATTTCCGCTAAAACTCGGTTTAATTGGTTCTTAAGCGGAAAACTCACTTCAGGAACATCGTTATCACATCTGATATCCCTTGCTCAGTCAGTTCATGTTTTCTTGTTGAAGGTTGATTATAGACAAGACCTTACTTATCTCATCAATCTCGTAATCAATTCTTAGATCTGAGGGCTTTTCCTTGTGCATGGGATTGAACCAGCAACAGGGTATTCCCGCATTGTTTGCACCCTGGATGTCTGTGGTAAGTGAGTCTCCGACCATGAGAATCTCTGAGCGGTCAGTACAACCGATTATGTCCAGTACCTTGTCATAGATCTCTTTCTCTGGTTTCTCAAACCCAACATCTTCTGAGACAAACACTCCATCTGCAATATCAATGACACCGGAATTGCAGAGCTTTTTCCTCTGAGATGCCCACACTCCGTTCGTGAGGATATACTGTTTTACCTTTCCTTTGAGAAACCTCAGTGTATCCAATGCCCCTGGAATGGGAAAGATATTGTCTCCAAGGCTGTCCATGTAATCTGCAAGAAACTCTGGAGCCTTATCGACAGGACGTCCGAAGACGGACAGGAACTCCTGGAATCTGCCTACAAGAATCTCGTCCTTGGTCTTCTCGCCTTTCTCGCACATTGTCCACCATTTGTTGTTTATCGCAGGATATGCGTCCAGCATCTCATCCGTGCATTCGCCTAGGTCCAAATCTTTAAAGCATTTCCTGATTGCAAGCCGCTCAGGCGGGCGGGGGTCGAGAAGTGTGTTGTCCAGATCCCACAGTATTATTCTAGTCATAGGTTGAACTATATTATCCAAGAGAGGGAATGACAATAATCGTCTGACACGTCATTATCTGCCTGATTCCCGCTAAAACCTCAATTTGACCGTGTTTAGCGGAAAGAGCCGATTTGTGTGAGCGAAGTATCCAAAAACACACGCAGAAGACAAGTTTCCTTTGACAGATTTCGCATTTAGAGTGTATCCTACTTAGGAATAAGATAAAACCTCGGAGGTTTCTATGGCAGAAGTATTGTTGAAACACATCTGCAAGATCTACGATGGTGGCGTGAAGGCTGTCAATGATGTCAACATTGAGATCAAGGACAAGGAATTCGTCGTACTTGTCGGTCCTTCAGGATGCGGTAAGTCAACCACCCTTCGTATGGTCGCCGGACTGGAAGATATTTCCAGCGGAGAACTTTTGATCGACGGAAAGGTCGTCAACGACGTACCGCCGAAAGACAGAGACATTGCAATGGTCTTCCAGAACTATGCTCTGTACCCGCACATGACTGTCTACGACAACATGGCATTCGGACTCAAGATCCGCAAATTCCCGAAGGAAGAGATTGATGCCCGTGTTCGCGAGGCAGCAAAGATCCTCGACATCGAGGAACTGCTTGACAGAAAGCCGAAGGCACTCTCCGGTGGACAGAGACAGCGTGTCGCTGTCGGAAGAGCCATTGTCAGAAAGCCGAAGGTCTTCCTCTTTGATGAGCCGCTGTCAAACCTCGATGCTAAACTCCGTGTCCAGATGAGAGCTGAGATCTCGGGTCTGCACCACAGACTCCAGGCCACAATGATCTACGTCACACATGACCAGGTCGAGGCACTCACAATGGCAGACAAGATCGTCGTCATGAAGCTCGGTGTCATCCAGCAGATCGGCGGACCTCTTGAGCTGTACAACAACCCGGACAACAAGTTCGTCGCAGGCTTCATCGGATCACCACCGATGAACTTCATGGTCTGTGATGTCATGAAAGAGGATGAGGACATCTATGTGCACGAGGGCGATTTCCGCCTGAAGGTCACCCCGAAGCAGGCAAAGCTCCTCAAGGACTATGTCGGAAAGCAGGTTACATTCGGTATCCGCCCGGAAGATGTCGTCTACGAGAAGAAGTCTGTTGACGGACAGACAATCGACGGTAAGGTCTCAGTTGTTGAGCCGCTCGGATCAGAGACTCATGTCTTTGTTGCCACAGCCAAGAACCAGATCACCGGAAAGATCGATCCTAACGTCACAGTCAAGGTCGGCGAGAGCGTTTCCCTTGCTCCGAACATGGAGAAGGCAAAGTTCTTCGATCTTCAGACAGAACTGGCAATCCGCTGAAAATCCAGATAGCTTGTTCAAAGGCCACCCGCTCGGGTGGCCTTCTTGTATAACGGCACGTAAAAATGCATAATCAGAGCCGTGTCACGGCTATTTCTTCTTTGCATTTTCAACCAGGCCACAACCGCTGCGGTCTCACCATATATCCAGATCCTGCTGAGGAACAAGGGTTACTCCCATTCCGTGGTGGGAGTGCTTCTGGCTGTAGGGCAGCTTGCGACTGTGATAATCCCCATGCTCATGGGGATGCTGTCAGACAAGACGCGCAAGACCAAACCGATAATAATCTCTCTTGCGCTTCTCAGCTCCGTGCTGTTCCTTCCTGTTGCCCTGTCGGGATCGTTGGTCCTGACTTTTGTCTCCATCTTCCTTGCATCCGGAGTGTTCTGGTCCGTACATCCGATAGTGGACGGTTATGAGACAAGGCTGCTCAAGGGTGATTCCGAAAAATACGGGATGATCAGGTCTGCCGGGACCATGGGCTACATTGTCTGTCTGCTCCTATTCGGGCTGACCGGTTTCCCGGATGAGTCGGACAACAATTCAATCTGTGTCGCCATTGCACTTGTATGCTCTGCGTTTGCGATTGTCAGCTTCTTCATTCCGAAGGATATTCCTGCCTCCAGATCTGAGAAGAAAGAAAAGCTTACTTTGAGGAGCCTCAGCGGAAGGTTCTATCTGATGATGCTGCTTGTAGGGCTCTCCAGGATTGCACAGGCGGTCATTGAGAAGCTTCTCTCATCCTACATGATGGAGGAACTGGGACTTGGAGGAAGCTTCGTGAACTACGTGGCACTGGGTGCCTTCTGTGAGTTCCTGATGATCTTATTCGGCGGCAGGCTGCTCCAGAAGGGAAAAGTCAGCGCATACACCATGATCTTCCTTTCCTTCATTGGGCTTGGATTACGACTGCTGATTTACTGGCTGTTCCCCTCCAGGATAGGTTTCACCGTAGCCCAGACACTCCATGCCCTGACTTTCGGGGCCTTGCACATTGGTGTGACCAAATTCATAGCCCAGAATGTTGATCCATCGCATTATTCTGTGGCACAAAGCTTCTACTGGGCTATCGCAACTAATTTCTCTGAGATGATTGGAGCCCTTGCCGGAGGCTTCATAATCGACAGTCTCGGGTACAGGAACCTGTTTGCCATCTATGCTGTTTTCCCGCTGATTTCCGCCGTCCTCTGCATCCTGAACAGGAAAAAGCTGAGCACCCCGGCTAACACGTGAAAGCATAGACATTTTTTCTGTTACCTTTTCTCCTCTCAGTTGTTTTCTTTTGTGGAAATCGTTCATTTACAAAACATGTTTTGTAGTGGATAATTTAACCAGCCTTTTACTTTTATATATTTTGTGTAAATTCCATCAGGAGGGAACAAACGATGAAGAAGATTCTTTTGGCACTTATCGCTATTGCCATGATCTTTGCCATCACTGCCTGCTCACAGGACCAGTACAAGAGTCTTGGCGAGGCAATGGGAAAGATGAGTGGAAACATCTATGGAATAACAGCAAACCTCAAGGATGTTGAGAACGCAACCAATAAGGTTGACGGTGCGGTTGCCGTTGACGGAGACGGAAAGGTCACTGTCAAGCTTGAGGCAGAGACAGCCGCTTCAATCGTGAACTCGGTTGTCGCCGTCAAGAACTCAGATACAAAGAAAGAAGCTCTGAAGACTTCTCTTTCCGAGCCACTTCTTGGAAAGGGCGCAACAGATGCATCAAAGGCTGAGCTCAAGGCTCAGATCACAGCCCAGGCAACTGAGAAGACAATCGACACCTCAGATCTTGCTGGCGATCAGAAGGCTCTTGCAGAGCTCGTGAACGCAGTTCTCGAGGATGTTGAAGACAGCCTCTCAGAGAACCCGACTAAGGCAGAGCTTGCTACAGTCGCAGTCCTTGCCACACTTGCAGATGCAGTCAAGACAGGAGACGAGGCCGCTTACAAGGAAGCAGGTAAGGCAGCAGTCGATGCCCTGAAGATCACATCAGAGATCGGCAGGGTCGACATCTTCGCAAACGTCAGCATCTCAAATCTCTTCAACATGCTCAGTGAGAAGGCAATCTCAAGGGACGGAGAGGAAGCAGAGGAGGAGATTGATCTCTTCGGTCCGCTTTTCGAGAGCTCAGTCTCAGAGGTCACTGCCTGCATCACAGAGGACGGCAAGTTCACACCGCAGAGATACAACAAGTTCGTCATGGAGTGCAAGGCACTGAGAGCCTCCTATGAGATGATCGCAAAGGGCTATGACATTGATGTTGAGGCTCCTCTCAAGGGCCAGGCCGCCGTTGATTCAGGTCTTGTCATCGAGGATCTCGGACACTACATCATCTCAGTTGTCTTCTCAGCGGTTGACACCTACACGGATAAGGCCGTCGACTTCCTGAAGGCTTTCATCAACGGGGATGAGGAGAGTGCAGGATACTATGAAATGCTGATCAACGCCGATCTGGATAATCTCCCTGATTTCTCAGATGATGAGTTTGACATGGATGATGATTTCTCAGAGTCAATCATTGAAAATATGGGCGGCACTCTTGGGGATGAAGATTTCTCCGAGGTCCTGAAGGAGATCATCCGCGATGAGAACACAACTGTCGGTGGAAGGATCAGCAACGTCCTCAAGACAATCGGTGTGATTCTCATTGATTCCGAGTATGAGGCCCTTTTGAGCCAGATCGAGGTCACTGAGGAGAATGCTCCGGAGAAGGGATCACTCAAGTGCTTCCTGTACGCATTCTGATTTGGGAGTTAATGAAATATGAAAAAAGCTATTATCACAATTCTTATGGCCCTTCTTGCATTTGCATTCGTTTTTGCCGCAGAGGAGCCACCAGTAAAATATGATGACATCAATTTCGCCTTCCAGCCGTCAATGACACGTTATGACGCGATGGGCCAGAGCGGAATCGCCCTTCCCACAAAGATCGACAGCTTCTACACGAACCCGGCCAACCTGGGTGTCAAGAGAGGCTTCGCACTGACAGTTCCAAGCTTCGGTGTCACATTCTACAACATCCAGAAGATGGTGGAGGATGAGGAGGCAATGGAGAACTTCAACGCACTGATCAAAGGCGACTCTGATGCTGCTCTCCCGTTTGCCACAAAGTACCTTGAGAACCTCGGCAGCGGCCGCAACCTCATCGCAAAGATCGATGGCGGTATTGGCCTGAAGCTCGGTTTCATCGGACTGGGAACAAACGTGCAGGTCAAGCTCCATGCAATGAACTACGGAACAAGCGTGGCATCACAGAGCATCATTCCTGAGGTCAACGTCGCACAGACAGTCGGTCTGGGACTGAAGATCATCGACACATCCGCTTTCTCATTCAGCGCAG
>CACZJR010000057.1 GCA_902781545.1 uncultured Spirochaetales bacterium | reverse complement strand
AGAAAGTCCTATGGAATCAGGGATGATGATTATTTCTTCCTCAAGATCTGGGAGGCAACAAGAAAACATCCGAAGAACAGGACTGTCTATGAATCCCCCATTTTTTAGCAAGAGCCATAAAAAAATGTACACCATGCAACGCACGGTGTACAAAAGGCATTGTAATAGAGAGCTAGGAAAGCGTCTACAAGGGAAATTCTAACTTTTTAATTCAATGTTTTAAAGTGAAAAAATAAGAAAAACACAATTGTTGATGCCCGAAAAAGGCCTAAAACCCCAAAAATGAAGTAATTTTTATTATTTTCATCGAGAAATCATTAAAAAAATTCCATTTCAGGGATTATTCACAGTACAAGGCTGTCAACATGATCGAGAAGACTGCAGATGTTGCTGACGGCATTCTCGTATTCCTTTTTGCCTGTCTCATTTGCAATCCTGTTCTTTCTCACGCATCTCCTGATTATGCGGGCATAGCCAAGGATACGTACCTTGTCCTCTATTTCCTTGATTTTGGCCTGATCATCTGTCTCAAAGAAACTGGTGACTGTCTTTTTCCATATTTTCACTGCATCCTGATAGGGGATTCCGAGGAAATTCTCGACAATCGTGTTATCTATCTCCCCAAGACCGACATATGAGCACCAGATTGTCACAAGCTCGTATACCGTGTTTCCATGGCTGAGTGAGTCCATGTCAATGAGAAGGCATTCGCCGTTCTGATACATGATGTTCTTCATGTGGAAATCGCCGTGGATGAGATGATTGTCGTCAGGGATTGACTGGACAAGGGAGCAGAGCTTCTCATATTTGTCCGCAGGAAGATGGTCCTTGTCATACTCGAGCCATTTCATGGCTTTCTCAGTGAACGGAGGAATCTGGTCGGGATTGACCTCTGTGGAGTGGATGGTCTTCAGGAGTTCGACCTCAAGCTGAACGACCTCATCCATCGTCTTCCTGCCAGAGGCAAGCTCATCTGCGAGGTTGCTTGCATCAAGAAGCTCATACACGGAACCGTATCCTCCGCCTTGGATCTTCACGACGTCATATGAGATGGCGGTGGGAATGCCCAGGACAAAGGCCGTACGGGCAAGTTTTCTCTCTCTCTCGATGTCGGAGATATCGCTTCCGTCCTTGAAGGTCTTGACGATTGTCTCCTTATCTATCCTGTATACCGTGCCCTTTGCACCTTTTCCTATGATGTCGCAGCCTTCGACCGAGATGGTCCTCAGGGCCTTGCGGATGTCCATGAGCTCTGTGAATCCGGTAGTCTCGAAGATCTCATAGACTGGAGGGGCGACATTGATGAGGCAGGTGTCCCTGACGGCCTTCTTTGTCTTCATGATGACGCGCAGTCCTGCGCTTGAGATGTATTCAAGTGCCGCACAGTCAACGGTTACAGGAAGACCGGGATTTTCCGCCAGGATCTTCATGATGTCTGCTTCGACTGATGCTGCGTTTGAGGTGTCAATCCTTCCCTTGAGGGTTATTGTGAGTCTGTCTGAGACGTTGAAATCAAGCATTAACAGGTACCTCCTTGAAAACTGTCTCCACCAATGAGTTGTATTCCTTCCATGAATCCTGGTCCTTGAGCTCGCTCACAAGTCTGGCTATTGTCCTGTAGTACCAGGCTTGCTTTGATGGGTCGCGCTGGTTCATCTTGTTCCAGAAGCTGTTGCCTTCAATCTTCCAGCTGCGGTAAAAGGACCTCATGTTGGAGAGCTTGTCGCTGAGCCACAGTATCTTTACGTCTCTGTCTGTGCAGTCCGCAAGCTCCTTAAGACTTTTCTCTTTGCGCTCCTGCCAGCTTTTCCAGCGTGGCATGTCGGAAAGCTTCTCCTCTGTCTCCATAAGCACCAGATATGTCACCCTGTCGCCGAAGTTGAGCCTCAGGTCCTGCTCTGTGGTCTCCGTATCCTCTATGGTGTCATGGAGAAGGGCAGCGGAAAGAACATGCTCGTCATTGGTCATTGTCGCGGCTATTGTCGCTACCTCGAACGGGTGTATCACATATGGGAGCTTTCCCAGCTTGCGGGTCTTGTCCTGATGTGCCTTGATTGCAAAGGCTGCTGCTTTGTCAAACAGTGTCATGGAAACCTCCGGCATTGAATCGGATACGTAATGATATCAATAAACAAATCAAAAAAAAAGCCGATGCATGCATCGGCCTGGTGATTTAGGGTTTTGGATCAGATCTCGTCAATGCGCACAGGGCGGTTCTCGGCAAGGGATTTCTTGCATGCAAGTCCGATGCGGATGGACATGAGGCCGTCCTTGAGTCCGACCGGGACCTCAGTTCCGTTTGTGACTGCATCCACGAACAGGCGCATCTCCTTCTGGTAAGAGGCCATGTAGCGCTCAAGGAAGAAGTAGAGCGGCTTCTCAGCTGTCACGCCGGATTCTGTAGAGATCACTGCGGTTGACTCGCTGTCATTTGTGATTGCGACGGCTCCGAGGGATCCGAAGACCTCGGCACGCTGGTCATAGCCGTAGGCTGCACGCCTAGAGTTGTCTATGAGTGCAAGGGCTCCGTTTGAGAGCTTGATTGAGACAGTTGCGCTGTCAACATCGCCGGCCTTTCCGATCTCCGGGTCAATCAGGACCGCGCCGCGGGCATAGACTTCCTCGATCTCCGCACCGGAGAGGTAGCGGACCATGTCGATGTCATGGATCATCATGTCCAAAAAGATTCCGCCTGAGACTGCCACATACTGAGGTGCCGGCGGGTTGGGGTCGCGTGAGCTGACGCGCACGAACTGCACGTCACCGACCTTGCCGTCAAGTGTGGCCTTGCGGATTGCCTCGAAGTTGTGGTCGAAGCGGCGGTTGAATCCGACCTGGAAGCAGATCTTCTTGGGGGAGGCCGCGAGCGCCTTCTCGACTTCCTTTATCTTAGCGGGGCTGAGGTCGACAGGCTTCTCACAGAAGACATGCTTCTGGGCCTTGATGGCCTCGATTGAGATCGGAGCGTGAGTGTCTGTTGAGGAGCAGATCAGGACCGCGTCGATCTTGGGGTCGTTGAGGATGTCATGATAGTCTGAGACCACGACTGCTCCCGTGCTCTCCATCCACTCTTTCACCTCGGGTTTGATGAACGGATCTGCGACTTTCGCGACTCTTGCCCCTGGTACTCCGGAGACAATGCTTCTTGCATGGACCTGGCCGATTCTTCCGGCTCCGATGATTCCAATATTAACCATGAATGATATCCTCCCTGGTGGGTTTTTCGTTTGAAATTAATAGCGTAATCGTTTACGTTAGCAGTTATAGATGATAATTCCATTGATTGAATAAGTCAATTTTTTTATTACGCAAACGTTTTCACTTTCAAAATCAGAACAGTTGGGTTACAATGTATTCGTCATAAAACGGATATCACCCTTCATGGAGGAAATTACAATGAGGAAAATCAGAGTTGGAGTTGCCGGATACGGCACAATTGGACAGAGACTTGCTGACGGCGTCGCGATGCAGGGCGACATGGAGCTGGTCGGAATCGCCGATCTTGCACCGACACTTTCACTTCAGGCACTGAGAGAGAACGACATGATCGGAGCCAACGGGGTGAAATACAACCTCTATCTGGTCGATGGCGCAGACAAGAGCGCCTTTGATGCAATGGAGATTCCTGTGGCAGGATCATTCGAGGATCTCTGCAAGAACGTGGATGTCATGCTTGACTCAGCTCCTGGCGGAGTCGGGGCATCCAATAAGGCAAAATACTATGAGCCGCTCGGAGTGAAGGCCATTTTCCAGGGCGGAGAGAAGAACTCGGTCGCAGACGTCTTCTTCCATGGCTATGCGAACTATGAGAAGGGAATAGGCCAGAACTACCTCAAGCTGACAAGCTGCAACACCACAGGACTGATCAGGACCGTTGACTGCCTTGACAGGATGATCGGCATTGAGAAGGTCGCAATCACAATCATCAGAAGAGTCGCGGACCCCGGTGACTATCACAGAGGACTGACGAACGCACTCCAGATGGAGAAGGCTCCCAGCCATCAGGCACTGGATCTCATGACCATCATGCCGCATGTGGAGGCAACCGGAATCCTGGTTCACACCCCTGTGACACACGGACACATCATCACTGTCCTGGCAACAGCCAAGGATGGAAAGAAGATCACACGTGAGATGGCCCTTGAGGCGTTCCGCAAGCATCCGAGAATCAGGACCATCACCATTGACGAGGGCTTCAAGGGTAATGCCAGCCTGTTCAAGTACGCAAGGGACCTCGGAAACAGACGCGGTGACATGTATGAGATCGGCCTCTGGGAGGACTCTGTCGTGGAAAGCGGAAACGACATCATGTACGCCATCAACATCCCGCAGGAGAGCGTCACCATCCCGGAGACAATCGATGCCATCCGCGCCAGCATGAAGATGCAGCTTACCAGGGAAGAGGGTACCGCTGAGACCAACAAGTACCTGGGAATCGGCAAGTTCAAGAAGTTCCAGAAATTCTGAGGTGCAAGATGAGATTCGGAATCAAGACCCTTGATGACTTTGAAGTCAGGGGAAAGACCGTCCTCTGCAGGATAGACATAAACCAACCGGTTGACCGTGCTGCGGGAAAGCTCAAGAGCATCAACCGCATCCAGGCCTGTGTCCCGACAATCCGTGAGCTCTCAGAGAAGGGCGCACGGGTTGTGCTCATGGCACATCAGGGAAGCGACATCGAGTACAAGAACTACTACACGACCCGTCCTCATGCCGATGTTCTCTCAAGTCTTCTGGGCTTTGAGGTGAAATGGGTG
Organism: uncultured Spirochaetales bacterium; assembly: GCA_902781545.1. Lineage (GTDB taxonomy): Bacteria > Spirochaetota > Spirochaetia > Sphaerochaetales > Sphaerochaetaceae > UBA9732. The sequence continues at coordinate 8,506 of CACZJR010000057.1, read as the reverse complement.
GAGGATGTCTGCGGTCCCACCGCACGTCAGGCCATAAAGGACCTGAAGGACGGCGAGGTCCTTCTTCTGGACAATGTCAGGTTCATGGCCGAGGAGCAGACTCTCTTTGAGACAAAGCTCTGCCTCTCCCATGAGGATCAGGCAAAGACCCAGGTGGTGACAAAGCTGGCGCCGCTGGGAGACCTGTATGTCTGCGACGCGTTTGCGGCGGCACACAGGGACCAGCCCACACTGTGCGGCTTTGAGCAGCTTCTTCCAAGCGCCATGGGAAGGCTGTTCGAGAAGGAGTACTGCACTGTCTCTGCCCTTATGGAGGAGCCCAAGAGGCCGTGTGTCTTTGTCCTTGGCGGAGCAAAGATCGCCGATGCATTCCAGATGATGAGGACGGTCCTGTCAAAGGGAAGCGCGGATCTGGTCCTTACCGGAGGCCTTGTGGCCAACATCTTCCTGGCATCCCAGAATGTGCAGATCGGACAGGGGAGCCTTGATTTCATCATCAAGTCCAACTACGGTCAGTTCATTGATGTGGCTCGCGAGCTCTATGCGCAGTTCGGAGACAAGATCGTTCTTCCTGTCGACCTGGCATGGGTCAGAGACGGCAACAGATATGAGGCTGCGGTAGGAGAGATTCCTGCGGACATAAGCGCCGTGGATATCGGCAGCAGGACCGCAGAGCGCTACAGGAAGGAAATTCTTGCGGCAAAGACTGTGTTCGTAAACGGTCCTGCCGGGGTGTTCGAGCAGCAGCCCAGCGAGCTGGGGACAAAGACCATCTGGCAGGCTCTGGCAGATACAGAGGCATTTACGGTCCTTGGCGGAGGAGACAGCATCACCGCCACGGAGAAATACAAGCTGACAGACAAGATCGGCTATATATGCACAGGCGGAGGAGCGCTTATACGTTTCCTCTCAGGCGAGGAGCTTCCTGTGGTCAAGGCCCTGAGACACGGGGCTTCAATAGGAGAGAGATGATGTTTGACAAGGATAAGGTAAAACTTGGTATAGCACCCATCGGCTGGTGCAATGACGATATGCCTGAGCTCGGTGCGGAGAACACCTTCAGGCAGACGGTCAGCGAGATGGCCCTTGCAGGCTTCACGGGGTGTGAGATCGGAAACAAGTATCCCAAGGACCCGAAGGAGCTGAAGTGGGAGCTGGATCTCAGGGGAATGAGAATCGCCAGCAGATGGTTCTCCTCATTCATCCTGACACAGGACATCGAGCAGGTGAAGAAGGACTTCAACGCCGAACTGGATTTCCTGGAGGCAGTGGGAGCCAACCGCATCAATGTCAGCGAGCAGAGCTATTCGATCCAGGGAAAGACCGATGTCCCCATCCTTACGGGCGGCCATAAGTATGTCATGAATGATGCGGAGTGGAAACGCTTCTGCGATGGCCTGAATACGCTTGGAAAGATTGCTTTTGAACGTGGTTTCAAGCTTTGCTACCATCATCACATGGGAACAGTGGTCCAGACATCAGAGGAGACCGACCGCATGATGGCCAATACCGACCCGCGTTATGTCTATCTCTGCTATGATACCGGTCATTTCACATTCGCAGGAGAGGATCCGCTTCTGATGCTGAAGAAGTATGTCGCCAGGGTCGGACATGTCCACCTCAAGGACATGAGGCTCTCTGTGGTGAAGAAAGTAAGGGAGAACAACTGGAGCTTCCTCACCGCAGTGAGAAACGGTGCCTTCACTGTCCCGGGCGACGGTGATGTTGATTTTGATCCTGTGTTCAAGGTCCTGTCCGACGCACATTATGAGGGCTGGCTCCTTGTGGAGGCGGAGCAGGATCCCGCAAAGGCGAATCCGCTTGAGTATGCCATCAAGGGCAGGAGATACATAAAGGAGCATACGGGTCTCTGATCCGGGAGGAAACATGTACTTCAGCAAGGAAGTCAAAAGAGGCTACAACAGCTACATAGACAGGGCATCCGATGACATGGGGACCATGATGGACGTCGGTCTCCTGGTGATGGAGAAGGGCGATGTCTATGAGATTGATGAGAAGGAGAAGGAGAGCGCGGTCCTGCTTTTCTCCGGTGATGTCGTCTTTGAGTACGCGGGAAAGAAGGTGGAGGGTCACAGGCCGGACTGCTTCCGTCACGAGGCATACTGCCTGCTCTCTCCGCGTGGTGTGAGAATAGTGCTTAAGGCACTTGGCCATGCAGAGATCTACATCCAGCAGACGGACAACAGCCGAGACTATGAGCCTGTGATGTACACCCCTGAGACGGTTCAGGTGCAGCATGCAGGTGCCAACGGCGAGCTCATGGGATGCATGAGGCGTGAGATAAAGACATTCTTCGACTATGAGAATGCACCGTTCTCCAACATGGTCCTGGGAGAGGTCCTGAACTTCCCCGGGAAGTGGTCATCTTATCCGCCGCACCATCATCCGCAGCCTGAGGTGTATTTCTACCGCTTTGATTATCCGCAGGGATTCGGTGTGGGCTTTGCCAACGGAGAGGTCTACAAGACCAGCCACAACGGGCTTGCCGTGATAAACAGCGGGATGCACTCACAGTGTGCGGCCCCCGGCTATGCCATGTGCTATGCCTGGGGAATCAGGCACCTTGACGGCAATCCGTGGGAAAAGACAAGGATAGATGACAAGGAGCATTCATGGTTGTGGCTGCCCGATGCCAATGACCATATCTTCAAGGGCTGACAGGGGGATAAGCAGATGGAGACTGTAAGACTTACAATGGCTCAGGCACTGGTCCGTTTTCTTGAGAACCAGTACATATCATACGACGGAAAGGAGCATCCTTTTGTAGAGGGTGTGATAATGCTTCCGGGGCACGGAAACGTCCTTGGCCTGGGGCAGGCCCTTGCACAGGAGACGCATCATCTGAAGGTCTGGCAGGGCAAGAACGAGCAGGGAATGGCCCACACCGCGATTGCTTTCGCAAAGCAGTGCAAGCGCAAGAAGATCATCGCAGTCACATCATCTGTAGGCCCCGGTGCCGCAAACATGGTCACCGCTGCGGCGACTGCCACGGCAAACAACATCCCTGTCCTGATTCTTCCCGGTGATGTCTATGCCTGCCGTCAGCCTGACCCTGTCCTGCAACAGATTGAGCAGACACATGATCTCTCGATCTCCACGAACGACGCCTTCCGCGCGGTCTGCAGATATTGGGACCGCATCGTGCGTCCGGAGCAGCTGATGAGCGCCATGATCAGCGCATTCAGGACGCTCACAGACCCCGCGAACACCGGAGCCGTGTGCATCGCAATCCCTCAAGACGTTGAGGGCGAGGCCTATGATTATCCTGTCTCCTTCTTCCAGAAGAGGGTCCACCGCCTTGCAAGACGCGTAGCCGATGAGGAGGCGATTGCCGAGGCCGCTGCAGTGATCAAGAGTGCCAAGAGGCCGCTTCTGATCTGCGGAGGCGGAGTCCGTTACTCGGAGGCCCACAAGGAGTTCAGGCAGTTCGCCGAGAAGACAGGCATTCCGTTCGGAGAGACTCAGGCCGGTAAGGGCGCAGTCCTTTATGACCATCCGCTGAATCTCGGCGGAATAGGGGTCACGGGGTGCTCGGGCGCCAATGAGATTGCAAAGGAGGCAGATGTCATCATAGGAGTAGGCACAAGGTACACGGACTTCACGACATCATCAAAGTGGCTGTTCAAGGACACCGCACGCTTTGTGAACATCAATGTGTCTGAGTTCCAGGCCTTAAAGATGGACGCTGTCCCTGTTGTGGCCGATGCAAAGAAGGCCCTTCCTGTACTGCTCAAGGCCCTTGGCGGATACAAGGCCCCTTATACCGGTCAGATAGAGAAGGCAAGGGAGAAGTGGTTCAAGGAGCTGGACAGGCTCAGAAGCATCACTTTCTCAGACTCCTATGTCCCTGAGGTCAACGATGCCAACGCACAGAGTGCGCGCCGCTTTGTCAAAGACATGCAGTCCTCTCTTGCACAGACCACGGTCCTTGGTGCCATCAACCTGATGATGGACAAGGACGATGTGGCGATAGGCTCTGCAGGCTCTCTTCCGGGTGACATGCAGAGGATGTGGTGCGCAAGAAGCCTTGACTCCTACAACATGGAGTACGGCTACTCCTGTATGGGCTATGAGATATCCGGAGCCCTCGGAGTCAAATATGCCATCGGTGATGACCATGATGTCTACTCCATGGTCGGAGACGGGAGCTTCATAATGCTCCACTCTGAGCTCCTGACTGCGGTCCAGGAGCACAAGAAGATCATAGTGTGCGTATTCAACAACGCAAGCTTCGGCTGCATCAACAATCTGCAGGTGGGCCATGGAAACGACACGCTCTGTACGGAGCTGAGGTTCCGTGGTGAAGACGGAAAGCATTCCGGAGTCTTCATGCCAGTGGATTTTGCCAAGATTGGAGAGGCATATGGCTGCAAGTCCTATGTGATCAGGACGATGGATGACCTGAAGAAGGCCATGAACGGAGCAAGGAGAATCAAGGACAGACCTGTTGTCTTTGACATCCGGGTTATGCCAAAATCAATGACAGAAGGCTACGGCTCCTGGTGGAGGTGCGGAGACACCCAGGCCTCTGAGAACCCGAGGAACCTGACCGCATATGAAGATCATCTCGAGCACGTCAAGGACGCAAGGAAGTACTGATGAAAATTGAACTGAGCTACAATCAGAAGAGACTCTCAGTTGAGGTGGCACCGGAGCATTTCGGTGCCATTCTCAAGCTTAATGATGAGAAAACCGGCAAAGGACCGAAGAATGCCGCGGAAATCACCAAAGAGGCCATCAAGGGCTCCTTTGAGAGGTTCCTTTCTCTTCCCGGAAATGTCCTCGTGATTGTGAATGACGGGACAAGGCCGACTCCCACAAGGTTTGTGATGGATGCAATAGGGCCTGCCCTTGAGAAAGAGGATGTCTCCTTCCTGATTGCGACCGGCAGCCACAGGGCCCCTTATGAGAGCGAGTATGACTTCATATTCGGCTCATGGTACAAGGTCTTCAAGGACCGTGTCTTTGTCCATGACTGCCATGCCATGGATGACATGGATTACTACGGAAAAACAAGCCGTGGGACAGAGCTCTATCTGAACAAGCTCGTGAGACAGGCCGCCAAGGTCATTGTCATTGGTTCTGTTGAGCCCCATTACTTTGCAGGCTATACCGGAGGAAGAAAGGCCTTCCTCCCGGGAGTCGCGGCTTACTCATCAATCGAGCACAACCACAAGATGGCCCTTTCCCCGGAGGCCAAGACCCTGGCCCTTGAGGGTAATCCGGTTCATGATGACCTGATGGAGGCTATGACACTGGTCAAGTGCCCTGTCTATTCCATCATGACAGTCCTGGACAGGAACCACGAGATAGACACTGTGACCGCAGGTGACATCACCGTCTCATTCAATGATGCAGTCAAGGCAGCTGACAGAATCTTCACCGCACCGCTTAAGGAAAAAGCTGACATTGTTGTCACTGTTGCCCCTTATCCGATGGATGTGGACCTCTACCAGAGCCAGAAGGCGATAGACAACGCCAAGCTTGCCCTCAAGGATGGCGGGACAATGATCCTGGTCAGTGCCTGCAGGGAAGGTATTGGTGGAGAAGCTTTTGTCAGACTTCTTTCCAGTGCCTCAACTCCAGATGAAGTGCTTAAGAAAATAGCTGAAGGCTTCAAGCTGGGCTATCATAAGGCCGCTAAGATGGCAGAGGTGTTCAAGTGGGCCACGGTCGAGGCTTACTCCGCCATTGATGATGACAAGCTCCGGAGCATATTCATAACACCGGTTCATGACCTACAGAAGGCAATAGATGATGCCATAGCCAAATACGGTCCAAAGAGCAAGGTCGTCTTCATGCCTGACGGATCTGTCACAGTGCCGATGGTGGGATGAGAAAAGCATAATATCTAAAGACAATCCTCGATTCGGACACAAGTCGACAGAATGTGTCCGAATGTGTGCGAATCAATAATAGTACTGATGGAGGGCACATCTTTTCAAAGTCTATGTTAAAAATAATTGACATTATCTTCTAGAGCAGTTAATTATTTAGGTATGGAGCAATTGTTCTGGCTTGGGAAAATGATCAAGGAAAATAGACTGGCTCAGAATCTCAGAATGGATGATGTCGCCCGGAAAGCAGGTATCTCCAGGGTGACGTTATGGTCTATTGAGAAAGGAGAGGGCAATTGCTCGCTTTCATCTCTTCTACGGGTAATGGATGTCCTTGGATTGAGAATGACTGTCGAGAATCAGAGTTCACTCGAGAATGAGAGGGCCAGGGCAACAAGAGCCAATACCGTTTTGTCAAAGAAAATCAACAGATTCATAATCATGTGTGTGGAACAATATGCCTTATTCTCCGGAAGCAGAAGTGATGTAATCTATAAGGAAATGGAAAGAAAAGGCATCCTTGATGAGCTTGAATCAGACTATGAGGACCTGCATGGAATGTCTACTGTGTATCTGAATGATTATCTGAAAGCACGGATGGGCTGAGAAAATGAATCATGTTCTTTCAAAGACCATTCTGATTTCAAAAGTTGTGGAGATGATTGCACAGAAGGAGAGAATCCCACTGAAAGACGCACGGAATTTGCTTTATGGTTCAGACCTTATCAGGCTTATTGAGGACGACGAGACGGGATTGTACGGAGAATCTCCGTTATATGTCTTCTCTTTATTTGAACAGACCATGTGAGAGAATCTGCAAACAGTTTCCATCCAGGCTTCTCTGAGTTTGGGTTTGCGGCATAAGTGAAAGCTCCTAAAAAAGACCTCTCATTACATCATTTTTGACTTGATTTCCCTATATCCAATCAAAAATGATGTGATAAGTATTTACACCGTCAAAAATGACTGATAATGTTAATCCAGAGGTGCTGCATGGCTTTCATATGGCAAAATCCGGAATGGCCTTCCTATTCGTATGACAAGGAAGAAGTTGACAGGGCATATAGCGTTTTTCTTGAGGAAAAGAAAAAAACAGATGCTGTCTTCAGTATTCTGGATGAGAAAACACGGCAACAGATCCATGTGAAATCAATCGCTGATGAGATTGTTGCAAGTCAGGGGATTGAAGGCGAGAACATCAGTTATGAGTCAGTATTCTCGTCGGTCTCAAAACGGCTGGACGCAACTATGCCGGAAAAAGGAAAAACCGATGCGTATGCGGATTCGGTTTCCAGTGTTGCCGTTGATGCGATTGAGAACAGAGCCCCTTTGACAAAAGACAGGATCGATGGCTGGAACAAGAGCCTTTTCGAGAATTATACAGGAAGAAAGCCGAAGACGATTGGAGACTACAGAAAAGGACCGGAATACATTCTCAAATGGTCTGGAAAGGGACCTGAGGTTGTATATACGGCCGTTCCTTTTGAGAGAGTCAGGGAAGAGATGGACAAGTTCCTGTGTTTTGTCCGATCTGAAAATGAAACAAATGCAGCAATAAAGAGTGCAATAGCTGCTTTGTGGTTTGTGATCATTCACCCTTACGAGGATGGGAACGGAAGGATATCCAGGGCAATAGCGGATTATCTTCTCTCAGATAATTCCGGTTCTGCATTAAGAACCTACAGCATATCATCATTGATTTTGGCTAACAGAAAAGACTATTACACAAAGATCAATGAGATCAGTGCTCAGAATGAAAGCCTGGACATAACGTCTTGGATTTTATGGAACCTGGAAATCATGGTAAAGGCCCAGATCGATGCAGTTGAGACATTGAGGAAGGTGATGAGGCTTACAAGTTTCATGAGGAGCCTTGATCCCTCATTATTCAACTCAAGGGAGTTATCCATGCTTTATAAGCTCGCAGACGGCTCCTTCTTCGGGAAGCTCTCCACCGAGAAATGGGCAAAGATGACAAAATGCTCAACTGCGGCCGCACAGAGGGACATACACCATTTGGTCATGATCGGATATCTTGTCCCTGATGGAGACAAGGGGCCTAAGACGGGTTATTTCCTGAATCCTCAGATCATGCCAGCTGTTTGACTGAAGACAGGTATGACCTTCTGTTCTCAAGGAATCAGATTTCTACAGTTCTTCCTCTGTCATGTCTCCTGATCTGAGGGACCTTCAAGCTCAAGTGCGGTGACATCGGAATCTGTCTCCACGGCCTCAACATCACGAAGCTTGCGGCCCATGGCGCGGTGGCGTGTGAAGGCGTTGTCTATCTCGTTGCTTGCGGATGAGAGTTTCTTCTTCACTGAATCCAGCACAATTCCGAACTTGCCGTATTCTGTCTTGACCTCGCCAAGCACATGCCAGACCTCTGAGCTCTTCTTCTCGATTGCAAGGGTCCTGAAGCCCATCTGGAGGCTGTTGAGAAGGCTTGCCAGGGTCGCAGGGCCTGCGATCATCACATGGAACTCACGCTGGATGCGGTCCTGAAGGCCCGGTATTGAGAGAATCTCAGCATAAAGGCCCTCGATGGGCAGGAACAGGACCGCGAAGTCCGTGGTGTAGGGGACATCGATGTATTTATCGCGGATGTCCTTTGACTCATCAAGGATCCTTCTCTCAAGGGCCTTTCG
>CACZJR010000056.1 GCA_902781545.1 uncultured Spirochaetales bacterium | reverse complement strand
GTGGAAATACCCGTTCCCATCCCGAACACGGAAGTCAAGCGCTCTCACGCCGATGGTACTGCAGCAATGCGGGAGAGTAGGTAGCCGCCAGGTCTTTTTATTTGTCCATGCAAGTCAAGAAGAAGTTTGATAGAACATAAATCTTGATTATTAGGATATATCGGGTTAACCTTTGAGTACAAAGGTTCAACTTTGAGACAATTGATTGAAAGCTCTTGCGTTACTTTGGTAGGTAGTTGGCAAGAGCTTTTACTTTATATTCAGCCAGTTTCCTCCTGAGTTTCTCATAGTTGTCATCGACCGCCGCAACGTAGAGGGCGTTGTCATGGTGGAGCATCACCAGTCCGGTTCTCAGCATATGTGTCGCAACAGCCACAGCGACCTTGCCTTTGAACGGGCATTGCTGCATCTTCCTGTAGGCAAATCTCGTCAAGGGACATTGTACCTTCATCTTCATCAGGACCTGGGCCCCCTGGATGACATTCCGCCTGATTGCAGAGCAACCACGTTTCGTTATCTTCCCATGTCTGTCCACAGTCCCGCTCTGGTCCAGTCTCGGCACCATCCCTGCGTAGTTGAGCAGCTGGTCTGCCTTGGAGAACCTTGACCCATCCCCGACGTAGGCAATCAGAGTCGCCGCGTTCACAAGTCCGATCCCGGGAATTGAAAGCCATGCAAGGGCCTGCCGCGGATGGTCCAGACAGATCTGCCTCAGCCTATCCTCGTGGTTCTCCAGCTGGAGCTGGACCAGGTTTATCTGGTCATTGAGCATCATCCCGTTGATGAGGGAAAGAAAGATCTGATACAGAGAGCAGCTCCTCTGCCAACTCGACCCTGTAGTCGGGGTCCTCCTTGAGCCTTGCCTTGTCAATGTCAGGGTATCCCAGACTGTTGTAGAGTGCGAAGAGCCTGTTGAACAGCTGCGTCTCCTGCTTTCTCAGGAACACATGCTGTGTGATCACAGACCTCTCCGCCTGCTCCTGTGCGGAGGGCACCGGCACCGTCGGCCATGCCTCCGGCCTCATGTCCCTGGCAATGCAGGCGATCTTCACCGCATCCGACTTGTCCGTCTTCCTCATCGAGTCCCAGATGATTCTGAGGTTCGCAGGATTCAGGACCACTATCCGTTCAGCCGAGGATTCCCTGATCAGGTATCTGGCCAGGTTGAAGGTTGAGCTTCCGGCCTCCATCAGGACTATGTCCCCGGCTCTGATCCTTGACCTGATGAGTCCGTAGCCTCCGCTGTCCTGGCCCATACTCCCTTCGAACATCTCCCTGTCGGTGAAATTCTCTCCGCTGAGTATGCAGCCCTTGAACGTCTGCTTCGAGAGATCCAGACCGATTATCCTGGACCACTTCCGTTGTGTGTTCCCCATAGGCACACCTCCTGTTCTTTGTTTGACGGAAGTGCAGGAAGGCGTCATTCGGCTGTTTCAATGTTCTCAGTTTTATTTTCGAGGTCGACTCCAGGTGCAAGGCACCCGGAGAGGCCTCACAAGGTACTTCGATGGCCGGCTGCTGTGTAATTTTTTATAAGAAGTCCATGCTTCACAAAAGACCATCGCAGGCCACCGGCTCCTGACTCCGTCAAGTCAAGACTAGCATCGAAAAACCTTCCTGTCTGCAAATCTCTCGACTTGCATGGTCAGTATATTTTTTATGCCCTGACGCATGCGCGGGGCGCTGGGCGGCATCCCCCTTTGTGGAAAGTTCAAACTAAACCCGGGTTTACATGCCTGAAAAATTGAACTCTTCAAATTTTCAGGCCTCCTAAACAATGTTTAGGCTGAACTTTTTCATCCGGGATACTATGTGGGTATAAAAAAGCGGAGCAGTGTGATGCTCCGCTTTTTGCGTTAAAGGACATTTGTCAGTCTTCGTTGGCAAGTGCCTCCAGGCCCTTTGCGTTGGCCATCTTCTTTGCCTTGATGTTCTTGACACATGATGTGAAGACAAGGCAGCTGGCGATTGTGAGGATTGTGGCATAAATCGGAAGCACACGCCACGCTCCGCTTGCCCTGAGGATCAGACCGAGCAGGACAGGAGTGACTGTCTGTGCGGCCATGCTTGATGCATAGTAGTATCCTGTGAACTTACCGATCTTCTTGGAGGAGCAGAGCTCTACGACCATCGGGAAGGAGCAGTTGTGCACCAGTGCCATTCCATAGCCCTTGATGATCCATACAACAAGCAGAAGCTTCGGGAATGCCTTGAGGCCGCTGTCCAGGACAGTTGTGCTTGCCTTGATGAAGCACATGAGGATCAGGCCAAGGACCGTGAGGCTGAGACCTGCGGAGATCGTCCATTTCCTTCCGATCTTGTCCGCTATGAAACCGGCTGTGGCGAATCCTATGACGGAGGCAAGACCTCCGGCGATGACCATCATTGATGTGTTGCTTGTGGCGGCGCCCATTGCGTAGAAGACATAGTTGTTCAGGTATGTTCCAAGGGCATTGTCAGACATGAACCAGAGGAACTCTGCACCGAGGATCGCGAAAAGCATGATCCTGTTGGCCTTTGACATCGGCTTGTTGTCATCGACAGGATCGGCAATGGCGGCCATTCGCTCGCCTTCCTCAAGCTCGTCCTTGATCTCTTCCTCGATCTTGTTCTCCCTGACCGTGAAGAACAGCACAAGGGCTGAGATGACCATCAGGACGGATGCGATCACGAACGGGAGCTCAATAGTCATGAGGTTGTGCTCACCCTTGAGATACTTGGAGAGAACGAACACCATTCCGAGGACTGTTGCGAAAGCTCCGCCGAAATAACCCATGATGTTGATGATTCCGTTTGCCTTTGCCCTGAGAGGCTTAGGTGTGATATCCGGCATGAGTGCGACAGCCGGATTGCGGTACATCATCATGAAAAGAAGGACTATAGCCATCATTGAGATCATCGCGCCAATCTTGTTGAGGTGGAAGAAGAGCGGGATGAAAGGGAAGGCGATTGCTGATACGAAGGTTCCCCCAAGAATGTACGGCATTCTCTTTCCGATTCTGGTGTGCGTCTTGTCCGAGAGGCTTCCGAAGATCGGGAGGAGGATCAGGGCGGCGAGGTTATCGCATGCCATGATTATACCGACAAGCCACTGGACCTCAAGCTCATCTGCCGTGCCGAGCTTGGTCTTGATGATTTCGGTAAGAAGTGTGGGACACCATGAGTCATAGACCTGCCAGAGCAGCAGTATCCCGAAGAAGGCAAATCCGATGAGGAATGTTCTCTTCTTGTTGAGTTTAAGCATTTTCTTTCTCCTGGATGGGCAGAAGCCCTACAATCTCCCATTTTACAACACGTTGCTAAAAAAAGGAATCTTGATTAATATTCTTAGTGTTATGATTCAGTTCTATAAGCCCACACTTAAGAGACGCGACATGGACAGTGTCCTGCAGACCATGGTCAATGAGAAGATAGGCCCCGGAGAAAGGGCCAAAGCCTTTGTTCAGCTTTTCTGTGACACGGTCAAGGCTACATCTGGTGTGGCTTTCAGAACTTATCCGGAGTGCCTTGCCCAGGCCCTCAGGCTCATGGGAGCGCAGAAGGGCACAAGGGTTGCGGTTTCTCCGCTTTCTCCTGCAGTGTACAGGGATGTTATTCATTCTGTCGGCGCCGAGATGGTAATGGTTGACATCAACCGCGATAACGGATGCGTTGACGAGGCCCTGATTGCCCAGAGTGATGCTGACATTCTTCTGCTTTATGAGAATTACGGGACATTGCCTGCAAAGTATAATGAGCAGACTACCTTTGTGGAGAGCTGTGATTTCAGCGGCCTTAAGGTGATTGAGGATATCAGTGAGAGCATCGGATCCCATGTGAAGGATGAGCTCTGTGCCGGTTCTGTCGGTCAGATTGTTGTCTGCGCCTTTGAGGAGGACAGTGTTGTCTCCGCTGCCGGAGGGGCAGTGATGGCCGTCCGGGGAGAGTATGTCAACTCCCTGAGAGGGAGAAGGCCTTCCAAATACCTGCGAATGCCTGACATGAATGCAGCTCTTGGAATGGTTCAGCTTGCCAATCTTGCTGAGAACAGCGAGAAGAGGCGTGATATCCTGAAGGTGTTCCAGCAGTCGCTGTCAAAGACCCGCTACAAACAGTACGGTCTTAACCTGCTGGATCTGGAGCCTAATGCAAGCGGTTTTGCCATTCAGCTTGACTCCAAGCCTGATGAGACAGTCAAGTTCGCAGCCAAATATGATGTGCCGGTTCAGATGGCCTTCTCCGATTGCCTTATCAAGGATTATGAGGGTGATCCGTTTGAGAATGTGCCTGTCGCGGCCAGTTTCTATTACAGGGCAGTGGGATTCCCGCTTTACACTTTCCTGCGCCCGAGTGAGATCGAGAGCATTTCAAAGGTGATTGCTCATCTTCCCTGACCATGTTTTCGGAGGCTTTATGACTGAGAAACATATCCGGAAGGTTGTGATACTGGGAAACCCAGGCAAAAGAAACGTGGATGACATGTTCTCCCGCCTTACTGCTTTCTTCAGCCAGAAGGGCATTGAAAGCTGTCTTGTCAGGCTCTCATCCTCTGAGGATGATCTCTCACTTGATGTGCCAGAGTGTGACCTTGCCGTCTCCCTTGGAGGTGACGGAACCGTTCTTACCTGTGCAGGACTTCTCAAAGGCCGTGGAATCCCGATTCTTGCAGTGAATTTCGGCACTTTCGGTTACATAGCGGACACCGCAGCAGATGATTTCGAGCGTGTTTTCAATGACTATGCCGTAGGCAGATCCGGTGTCCTTTCCAAGATGATGCTGGATGTGAGTGTCACCAGGAAAGGCAATGAGGTGTTCAGCTCCAGCTCCCTGAATGATGTCACGGTCTCTGCCATCTCTCACGCCAGGATGGCCAGGATGGAGCTTGTTGTCAATGGAACATTCGCTGCAAAACTCAAGGGTGACGGAATAATCATAGCCACACCCACAGGGTCCACCGCATACAGTCTTGCCGCCGGAGGACCGATACTCGATGCCTCCCTGGACGCAGTGATAATCAATCCGATATGTCCTTTCACAATGGGCGTCAGGCCTCTTGTTGTAGGAGAGGACTCTGTAATTGAGATAGTTCTTCCATCACAGAACACCGACCTTTCACTGACCTGTGACGGTCATGAGGTCTTCTCTGTGATGGAAGGGGACACCGTTTCAGTGAGAAAGGGAAAGAGCAGGGCATTGTTCGTCGAGAACTCCTCCAGGAAGTTCATAGAGGTCCTCAGGGATAAGCTGGGATGGGCCGGAGGCTTCAATGCTTGAGCACCTGGAGATACGGAACTTCGCCCTTATCGAGAACCTCTGTGTTGATTTCTCAGAAGGCTTCAATGTCATCACCGGAGAGACCGGCTCAGGTAAGTCGATCATACTCGGTGCCCTTGGTCTCCTGATGGGTGAGAAAGCCGATACCTCGGCGGTCAGGACCGGAACCGAGGAGATAGTCATTGATGCCGTCCTGTCCGTACCTGACGGACATGAGATTCTTCCTTGGCTCTCAGAGCGTGGGGTTGAGCCGGAAGACGGAGCCCTATACATCAGGCGCACCGTCAAGGCAAACGGAGGAAGGTCCCTCATCCATGTTCAGGGACAGGTGTTCTCTCGTCAGGACCTGTGCACCCTTGCGGAGAGTCTGATAGACATGCACGGTCAGAGCGAGCATCAGAGCCTTCTTCTCAATGACAGGCAGAGAAGGATCCTTGACTCTTATTCCCACAACGAGGCTCTTCTTTCCGAGTGCACGGATGCATTCAGGCTGATCGGAACGCTTTCCCATGACAAGGAGGATCTGGAGCGCAGACTTGAGGAGGGCAGAAGGCAGCAGGACTATCTGCAGTTCGCCCTTGAGGAGATAGAGAATGCGAAACCTGTCCCCGGGGAGGATGAGGAGCTCAAGGAGCGGGTCAGGGTCCTTGGCCAGTTCGAGTCCATCTATGAGAACGTGACCCTATGCACTGACAGGTTACGGGATGTCCGTACAGGAATCTATGATGCCCTCTCATCGGTTTCAAAAGCCTCAAAGGTCGATTCAGCCCTGTCGGATTTCACTGCAAGGCTTGAGAGTGCGCGGATAGAGACCGATGACATTGCCTCGGGACTTAAGGAATACCTCTCATCCGTGGAATACTCTGAGGACACTGTCAACGGAATGCAGGACAGGCTTGCAGCCCTGCAGAAGCTTAAGAGGAAATACGGTCCGACACTCAATGATGTTCTGACATTCGCCGAGAAGGCCAGAGAGACTCTTGATGTCACACAGAACTTCGAGGAGCATCTCGACAAGTGCCAGAAGGCCTTGGACAAGGCAATCCATGATTATGATGTGATTGCCCAAAAGCTAAGTAATGCTAGAAAAAAGAGTGCTATGACCCTTCAGAAGAGTATCGAAGATGTCCTCAGGACTCTTGGCATGCCCAATGCGACCTTCAAGATAGACATCTCTGAAGCCAAGGCCGGATCCCATGGCTCTGACCTTGTCTCGTTCATGATCAGCGCCAATCCTGGAGAGCCGGTCAAGCCGATCAAGGAGATCGCCTCAGGCGGTGAGCTCAGCCGTGTCATGCTTGCCCTCAAGACGGTTCTCTCCAAGGCTGACAGCATCCAGACTCAGGTGTTTGATGAGGTTGACTCCGGCATCGGGGGCTCCGTTGCCCTGAGCCTTGCAAGATGCATCAGGGACCTGTCCAGGACAAAGCAGGTCATAGCCATAACGCATCTTGCAAGCATCGCCAGCATCGCAGACACTCAGATGGTGGTCAGCAAGACTGTCTCCGGAGGGCGTACATTCACGCATCTTAGACAGGTCTCCGGAGAGGACAGGGTCCACGAGATTGCAAGGATGCTGAGCGGGGAGGAGAGCCAGGTCTCTCTCTCCCATGCCAGGAACCTCCTGAGCCAGGTCTGAGCATGGTGCCGGGGCCCGGAATCATTGATTAAAACCCTCTGTTCCTCTATAATTCAGTCTTAGAGGGAAGAAATGGTACTTATTAGTATTGACAGCCTCTCAGATACTGAGCTGCGCAATATCGCCCAGCAGGAGGATCTTGAGGATTGGGACACACTTTCAAGGGAAGAGCTCATAGAGGGTCTTGAGCACCTGTATGATGAGGATGACGACAGGACACTTGACGGTATTACCGGAAGCTCCAAGAAGAAGTTCGTGAACACACTGACAGACGTGCAGTCTGACAATGTTCTTTCTCTGCCTGGAGTGGAGAGCCTGCCGGAGTCATATAATGACACCTCCATCCATTTGATCCTGAAGGATTTCAACTGGGCATATGTCTTCTGGAGCCTCTCACCCCAGCAGTTCTCAGAGCTGGAGGAGAGCGGGGCAAGCCTTATCCTGCGCAACACACGTCTCTCAGCGGATGACAGGAAAGTCGCCGAGTATGACATTGACGTATCTCTCTCAGACACAAGCTGGACGGTCGAGCTCCCATATCCGGGGTTCAAGTACAAGGTCTCACTTGTCTCTGTTGTTGACGAGAAAGAGTCTGTTATCTGCACAAGCACATGCCTTGAGACCACACAGAGCTGGTTCTCCACCCATCCTGAGGAGCTTGAGAAGGATTCTGTCTTCAGGGCCGTGTTCTCATCCCTCATCATGATGGACGGTACAGTCATCCCCAACAGACAGCTGATTGATATAGTCGAGATGCTGAATAAAGGTCAGAGTCAGGAGGCAGATGCATGATGAAGAGCAGGATCAATTTTATTTTCAATGCACATATGCCTTTTGTCAGGCATCCGGAGTATCCGAAATTCCTTGAGGAGGACTGGCTTTATGAGGTCATGAACGAGTCCTATCTTCCTCTTCTGAGGATGATGTTCAAGCTCAAGGATGACAAAGTCCCGTTCAGGCTCACATTCTCACTCAGTCCGACTCTGTGCTCAATGCTCTCCGATGATCTTCTCAACGAGCGTTTCTGCACTTATCTGGACGAGCATATCGAGCTTGGAGACAAGGAGATAGCAAGGCTTTCAGGTGACAGCCAGAGATGTGCCCTTGCAACCTATTACAGGGATGAGCTGATTGCAAACAGGACTTTCTACAACGAGTACTGCCATGGCAGGATACTGAATGCCTTCAATAAGCTTTCAAATGACGGTTATCTTGAGCTGATCACAACAACAGCCACACACTCATATCTTCCTGTCTTCAAGGACTATCCTATCGCTGTCAACGCACAGATTGAGACAGGTGTGCTTGAGCACAGCAGGAACTTCGACAAGATGTCAGAGGGTTTCTGGCTTCCTGAGTGCGGTTATTATCCGGGGCTTGAGAACTATCTCAAGCGCCATAACATCAGGTGGGTCAGCCTTGCATCGCATGCGCTGGCACTGTCTCCGGACAGGCCTGAGCGCGGGGCCTACAGCCCTGTAAGATGCCCGAACGGCCTGTACTGCTTCATCAGGGACGAGAGATTCTGCAGCCTTGTGTGGTCAGACACAGAAGGATATCCGACAGACACCGATTACCGCGATTTCTACCGTGACATCGGCTTTGACCTTCCCATGGATTACATCAGGCCATATGTGCATGAGCCCGAGGTCCGTTCATTCACCGGCTACAAGTACTGTGCGGTCACAGGAAAGACAGCGGAGAAAAGCGTCTATGACAGGGCCAAGGCAGAGGCCAAGGCTATGGCCCATGCAAGAAACTTCCTGTACAACGTAAGCTGCAGGACACGCAGCATGCTTGATGTGCTGGACATGGAGCCTGTCTACACTGTCAGTTTCGATGCCGAGCTTTTCGGCCACTGGTGGTTTGAGGGCGTCAAATGGCTTGACGACCTTATCCGCCTGGTAGCCGCAGATGATGAGTTCGAGCTCATAACTCCGGTTGACTTCATAAGCTCCAAGACTGATGTGCAGACACTGCGTCCTGCACTCTCAAGCTGGGGAGTAGGCGGTTATTCTTCTGTCTGGGTTGACGGCTCAACCAACGCAAAGTATTACAGGCACATCTTCAAGGCAATCGAGAGGATGACCGAGCTTGCCGAGCGTTTCCCTGCACAGAAGAGCCTGAAGCAGAGATTCCTCAATCAGGCCGCAAGGGAGACATTGCTCCTGATGGCAAGTGACTGGCCTTTCATAATCCACAACCAGACAAATGCCGAATACGCCGTGAAGCGTCTTGAGGGTCATATCCAGAACGTGAATCTCGTGTACGACAATATGTGCAAGAACGCCGTGAACACAGAGTGGCTGGTCAAGGCAGAGAAGAGGGACAACCTCTTCAAGAACCTTGACTACAACATCATGAACGGCTCACATCTGGAAGAGCCGAGCCCGATCTACACTGCGGAGTTCTGATTCAATCACATCAGTCTGCCTGAGCAGAATGTTATGACCAGAAGATCATCATTTCCTTTCTCTTTGATGAAATAGCTTGTGGTATCGACTTTCTTGTAATTGGTGTCATCCTTCCCGTGGATCCTGCAGGTGAAGCTGATCTTCTCATCACCGCGCTCATAGCACTTGAACTGGTTCGCCAGGTCGAATGTGGACCTGAAGGACTCAATCTCGGCAGGATCAAGGGTTGAGCAAATCTCATCCATGAGATCGGTCAGGGCACCGGCACGTGTGTAGTTGAAGTCCGTGAAACTCTCATAAGTCATCGTGTAGTAGCTGTTTCTGGTGAGATTTGACATCAGGACAACAGGATACTCCTTGAAGACCGTATCCATGAGCATCTGGACTGTCGAAGGTCTAGAGAGATTCTCGTTTGATGGGGCCTCTGTCAGGATTCCGGCCTCTTTTCCGCAGGCTGCTATGAAATCATCCTCAGAGAGCGGCATAGAGAAGAGGAATCCCTGGATCTGGTTGACTCCGAGTGTCTTGAGGAATCCCATCTGCTCCATGGTCTCAACACCCTCGGCGACAGAGTTGAGCTGAAGCCTGTGTGCCAGGAAAACGACTGACTCGAGCAGGACGCGCTCTTTCTCATCCGTGCAGTTGGAGCTGATGAGTGACTTGTCGATCTTCAGCGTGTCCACATCGACGCTCTTGATGAACTCAAGCGATGATGCTCCGCTTCCGAAATCATCTACGGCAATGGCAAAGCCCTGGGCCCTGATGTTGCGCACAAAAGGCTCGATTATGTTGGGAAGATGGATGTACGCGGACTCGGTGATCTCTATCTCAATCAGCTCATGAGGCACACCGTATGAGTCTGCGATCTCACACAGGCGTTTCTCGATGCTTCTCTCATACAGAACGTGCATCCTTGAGAAGTTGACTGAGATGCGTACCTGCGGGACTCCCATGGTCTTCTGGC
This sequence comes from uncultured Spirochaetales bacterium, assembly GCA_902781545.1. Taxonomy (GTDB): domain Bacteria; phylum Spirochaetota; class Spirochaetia; order Sphaerochaetales; family Sphaerochaetaceae; genus UBA9732. The sequence goes on along the minus strand of CACZJR010000056.1, from coordinate 3,025 downwards.
GCTTGAGCATCTGGCAGACTTCCTCGAACATGTACCAGTCAATTGCAAGGATCGAGCTGTCCTTCTCAAGCTCCGGGATGAACTCCGCAGGGAGAATGACCGTGCCGTCTTGCTTGACCCATCTGGAGAGGGCCTCGGCTCCGACAAGCCTGTGTGTGGTTGTCTCAAACAGAGGCTGATAGAATGCCCTGAGCTCTTTCTTTGAGATCGCCTCGTTGATTGCCTTAGCTACGCATTCAGTGTAATGAGTGGGCTGCTGGGCCATTGAGATCTCACCTTCAGCCACAAAGATGCGGCCCTTGAAGACGACACAGTTCTTGGCTCCGCGCTTTCCGATGAACAGCTGGGTATCGGCTTCTCCGATGACATCTCCGTTTATGGCATTATCCCTGTCTGCCAGGGTACAGCCGATTGTGATGGTGACATATGGCCTGATGGAGTCATCCTTGCGTTCGATATGGAGGTTCTCCACGATATCCTTGACCTTGATGGCGGTCTTGAGAAGTCTCTCCTCGGTCACATTCTCCATGATGGCCACAAATTCACCGCCGTTATATCTGAAGACCTTGGCATTCTCATCTGAGAGGAATCCTGATGCGGCCTCGGCTATGATTGAGAGAATCTCATCGCCTTTCTTGTGTGAGTACTCGTCATTGTACTTCTTGAAGTCATCGATGTCGTACATCATGACACCGATGTTGCTGATCTCACGGTTTCCGATGGATGTGAGATACTCATTCAGGGCCTTTCTGTTCAGGACCTTTGTCTGGAAGTCCAGATATGAGGTGTCTGCAAGGCGTCCGACAAGGCGGGCGCAACGGAAGGTGTTGGCCCTGAATCCGAAATATGCGGTCACGGCGCAGATGGCTATGACAAGGTTTCCGATAAGAGAGTAGCCGCTGTTCGGAGCGACGAACTTCGGGATTATCGTGGAGATCACAAGCAGTGACATCATCACGAAGCTGTCTGTAATGGAGGGCAGGGTTATGAATGCGCATGCAATAAGCCATAAGACCGGAATCCCGATTCCGTGGGCATCCATCACGCTGCGTCTCCATACGGGATTGAACAGAAGCACACTTAATATGATGCCGGACTGGAACAGTATGGTAAGCACCCGCTGGCGCTTTGCATCCATTTTTCCGTACCGCACAAAGAAGATGACGGCAAGCGGCACTGCAATGCCGATCACATATCCGATGGAGTATGGAAAGTTGAAATACTCAAAGTGAATGAAAAGACTCAGCACCAGCCAGAACGTGTCCACTGCCAGCATAAGCATGGAGAGTATGGCCATGATGAATGTGTTCTGTCTTATGATGAAGTCTCCTGCGACATCCAGGTTCTTGGTTGTTGCAGCCTCCAGTGTTATTCCGTCTGTCTTGAATTTCTTGTATATGTCAGAAAAGAATTCCCACTTTCTCATTTCTTCCTCTCGATGCATCGCCACATCATATACTTCAAGATTATATACTATTCTTTTGTTTTTCAACTGAAAGTAAAAAAAGAGGGCGCTTCCGATGAAGGAGAGGCCCTCTTGAAGTATTCTTTAAAATCAGTTCTTGTGCTCGAGCTTGAGTGTCATGGTGCTCTGGTCACAGACCTCTGCGGGTCCGTAGTACTGGATTGCACCGGGGAAGGTGAAGCATGTCTCGACTGCCCATTCATCCCTGTTGGCAGCAAAGTACTTGAACGGCTCACCGTCAAGCTCGACAAGTGCCTTCTTGATGACAGGCTTCTGCTCGCCGTGGCGCTGCTCGAGGTTCATCATCATTGTGATTGGGATTCCGCCTGCCTGCCACTGGTCCGCGCTCTTTGAGAGCTGGGTGACGCTTGACAGATAGCCTGTGAGGTTGGCCGAGATAAGCATGACGGCATTGTAACCGAGGCTGTAGCAGTAATCGGAGTCGAAGTTGGACGGGAACGCACAGCGTCCCTCATACCCGAAGAAGTGGTTCTGCGTGCTGAACTTGCCCTTGAACTTACCTTCGGCCTTCATCTCCTTGAGCCTCTTTGTGACTGTCTGGATCAGAAGCTTCTCGGTCTCGATCCTTGAGACCTGGACGTTTCCGTGAGGATCACGGTCGGCGAGAAGCTGTCCCTTGATCTCCTCCGGAAGGCTGTCAAAGACTTTCTTTGACTCTGCTGAGAGTCTTGCCTCGACAAATGTGATCTTATCGGCCACATTCTCAATCGCATTGAACTCTTTTTCTGTCCTGGCAAGGAGATCGTTGATCTCTCTGATAAGAACCTTGAGGGAGGGGACGAACTCAATCAGTCCTTCCGGAACAAGGATGACACCGAAATCATTTCCGTTCTCGGAACGTTTGGCAACGATGTCTGCTATGTAATTAGTGATCTGCTCGATGCTCTGGTTCTTGGCCTCGACCTCCTCACCGATGAGGCAGATGTTCGGCTGTGTCTGAAGGGCACACTCAAGTGCGATATGGCTTGCGCTTCTTCCCATGAGCCTGATGAAGTGCCAGTACTTGCGGGCCGAGTTCGCATCGCGCTCGATGTTTCCGATGAGCTCCGAGTATGTCTTGACGGCGGTGTCGAAGCCGAAACTGGCCTCGATACACTCGTTCTTCAGGTCTCCGTCGATGGTCTTGGGGCAGCCTACGACGCAGATATTCTCGCCCTTGGCCCTGAAGTACTCGGCCAGGACCGCCGCGTTGGTGTTCGAGTCGTCTCCGCCGATGATGACGACGGCGTTGATGCCGTGGCTGCGGCAGACCTTCGTGCAGATTTCGAACTGCTCGGTCGTCTCCAGCTTGGTCCTTCCGCTTCCGATGATGTCGAATCCGCCCGTGTTGCGGTAGGCGTCGATCAGCTCGTCGGTCATGACGATGTACTTGTCCTCGAGGATTCCGCTGGGACCGCCCAGAAAGCCGTAGAGGGTGCTTTCGGGGTTTGACTTCTTCAGCGCGTCATACAGTCCGCAGATGACGTTGTGTCCTCCGGGGGCCTGACCGCCGGAGAGGATGACTCCCACGTTCATCTTCCTGCCGCACTCTCTCTTTCC
>CACZJR010000055.1 GCA_902781545.1 uncultured Spirochaetales bacterium | reverse complement strand
GTCGTTCTTAACCGCATCCATGAAGTCATCGGTGATTCCGACGCTTATGTTCGCGTTGACGATCTTGGAGAGGTCTCTCTTTACATTTATGAAGTCCATGATGTCCGGATGCCAGACATCCAGGATCAGCATCAGGGCTCCGCGGCGTGATCCGCCCTGCTCGATCAGGCCTGTGACAAAGCTGAAGAGCCCGCCCCAGGAGACAGCTCCGGATGATCTTCCGTTGACACCCTTGACGTAGGCATATCTTGCCCTGAGGGATGAGAGGTTCATTCCGACTCCGCCGCCACGGCTCATGATCTCGGTCATGTGACCGAGGCTCTTCATGATGCCGCTTCTTGAGTCCTTGGGGGAAGGAACGACATAGCAGTTGAAGTATGTCAGGTTCTGGTCAGTGCCGGCGCCTGTGAGGATTCTTCCGCCGGGAACGAACTTCCAGTCATCCAGAAGCCACTCGAACTCCTTCTGCCACTTGTCGCGGACATCCGCCTTCTCCTGCTTGGCAATGCCCCTTGCGACACGCTTGTGCATCTGGGTAGGCTCAGTCTCAAGCGGCTTGTCCACGCTCTCTCTGGTGGCGGTGATATCTCTTCCGTCATTAAGGCGGACCTTGACCTCATCGCCGTTGATGGCGGTGACATTTCCGATCTCTCTCTGGCCCGTGGCGCTGTTGCTGACGGCCACCACAAGATCACCTACTGCAAGTGTCTCTTTCTTGACATCCTTCACTGCGTATCTGTCAAGGAATATCTTTCTTCCAAGCGGACTCAGGCTGTTTTTCTCTGGCATGGCTGCTACCTTTCCCTATTTAGTCTCTAATTGATGAAAAAGCATTAAAAAAACGCCCCGGTGAAAACCGGCGACGCTTCATAGATTAGCATACCGAAAACGACAATGCAATATATGTTGCGTTGATTTTTAAATCTCTACACTACCAGTAGTGTTTATATAAATTTTATATATATCAAATATCAAAGCAAAACCCAATTGAGATTGTTTGATATAAGAAAAGCCCTCCGAGGGGCTTTTCGGGCTCAGAAAAAGAGGAAAAAATATTTTTCGGAGGTATTACGACTTTCGGATTCCTACCACCGCCTTGCCGCTTAATCCGTCTGCCTTGACCAGAAGATCCTCCTCTGCCCTGACATGGACAAAGTGCTTTGTCTCCTCCACAAGAGGCAGCTCAGAGATGGCCTGGAAGTCCAGCTTGCCGTCTCCTAGAAGCGGGTTGTTCGAAAGGTAGATGCATCCCAGTGATGTCATGTTCTGGAAGAAGTGAGTCCCCTCACTTGGCTCTGCCTGGAGGTCCTCAAGTCCTGTTTCCACTATCACATGGGCCTTGGAGATCTGCGACCATGCGCATGGAATTCCAAGCCAGTTGTCAGAGGATCCCAGTCTTCCGGCAACCACCAGGACGTATGAATCCTCCATGCTGTCGTTGAGCTTCTCCAGCTCAACGGCCATATCAACCATCTCCTGGCGCTTGAAGCATTCCGGCTTAACGCAGATGATGTCCCTAATCCCGTTGACCTTGCCGTTTCCCATGACCTTGGTGCATGAGATGGCAGCCTCCTCCATCTCTTTCTGTGAGATATCCACATCCTCAAACCTGTCGTTGCCTGATATCGGTCTGATCTGCAGTATGGAGAAGTCTATCCACTCGGCATGCTCCAGGTTCACGGCGAACTCGATCTCCACCGGCTCCGACATGGTGCTTGAGCCCAGCTTAAGGACATCATCCACAATCTTGGCAAGCGGAATCATGTCATATTTGATTATCCCGTTGAACGTCAGGCTCTTGAAGCCGCTGTCCGAGGCGTTCTCAGAAAGGTATCCGTACGGGGTCATGACGGAGAATATCCCCTTCATGCTCTGCGGCCACCTGGAAGCCTCTGACAGGTCAAGGTGGACAAGGTTGTCCAGGTCCTTGAACGGGTCATATTTCATATTGGTGTCCAAGGCATAGAACATCGTCTGGGAGGAGCTTCTGCCGGTCATTGAGCTTACTGGTACCTTGGGCTTTGCAGGGCAGAACCTGAAGCAGTCGCCCTCGTCCACGATGGTCTTGCCAAGCCCGTATGCCAGCATGCCAATGCCGTCCTCTGACTTACGGCTTCCCACGGGGTAGTAATCAAGAGACCTTGCCACCCCGGAGATGTTCGGAAGCCAGTAGCCTTCATGGTCGGATCCGGTGACCTGCTGCAGCACAACAGCCATCTTCTCCTCCTCAACGGCATGGCCTGTCCTCTTGAGGTACTCACGCGCCACCTTGAAATATGTAGATGCCCACACTGTCTTGACCGCAGTCTCAAGATCCTGAAGCCTCTCCTCGTCGGTGCCCTTGTTTGGAATCATACATGTCTGATAGACACCTGCGAACGGCTGGTAGTGGCTGTCCTCCAGAAGAGATGATGATCTGACAGACATGGGAACGGTGATGACCTCCACTATCTTTCTCAGGTCATTCTCAAACTCCTCGGGAAGTTTTCCGGAGAGGATCCTTGCAAGGACATCATTGTCACTCTTTTCGGTGAAGTCTCCTGGCTTGAAGCCGTTCAGGCTCATGAACTGGTCGAATATCTCAGTTGAGATGACCACGGTCCTTGGGATGGACACATAGATTCCGGGATAGCGCTTGCGCATTGCGGCGGCCTTCATCTCAAGGGCTATGAATGCAAGACCTCTTCCCTTTCCTCCGAGAGATCCGTTGCCCATCCTGGCGAAGAAGATGGTCTCATCATAGGCATCTCGCTTGAACTCGGCTATTGTTCCACGGGTCCTCTCCTTTCGGTACTCCTTGATGGTACTGTAGATCAGCTGTCTTGTATCCTCGGCATTCGAGGCATCCTTCTTAAGTGTGATGGGCTTGAGCTTTGATGCAAGCTGGTACAGGGACTGAGCCCTGAGCCACCTGGAGAAGTCGTTTCGCCTGGTGTGATAGATGAAGGAGTCCAGAGGCATGGTCTTGATCATCTCCTGAAGCTCCTTCATGGTGGAGACAGATGCAATGACATCGCCGTTCTCCGGATTCCTGATGTTCAGGGACCCGAAATCGTAGTTGCTCTTGAAGTATTCCCCCAAGAACACATTGTGATCCGGTGAGAGCTTCCAGCAGAAACCGGTCCCGTTCTCCTTTGCTATCCTCTCACCTATCTCATACTCTGTGGACTGAAGAAGCACCGGACAGTCAGGATTGTCCTTCCTTATCTCCTTGATAAGATACTCACCTGCGGTCTCCCTTCCGTATGGGGAATCGAACTTCAGGTCGGTTATCACCCCCAGGACATTCTGCCTGAAACGGTAATAGAGGCGGATTGCCTCATCGTAGCTTCTGGCAAGCAGGATCTTGGGGCGGCCGCGCATTCGGAGCTTGGTGCCCCACTCGTTCAGGGCTTCCTTGATGCTTGCCCTGTTCTGCTCTATCAGCAGGGTGTACATGTGAGGAAGATAAGTGGATATGAACCTAACCGAGTCCTCCACGAAGATTATGACCTGGACATCAGCCTCATTTGTGTCATGCTCGACATTGATGCTGTCCTCGATAAGCTTGGTCATTGCGAAGAACACTGACGGGTCACCCATCCAGTAGAACATGTAGTCTATGTACGGGCAGTTCTCTCCTCGCAGGATCTTGGCCTTGCGGTGATCCGGTGAAGGGGCAAGGGCTATGAACGGCAGACTGCGGTCGAATTCCTTGACCTGCTGTGCAAAAGTCTCGACCCTGTCGGTCCCCAGGTCCAGCATTGAGATGACCAGGTCGAACTTGAATGTCTTTAGGAGCTCAAGGGCTTTCTCCTCGCTGCTTGTATGGGTGATCTTTGGAGGATTGGAGAGTCCCAGGGAGGTGTATTCCCTGTAGAGCTCCTCCTCCACACGTCCGTCCTCCTCAAGCATGAAGCGGTCATACTCGGAGCAGATCAGAAGCACATTGTAGATATGCTTGAGCATAAGGGAGGAAAAAGGCATCCATGTCTCATCAAGCTCGTAGTGCATCCGACACACCTCCTGCTGTTAGAAATATTATAAGGATTCTTCTTTCAAGAATCACGAAATGCCGGCGTTTTACAATAAAAAAGCTCATTTTTTTACATTCTTATTGTAATTTCCAATAATTTTGCCGCTTTTTTGCGTTTTTTATTGTATTGCTCAGCCATAAAAAACGGAACCACCGTATGGCAGTCCCGCATATAAGCCTACAATTAATCAGAAGCCCTGCTGGCACATGGCGTCGGCAACCTTCTTGAAGCCGGCGATGTTCGCACCCTTGACGTAGTCGATGTATCCGTCCGGGCACTTGCCTTCCTTGACGCAGCTGTCGTGGATGTCCTTCATGATGACATGGAGTTTCTGGTCCACTTCCTCTGCTGACCAGAAATAGTGCTCTGCGTTCTGGCTCATCTCAAGACCGGAGACCGCTACGCCGCCTGCGTTGGCTGCCTTGCCCGGAGCGAACGGAATGCGTGCGGCCTGGAAGGCCTCAATGGCCTCAGGGGTGCAGCCCATGTTGGATGTCTCAATGACATACTTGACGCCGTTCTTGATCAAAAGCTTTGCATCGTCTCCGTTGAGCTCGTTCTGGAGCGCGCATGGGAATGCCATGTCAACAGGGACCTCCCAAGGCTTTTTGCCTTTGACGAACTTGGCACCGAACTTCTTTGCGTACGGCTCGATCACATCCATGTTGGAAGCCCTGAGCTCAAGCATGTAGGCGATCTTCTCAGGAGTGTTGACTCCTTCCTCGTCCAGGATGTATCCGTCAGGACCGGAGAGGGTCACGACCTTGGCGCCGAGCTGGGCTGCCTTAGTGACTGCGCCCCAAGCTACGTTGCCGAAACCGGAGATGGCTACTCTCTTGCCCTTGAAGTCATCGTTGTTCTCCTTGAGCATCTCATTTGCGAAATACATTGTGCCGAAGCCTGTTGCCTCAGGTCTGACACGGCTTCCGCCCCAGCCCCAGCCTTTTCCGGTAAGGACGCCGGTGTTCTCGTTGCGGATCTTGCGGTATGTGCCGTAGAGGTAACCGATCTCTCTTCCGCCTACTCCGAGGTCTCCGGCAGGAACATCGGTGTCAGGTCCGATGTATTTCTCAAGCTCTGTCATGAAGGCGCGGCAGAAGCGCATGATTTCTGCATCTGACTTTCCGCGCGGTGAGAAGTCCGAACCACCCTTTCCGCCGCCCATAGGCAGTGTTGTGAGGGAGTTCTTGAAGATCTGCTCAAAGCCCAGGAACTTCAGGGTTCCGAGTGTGACGTTGGCATGGAATCTCAGTCCGCCCTTGTACGGGCCTATTGCGCTGTTGTACTGCACTCTCCAGCCGCGGTTGACCTGGATCTCGTGGTTGTCATCCTCCCACTCGACCCTGAACTGGATGATTCTCTCCGGCTCTACAATCCTGTCAAGGATCTTGTTCTTCAGGTAAAGCGGATTGGCGTTCACGACGTCAATGACTGATGCTATGACTTCTCTAGCGGCCTGGATGAACTCCGGCTGTGCGGGGTTCTTTCTCTCAAGCTCCGCCATGAACTCATCTAATTTGTACATAATTCTCCTCCAATTGTTTGGCAATTGCATAAACAGAATAGCACCATTACGCCAGTTGTCAACTTAATTGCTTTTGTTTAGGTAAAATAAAGAGGTCAAGTTTGCGAAATCACTAAATATGAGAAAGATTTTTTTAGGAATACGTAAAGTAAGTCCAAATCGGGTCGTCAGGAACAGGGGCAATGACATGGACTTCGGTATTGCTCACAGGATGGATGAACCTTATCTCCCTGGAGTGAAGGCATATTCCGCCGTCTTCGTTGGAGCGTGGGAATCCGTACTTCAGGTCTCCTTTGATGTGCACCCCGCAGGCTGCGAGCTGGGCTCTGATCTGGTGATGGCGCCCTGTAAGAAGATGAATCTCCAGAAGAGTGTACCGCTCGCTCTGCTCTATTGTCCTGTACTCAAGCCTTGCCTCCTGGAGCTCTCTTCTGCGGCTTTCAGGAAGGCGGCAGTCGGAGAGCCTGCTGTAGGCAAAGCTCTTGTTCTTTACGGTATCTCTATAAATATAATGGCGCAGCTCCCCGGACGGCTCTGTCAGGGGTCTGTCAACCACAGCCCAGTAGCGCTTTTCCATCTTGCCCAGCTTGAACATCTGGGACAGACGGCTCAGGGCCTTGTCCGTCCTGGCAAAGACAACAACACCGCTGGTGGGCCTGTCCAGCCTGTGCGGCAGCCCCAGGAACACATTGCCGGGCTTGTTGTACTTGTACTTAAGATAATCCTTCACATCGTCCATCAGGGTCCTGTCCCCGGTCTTGTCCGCCTGGACAATCTCACCGGGGAGCTTGTTCACGATTATTATGTGGTTGTCCTCATGTAGGATGCGCTGTGAAAGATCAGACATCATCGAAAAGTCCCGGCATGTCGTCATCGGACTGCTTTCTGGTGGCCTTAGGCTCAGGTTTCACCTTTGTTTCCGGTGTCTCTGCACCACTTTCGGCCACTGTTTCAATCTCAGGCTCATCATCTTCCTCTTCAGATGCGGCAGTCTCGGGCTTGCTTCCCTCGACAAGCTTGCAGGGCTTGATGCGTATGGAGGCGATGTCCTTCTTCGTGATGGTCACGCCGCCGGCCTTTGCACCCTTGACCAGGAAGTCAGAGAACAGGAACGTGGTCTCCTTGACCCTTGTCGGACCCTTGTAGGTCACTGTCACCTCGGCATTCGGCAGGACGGAGAGCTTCTTAAGCGAGTTGTTCTCCGGATCCGGCAGAAGCTCATAAGGCTTATTGAGGATGAATCCGCTGAGCTTGCATCTCTTGATGTATGTCACCTTGGTCTTCTTGTCCAAGTAAATGACCGTGAAGACAAGGTCCTCCAGGCTTTCCTTGTCCGCAAGTCCGCAGTACGAGATATCCTTGCCCACGAACAGCCTGTCAGAGACATTGGCGCAGTAGTAGGTTCCGTTCTTCTGGATTATGAGTATCTTATCGAACTCGGAGACCTTGAACAGGACGTTGCCCGTCTTGACGTTGGTTCCAAGATATCCGGTCATGCCGTCATAACGCAGGTCAAAGTCCCTCTTGGCCACATCCCTGACATCGACCATGTTGAAGTCGGCAATAACGGTCTTTCTCTGATGATCCTCGTTGTCCAGGTCGGCCTTAATGCCGTTGAGGGTCCTGATTGAGTACTCATCAAGGTGTGTCAGGTCATAATCGACCTGCCTGATGTCGGCATTGATCTGGTCGATCTCCTCCTTGTTCTTCTCGATGTCGAACAAAGAGATCCTGCGGATTGGAATCTTCAGGAGGTGGTCTATGTCATCATCGGTTATCTCACGCACAAGCTGGTCGACGTACGGCTCAAAACCTGTCCTGATTGCCTGGACAACAGCCTCCTGTGTCCTCTTCTGCTCGATTCTCTTGTATATGCGCTCCTCGATGAAGATACGCTCCAGGGTCCTTGTGTGCAGCTTGTCAAACAGGTGTCCCTTCTGGACCTCGAGCTCCTTCTTGGAGACCTCGATGATATGGTCGGCATGATAGCGGATCACATCGCTTACGGTGCACACATGCGGGAGCTTGTCGCGGATGACAAGGCAGTTGACGGAGATCTTCTGCTCGCAGAGCGTGTAGGCGTAAAGGGCATCGACGACATCCTTGGTGTAAGTGCCCTTGGCAAGCGAGATCTCGATGTTGACCTTGTCGGCAGTGAAGTCGCTGACGCTCTGGATCTTGAGCCTGCCCTTCTTGATGGCCTCCTCAATCGACTTGATCATCTTCTCGCTGTCAACGCCGAACGGAAGCTCCTCGATTATTATCTTCTTGGCATTGGAGGTGTCGAGCTTTGCCCTGACCGCCACAGACCCCAGTCCGTCCTGGTAATCCGAGACATCCATTATTCCGCCGCCGGGGAAATCCGGGAACAGCTGGAACTCCTCACCGCGGATGGCAGCTATCTGGGCGTCAATGACCTCAAGCGCATTGTGCGGAAGGATTTTGGTGGACATACCAACGGCAATACCCTCTGTGCCCTGGATGAGGACCACGGGAATCTTTGCCGGGAACACGACAGGCTCCTTGTTCCTGCCGTCATAGGACTCCACATACTCTGTGATCTCGGGGTTGTAAAGGACCTTCTTGGCAAACGGAAGCAGGCGGCACTCGATGTATCTTGCCGCGGCAGGTCCGTCACCTGTCATGAAGTTTCCGTAGTTTCCCTGTTTGTCTATGAAAAGGTCATAGTTGGCCAGGTTAACAAGTGCGGTGTAGATGGAGGCATCTCCATGAGGATGGTACTTCATGGTGGATCCCACAACGTTCGCCACCTTGTTGAAACGTCCGTCGTCCGTCTCGATCATAGTGTGGAGGATACGCCTCTGGACGGGCTTCAGTCCGTCCTCGATGTCAGGTATTGCCCTGTCCTTGATGACATAGGAGGCATATTCTATGAAATTCTGTCTGAACAGATCTTTTGCGTTCGCCATCTGACTGCCTCCTTACACCAGGTTCTCCATGATGAAGTCACGCCTCTCCGGCGTGTTATTCCCCATGTAGAAGTTCATGGCCTTGCGGGCTTCGGCAAGACTGTCAATCGTGACAGGAATGAGTCTCATGTCCTCTCCGATGAACTGGCCGAACTCCTTGGCCGATATCTCACCAAGACCCTTGAACCTGGTGACCTCAGATCCCTTGATCTGCTTCATCATGTTGTCACGCTCCTCTTCCGAGTAGCAGTATGTGGTGACGTTCTTGTTGCGGACCCTGAAGAGCGGTGTGTCCAGAATCCAGACACGTCCGTTGTGGATGAGGTCCTCAAAATAGCTTAAAAAGTAAGTGAGAAGCAGAATTCTTATATGATAGCCGTCAATATCGGCATCGGTCGCGAATATGACCTTGGAATAACGCAGGCCCTCAATGCCGTTCTCAATGCCAAGTGCGGCCATGACGTTGTAAAGCTCGGCGTTCTTGTACATATCTGTCATTGCCATGCCGTTGGTGTTGAGCGGTTTTCCCCTGAGGCTGAAGACCGCCTGGGTCATGACATCACGTGCGGTGTTGAGCGTTCCTGATGCGGAGTCACCCTCTGTCAGGAAGATCATTGACCTCTCTCCCATGTCGGCATGAGGTCCTGTCTGTCCCAGATGGAACTTGCAGTCCTTGAGCTTGGGGATGTTGATGGAGATCTTCTTGGCGTTCTCCTTGGCGATCTTCTTGACCTCTGAGAGCTTCTTGCGGATGTTCTCGTTGGTCAGGATCTTCTGGTTCAGCAGCTGTGCCACCTCGGGGTTCTTGTGAAGGAAGTCTATGACCGCCTCCTTGACCTCGTTGATGATGGGCATGCGGACCTCTGTGTTGCCCAGCTTGTTCTTGGTCTGGCTCTCGAACACCGGTGTCTGGACCTTGATGGCAATAGCGCCCACAACACCCTCACGCACATCCTGAGGGGCCCATGTGGACTTCTTGTAGAACTCCTTCACCCCGGCGAGGATACCTTCCTTGAACGCCGCCTGATGGGTTCCGCCGTCGCTTGTGTACTGTCCGTTGACATAGGAGAAATAGGTCTCGCCGCTGAACTCACGGGTATGGGTGAAGGCGAACTCGATCATCTTCCCCCTGTAGTGGATTATCTCGTAAATGCCGTTGTCCTGGACCTCTTTCTCCAGAAGGTCAAGAAGCCCGTGCTGGCTCTTGAAGATCCTCTTGTTGTAATCAAGGGTCAGGCCTGTGTTCAGGTAGCAGTAATTGTTCAGTCTCTGCGTGATGAAGTCATCATTGAACGAGTAGGAGCCGAAGATCTCCTCATCCGGGACAAACTCAGTCAGTGTCCCGTTGGGCTCGTCGGTCTTGCCCTCGTTCTGGGACTTGAGCACGCCATGCTCGAAATATGCCTCGAAGAACCTGCCCTCACGGAAGGATTTTACATGGAACCATGATGAGAGGGCATTGACAGCCTTGGTTCCGACACCGTTCAGACCAACGCTGAACTGGAAGACATCGTCATTGTATTTCGCGCCAGTGTTGATCTCGGACACACAGTCAATGACCTTTCCGAGGGGGATTCCTCTTCCGTGGTCGCGGACACTGACCTTCTTGTTCTCAAGGCGGATCGTGATCCTGTTGCCTGCTCCCATGATGAACTCATCGATGCTGTTGTCGATGACCTCCTTCATGAGAACATATATTCCATCATCCACATGTGTGCCGTTGCCAAGCCTTCCGATGTACATACCTGGGCGAAGCCTGATATGCTCCAACGGGGACATTGTCTTTACGGCGCTTTCATCATAAACGGGTTTCTTCTCTGGCATAACAATAATCAGTATAACAAAAATGATTAAACTATGTGTAGTATTAATATTCGGATCTTTACAACAGATTTAGCGTATTATGTATCCGAACTCCAGATTTCATCACGTGTCAGCAGACAGCAGGCGTACGATTATCATTTGAATTCAGTACGAAATATTGTATGATTAATCGTACAATACAAGGAGAAACCATGTCTATAACAGCAACCCAGCTTAAATCAAATCTCGGTTACTATCTGGCACTGGCCGCCACGGAGACTATCTTCATCTCCAAGAACGGCAAGAACATAGCAGTCCTCACCTCCCCGGAATCAAGGAAAACAGAGCTTCTCGACTCCCTTCGCGGCATAATCCCGGATGAGGGAAAGACAATGCAGGACTACAAGGCGGAAAGGATTTCCGGGCATAGCCTGTGAAGGTCCTGATTGACACCAATATCGCACTGGATCTGATGACAAACCGTCAGGAGTTCCAGGACGAAGCCGCAAAAGTGTTCACCATCTGCGCGGGGGGCCTGGTACAAGGATTCTTCTCCTCGAATTCAGTTTGTGATCTCCACTACGTACTGCATCATCATCTTCATGACGAGCACCTTACAAGGAACGCCCTTGAGACCTGGCTTAATCTGGTGGGGGTACTTGATGTCACCGGAGATGATTGCCTCAAGGCCATTCAGTCAAAGACCACAGACTATGAGGAGGCCGTGATGGAACAGACTGCAAAAAGAAACTGCTGCGACTATATCGTCACAAGAAACCTCAGGGACTTTGCCCACTCACCTGTTCCCGCAGTGTCCCCGCAGCAATTCATAGGCCTTGCTTTGCATTACCGGAGCTAAATCTGCATCAGCAGCATGCCAAGCACTATCAGGCTCTGGCCTGCTATGTATGTGCTCATGACCATCATCTGTCCGAAAAGCGGAAGGCGGACCATACGCCTCATGATGCAGAAGTCAGAGAAGAAGAAAAGCGCAATTCCCACCTGGCTGATCAGCGTGGCGTAAACAGGAGAGCCCTGCCCCATCGTGTATGCGATTGATGTGGCAAGGAAACACAGTCCGAATGAGTAAGGCAGGAGCATGGGCGCATACTTTCTTGGTCCCAGCATCAGCTGCCAGTAGATCAGGTACTCAATGGCAAGGCAGATGAGGAAAACCACAATTGCGGCGTTCCTGTTATGTCCCACCGGAGCCTTGATGAACCACATGGAGTAAAAGATGTGTCCCAGAAAGAAGCTCAGCATGCCCATATAGAACATGTGCTTGGACTTTGACCTGGGGAACAGGAGGAAGATGTCTCCTGCAGTATGGAGCATAAGGGCAACGGCCACATATTTCTGATGCGGGAGAGCCGCCAGATGCTCCGGAAGGAACGCATAATAGACTGCGCAGAGAAGAGGCATGAGAAGAGGCTTTGTAGCCATATACGCGTACGGCCTGTTCTTCTTGATCTGAATAAGGCACAGAGTGACGTCCAGAATATATAAGGCCAGAACGATATAGCTCTTCATTGCAGGGAGAATAATAAACCCTTGCAGGGCCAAATACAAGCATTCACCCATTTGACGCAAAAACCGAATATATATAACATATCGGACTATGAGCAGTTATCCATTTGCAGAGACAGAGCCTAAATGGCAGAAGTATTGGGACGAACACAAAACTTTTAAGGTAACTGAGGATGAAAAATTCCCTGCAGACAAGCGCATGTATGTACTGGACATGTTCCCGTATCCAAGTGCAGCAGGTCTTCATGTTGGACATCCGGAAGGTTATACCGCAACAGATATTTACTGCCGCTACCTACGCATGAACGGATACAACGTTCTCCATCCAATGGGATATGACGCTTTCGGTCTTCCTGCAGAAAACTATGCAATCAAGACTGGAACACATCCAAAGACAACAACTAACGCAAACATAGAACACTTTACACAGCAGATTAAGTCGCTTGGCTTCAGCTACGACTGGGACCGCTGTGTATCTACCTGTGAGCCTGACTACTATAAATGGACACAGTGGATTTTCCTTCAGCTCTATAAAAAGGGACTGGCTTACGAAGCACAGACTCCAATCAACTGGTGTCCTTCTTGTATGACTGGTCTTGCTAACGAGGAAGTAAAAGACGGAAAGTGCGACCGCTGTGGTGCAGAAGTTACTCACAAAACAATCCGCCAGTGGATTTTGAAAATTACTGATTATGCAGACCGCCTGGATGCAGAACATCGCAACGACGACCAGCAGAGCGAGTTTATGCTCGGAAAGATATCGTAAAATGCGCAAGGCGTATCCTTAATCACATGGGGTCATCATTGTAACGCGTTTGCCGGCTTTTACGTGTCCCAACGTTGGCGATAACGGCAAAAGAATGGCGCCACGAGCAAAACATGATAAACCGCAGCGAGCGAAATCGTTCGGCTTCGCCCGGAATCTTGCCCTTTTCCCAATGTGAAAAAAGACCAAAAAGCTATTGCGCCCGCACTCATTTGCAAGTAAAATGTCTAGCGCTGCACATCGCACGGGGTGTTAGCTCAGTTGGTTAGAGCGCCGGCCTGTCACGTCGGAGGTCGCGAGTTCAAGTCTCGTACATCCCGCCACGAAACTCCAGGTCAGCGAGCGGTTATGCTCGCTGGCTTTTTTGGTTGCCGGGGCAATCCACATGGACGGCTTCGTCGACGTGTGCGACGCGATTTCAAGCCATGCGTCGCCGGCAAAGAAGCGCAAGATCCTCGCCGACCCGCACGTTGGGGCGTTCTCGATTATATGCACGGTCCTTTATCTGCTCATATACTGCGCAGTGTTGTATGAAATCGATATCACCTTGCCGGTCGTCGGGCTCTTCGCATGCATATACGTGCTCGAGCGCGCTTTGAGCGGCATGTGCGCGTTGCTGTTCCCGAAGTCGACCGACAAGGGCATGCTTGCTGCTTTCAATCGCGAGGCATCCGAGCAATCGTCGATGCTCGTGCTCGTCATCGTGTTCGCGGCGTGCGTGGTGTGCATGGTGATGCTCGATTGGGTTGCCGCCATTTTCGTGGTGGTCGCCGCGGCCATCGCCGTGGTGTATCTGTACGTGACGGCGCGCAAGCAGTTCGGCGGCATGAGCGGAGATCTCTCGGGCTTCTTCCTGCAAATCGCCGAGCTCGCGATGCTCGTCGCAGTGCTTGTTGCTCAAAAGGTGGTGTTCTTCCTGTGATCCTGATCATCGGTCCCGTAGCTTCGGGAAAGCGCACGTATGCGGCAACGCTCGGCTACACGCCCGAGCATATGTCGTCGGACGTTCGCTCCGATGCGCCCGTCATCTACGATGTGCAGGATGCCGTCCGTGCATTCCTCGCGGAAACGCCCGAAAAGCAAGCGGCGATCGACGCATTGCTGCCGCTTTTGGCCGATCGCGACATCGTGATCGCCTCCGAGGTGGGCAGCGGTGTCATCCCGCTCGAATATGCCGACCGCCTTTTCCGCGAAACCG
>CACZJR010000054.1 GCA_902781545.1 uncultured Spirochaetales bacterium | reverse complement strand
CACTTTTTCTTCTTCTTGAGAAGGATGAAGCAAGCTGCGGCTGCTGCCACGACCAGGACGACGATCACGATGATCAGGCCGACGTTGGACTTCTTGGCGGCTGCTGCTGCGGTTGTTGCTGCGGCTGCTGCTGTTGTGGCTGCTGCGGCGGCTGTTGTTGCAGCTGTAGTTGCAGTTGTTGCTGCAGTTGTTGCTGCAGTTGTTGTTGCTGTTGTTGCAGCTGTAGTTGCAGTTGTTGCTGCTGTTGTTGCTGCTGTTGTTGCAGCCTGTGTGGCTGCGGCTGCTGCCTCGGCTACCTGAGTTGCTGCGGCCTCAGCTGCTGCTGTTGCTGCCTCTGTGGCTGCGGCTGCTGCCTCGGTTGCTGCTGCCTCGACTGTTGCGGCAGCATGCTCTGTTGTGATGCTTGCGACATATGCCGGGAGCTCCTTCTCGAGCAGTGCGACTGCGTAATCGACGTCAGCCTCTGTGATCTCTACCGGGAATGTCAGGACTGCTGTTCCCTTACCAATGGAGAGCTCTGTGCCCTGGAGGTACTGGCCGTATGCTGCGTAAGCCATCTTGGCTGCCTCTGCGACCTCTTCCTTTGTGATGAAATCAGGATATGTGATTGTAGCAACCTTATCCTGGTATGAGATCTTTGCCTCAAAGCCATAGAGATTGATTGATCTCTCGATTGCTTTAGCCGTAGCTTCTGTAGCTTCTGTTGCTGCTGAAGCCGCTGATGCAACCTGGATGGACTCTGTTCCGCCGATCATTGAGTTCACATAGTACTGGATCTCTGAAGCTGCGACGTTCACTGCATAGTCAATATCTGCCTCTGCCAGGTCGTACGGGAACTTGAGGGTTGCAACACCATTGTCGACTGTCAGCTCTGTGCCCTGGAGATAATCGCTATAAGCCTGATATGCGAGAGCAGCTGCCTGCATGGCCTCTTCATTTGTGATGAATGAAGGATAGGTGATGATTGCACAGCGGTTTGCATAAACGATCTTTGCCTGATAGCCGTACAGTGAGAGTGTGTACTCGAGTGCCTGTTCCTCTGTGGCCGGGACAAGCTCTGACTGCTGTGCTGCTGCGGCAGAAGCAAGGGCTGCCTGGATGTAAGCTGCCACTTCAGCCTCAGCAACCTTGTAGTCTGCCTCACCCCAGCTCTCAGGATATGTGAAAGTGATCTTACCCGGCTGATAAGCATATGTGACATATGTGGCGAGTGAAGGATATTTTGTAACTGCATATGCGAGTGCACTGGCAAGTTCTTCCTCTGAGAACAGAGCTGCAGGATATGTGACCTCTGCCGTACCAGCTGTTGCCTTGACGAGAATCTCCTGGTCTGCAAGGAGATAGCGCTGGACGATCGGCTCTGTGACAGCTGCTGAAGGAGCTGGCTCAGCCGGTGCCGGAGTTGGCTCTGGTGTCGGTGCCGGTGTCGGCTCTGGAGTCGGTGCCGGAGCTGGTGCCGGTGCTGGCTCTACGGGAGCTGGCTCAACAACTTCACCCGGTGTAACACTTGCGGTCTTACAACCGACAAGAGCAATGGCCATTGCGATGACCAAGATTGTCAGAAAAATGGATTTTGAAAAACGTTTCACGTGTTTCCTCCTAGACGTTCCAAAAGACGTTCTCAATATATAACACTGTAATAATATCACATGCTTTTTGTTGTGAACACAGAAAAATGCGTTTTTTTGTTCAAAAAGATGGTGATTCGTCTAAAAAAACCCGCAAGACTGCGGGTTTTAACATTCAAGGGAGCTGAATTACATCAGATCCTTGGGCTTGCGGGCTGTGTTGCCGGTTTTGACACAGTAAGCAATGTGATGGAGCTTTCCGTTCTCGAAGATTGACTTTGTCTTGATCTCTCCGCCCCAGCGGCTGATCAGAACCTTTGCACCCTCACGACGTGCGTTCTTAGAAATAGCACCTGCCATATTATTCCTCCGTTCTGGATTTTTTACACAATAACAGACGTAATATAGAACAAAACAAGGTCTTTAGTCAAACCCTAGGATTGAACAAATTACATCCGGGAGATATTTTTACCACATGGGCAGGAACGTTGCAAGGAAAATCTTCCTTTTACCGGTGAAAGGATATCAGAAACTCATCTCCCCCCTCCTCGGAGGGAACTGCATCTACTGCCCCACATGCTCCGAGTACTTCAACCAGTGCGTGATGAGATTCGGCATAGTCAAGGGCACGATCCTGGGCATCAGCAGGATACTCAGGTGCAGTAGGCTCTATTACGGAGGACCTGACGATGTGCCGGAGACTTTCAGCTTCAAGGAGATAAGGGCAAGGAGGATAGCCTTCAGGCGCCACGGGAAGGCGCTTTTCTGAGAATCAGGTCCTGCTGATATCCTTTATAAAGGAGATAAGGACATTGAGCGCGTTCTGGTTGTTGCCGCCCTCGGGGATTATCAGGTCCGCATATTCCTTTGTAGGCTCTATGAACGAGGCATGACCGGGCCTGACGACCTCCAGGTACTGCTTCACAACGCTGTCAAGCGTCCTTCCCCTCTCGTTGATGTCTCTGAGGAGCCTTCTTATGAAGCGGATGTCATCAGGGGTATCCACATAGATCTTGAGGTCAAGCAGCTTCCTGATCTCCGGGTCGAACAGGACCATCAGGCCCTCAACTATGACAAGCGGGGCGCTCTCCATGTGGATTGTCTCCTTCATGCGGCAGTGATGCACGAAGTCGTACTGCGGCATGTCTATGGCCTCACCGTTCTTCAGGGCGCTGAGGTGCTTGTGCAAAAGCTCCATGTCAAAGGCATCGGGATGGTCGAAGTTGTAGGCGGTGATGTTGGAGTTGTTAACGAAGACAGCGCTCCTGTAGTAGTTGTCCTGCGGTATGAACACGAAGTCAGGGCAGACCTCGCTGATTTTCCTGACGATGGTTGACTTGCCGCTTCCGGAGCCTCCTGTGATCCCTATTACCTTGACCTCTCTCATCTCATGCCTCCGTGTAGAAGTGATAGACGGTGGTGCTCTCGAAGAGCTCGCCGGGGCTGACGATGCAGGACGGGAAGTCCGGACGGTTCACGCAGTCCGGGTAGAACTCGCTCTCAAGGCAGAAGCCGTGCCGTCTCTCATAACCGCACTCCCCGTTGAGGAAGTTGCCTGTATAAAGGTGGAAAGCTGGCAGGTCGGTGAAGGCCTGCATCACCCTTCCGCTCCTGGGCTCGCGGACACGGATGAACCTGGCAAAGCCTCTTCCCGGTCCGTCGATGCGGTCAATGACATATGCATGGTCATAACCTCTTGCGGGTGTGAGCTCAGGGGCATCGATCCTGCTTCCGAATGTGTTCTCGGAGGTGAAGTCCCATGCTGTTCCGTCCACGGGGACGATCCTGCCGTCGGGAATCAGGCCGGGGCCGGTTCCCACCACGTTGTGGCTGTCTATGATGGCAAGATGGCCGAGTATGTCGTTGGACGGGTCCCCGGTAAGGTTGAAGTATGTGTGGTTGGTCAGGTTCATCGGACATCTCTCGGTACAGCTCGCGCTGTAGTGGATCCTGAACACCCCGTCCTCTGAGAGGGAGAAGCGGACCCTGATGTCAGCGGTGCCGGGAAAGCCGTCTTCCTCCTCGGAGACCTTGATGGAGCACAGGAAGCCGTCATCCATGTGCCTGATGTTCCAGATCCTGCTCCAGATGCCTTTTGGGCCGCTGTGCAGGAAGTTTGGGCCATCGTTGGGTGTGAATGAGTAGCGCTTGCCGTCAAGGACGAAGGAGGATCCGCCTATGCGGTTGGCGAAGCGGCCGACCGTCAGGCCGAAGAACTTGTCGGATCCGGTGATTACCTCCGGATTCTCCACGGCGCCTGGGAACGGGAGGGTTATGTTGGCCACGTTGCCGTCACGGTCGGGGGTGCAGATCGATGTAACCGCACAGCCCAGATTCAGGATCGAGAAGGAGTAACTCCCCTTCCTAAAGGTGTATTCCTTGACATTCATGGCTTTTCCCTCTTATCTCTCGTCGGCGCTCTTGCTCTTGAGGACCGCAAGGTACGCGCTCTGCGGAATCTCGACGTTTCCGACAAGCTTCATGCGCTTCTTTCCTTCCTTCTGCTTCTCCAGGAGCTTCCTCTTTCGGGTCATGTCTCCGCCATAGCACTTGGCGGTGACGTCCTTGCGGAAGGCGTTGATGGTCTCACGGGCGATGATGTTCCCGCCTATGGCTGCCTGGATGGGGATCTTGAACTGGTGTCTGGGAATCTCCTCCTGGAGCCTCTCGCATGCCTGGCGGCCGCGTGAGACGGCATTGTCCCTGAAGACCAGCATGCTCAAAGCGTCGCAGGCCTCGCCGTTGACCAGGATATCCACCCTGACCAGGTCTGTCTTGCGGTACCCGATTATCTCATAGTCAAAGGATGCATAGCCGCGGGAGATGGACTTGAGCCTGTCGTAGAACTCAAAGAGCACCTCGGCAAGCGGCATCTCGTAGATGAGCTCCACCCTCTTTGTGTCTATGTAGTTCATGCCGCTCTGCACACCGCGCTTCTCCATGCACAGCGTGATGATTGGCCCGACATAGGCGGTGGGTGTTATCACACTTGCCTTGATGTAAGGCTCCTCGGCATAGTCGATGCGCACCTGGTCCGGATAGTCAAGCGGGTTGTCTATCTCCATGACCTCGCCGTTCTTCATGTGGATGTGATAGCGGACCGACGGGCTTGTCAGGACAATGGAGAGTCCGAACTCGCGCTCGATCCTCTCCTGGACGACCTCCAGGTGCAGCATGCCCAGAAATCCGCAGCGGAAACCCTGTCCCAGGGCCACCGAGCTGTCCTTCTCATAGACAAGTGAGGCATCGTTGAGTTTCAGGCGCTCAATGGCGTCAAGAAGCTCCTCGTAGTCATTTGTGTCAACAGGATAGATGGAGCTGAAGACAACGGGCTTGACGTCCTTGAAGCCCTCGCAGGCCTCAGCGGCTGGACGGGATGCCAGTGTTACGGTGTCACCTACCCTGATGTCGCTTATGTTCTTGATTCCGGCGATGAAGTATCCGACATCACCTGCGTTGAGGGTCCTTGTGCGCACCAGGTTCAGCTGGAAGATTCCAACTTCCTCTACCTTGTACGTGGCATGGCTGTTCATGAACATGATCTCGTCGCCTTCGGAGACCTTGCCCTCAAAGAGCCTGAAGTGCACTATGACTCCGCGGTACGGGTCGTAATGGCTGTCGAAGATCAGGGCCTTGAGAGGTTTCTCGGAGTCCGCCTCGGGAGCCGGGATGTACTTGACGATGGCCTCATAGAGCTCATCAACACCCTCACCTGTCTTGGCGGAGACCTTCTGGGCCATGTCCGGGTCAAGGCCAAGGTCATGGTCGATCTGCTCCAGGCAGGACGGGATGTCCGCGCTGGCAAGGTCTATCTTGTTGATCACCGGGATGATCTCAAGGTTGTGCTCCATGGCCATGTAGAGGTTTGCAAGTGTCTGCGCCTCCACTCCCTGGGAGGCATCGATCAGAAGCAGGGCTCCCTCACATGAGCTGATGGCACGGGAGACCTCATAGGAGAAGTCCACGTGGCCCGGAGTGTCTACCAGGTTCAGCTCGTACTGCTGCCCGTCGCGGGCGGTGTACGGGATGGTGACCGCCTGGCTCTTGATGGTTATGCCGCGCTCACGCTCGATGTCCATGTTGTCCAGGATCTGCGTCTGCTCGGGACCACGGGTGGTCACAAGCGCGGCCTTCTCGATGAAGCGGTCGGCCAGCGTGGACTTGCCGTGGTCTATGTGCGCTATGATGCAGAAGTTTCTCTTGTGGGCGGTATCAACCATCTCTAAACCTCAGGAATTACAGGATGTCGGAGTTCTTCGGGCCAACTGCCTCGAAGCCCAGAAGCTCACGGACCTCGTTGTCATCCAGAGTCTCCCTGGAGACAAGAGCCTGGGCAAGCTTGTCAAGCTGGTCCTTGTGCTCGGTCAGGATCTTTGTGGCGTCGTCCATGCACTCCTTGAGGATCTTGTTGATCTGCTCGTCAATCCTCTTGGCGGTCTCCTCGGAGAAGTCCTTGTGCTGGGCGATCTCACGGCCCAGGAACAGAGGCTCACCCTCTGAGCCGAGGCTGATGAAGCCCAGGTCGCTCATGCCCCACTCGGTGACCATGCGCCTGGCTATGTCAGTCGCCTGCTTTATGTCTGCGCTGGGACCTGTGGAGGTCTGGCCGTTGAGGATCTTCTCAGCCACGTAGCCGCCCATTGCCATCTTGATGTGGCTCATCAGGGCGCTCTTCTTCATGTAGGACTGGTCCGTCTCGGGAAGTCCCATGGTGACTCCGCCGGCGTTCCCGTGCGGGATGATGGTGACCTTGTAAAGCGGATCGATGTCCGGAAGATAGTAGAACAGAAGCGCGTGGCCGCTCTCATGGTATGCGGTGAGCATCTTGTCCTCAGGTGTCATGACATGGCTCTTCTTGGCAACGCCCAGGACCATCTTGTCCCTGGCCTGCTCGAAGTCGATCATCTTCACCATCTTGCGGCCCTGCCTTGTTGCGAAGAGAGCAGCCTCATTGACCAGGTTGGCAAGATCAGCTCCGGATGAGCCGGGAGTGGCACGTGCGATCTTCTTCAGGTCGACCTCGGGATCTGTCTTCACGTGGGATGCATGGATCCTGAGGATGTCCTCACGCTCGTTGATGTCAGGAAGGGTTATCGCAACCTGCCTGTCAAAGCGTCCCGGTCTGAGAAGAGCCGGATCAAGGACATCGGCCCTGTTGGTGGCAGCTATGACTATGACGCCTGTGGTGGTGTCAAATCCGTCCATCTCGACAAGGATCTGGTTCAGTGTCTGCTCTCTCTCATCGTGGCCTCCGCCAAGTCCGCTTCCTCTGGAGCGCCCTACGGCATCGATCTCATCAATGAAGAGGATGCACGGTGAGTGCTTTCTGCCCTGGTCGAAGAGGTCCCTGACCCTGGCGGCGCCCATACCGACGAACATCTCGACGAAGTCCGATCCGCTGGTGTGGAAGAAGCTCACGCCGGCCTCGCCTGCGACCGCCTTGGCGATGAGGGTCTTACCGGTTCCCGGAGGACCCACGAGCAGGACTCCCTTGGGGATCTTGGCACCGATCTCGGAGTATTTCTTCGGGTCCTTGAGGAACTCGACGACCTCCTGGAGCTCATACTTGGCCTCTTTCTGGCCTGCCACGTCCTTGAATGTGATCTTGATGTCCTTGTCAGTGTACTGCTTGGCGTGGCTCTTGCCGAACTGCATCATCTGCCCGTTTCCGGTGGTCTGGCGCAGAAGCATGATGGTGAATCCGATGAAGATCAGCCACGGCAGGAACTCAAGTATGATTGCAAGGATGGAGACATCGGCCTCGGAGCCTACGATCTCGACGTTCTTTGACTCCAGCAGGGAAAGCAGTGTGTCATCCCTGTACGGGATCCTTGCCCTGTACTCAGCACCGTCAAATGTGGTGAAGATGATCATTGTGCTGTTCTTGATGTTCGCCCTGTAGACCTTGCCGTTCTCCACAGCTGTCTTGAATGTGGTGTACGAGACCTCGGCGGCTGTGTTGCGTGATGAGAACAGTGTCAGCGCGAACAGGATGAGAAGACCTGTGAATATGATCAGGCCTATGCGGTTTCTCCTGGATTTGAACGGGCTGTTCCCGCCCTGGTTCATGCCGGGATTCGGTCTCTGGCCGCCGCCTCCGTTGGAGGATCCGCCACCGTCCTGCCTGGGACCTGAGTTGTCCCTGGGTCTCCAATATGCATCAGGATCGTTCTTTCCTTTCTTGTTGTTCTGAGACTGGTTGGAATCATCCTTGTTTCCTGACTCGATGCCGGAGAAGCTGTCCGGTTTCACGTGCTGCATCTCGTCAAACGGTGTCTCCTTCCAGAATGACTTGGCACCGTTGTCCTGCTGCTCTTTGTTTTCGGGAGTCTCTTTTTTGAGCTCCTCGTCTCTTTCGTTGTTGTCCATAAGTTAACCTTTAGAGACAATATATAAAGGAAAATCGTTTGGGGCAAGAGAAGTTCGGAACTTCACACAAATTCTATCTTTCCCGCCATATATTGCTCCGAACACCGCGCAGATGCCCTCCCGGTCCTCAAGGACGGGCACACGGCACCTGAGTACGGCAGGGATCCCCATGTCCTGCAAGAGTCTTCCCACATTCTTCCAGCCGCCCTTTAGGCGGATCCTGTCGCCTTCCGACGCGAACCTGAGAACTGCCTTCCCCTGGAATAATGAGCTGTCCATGTGAAGCGAGAGAGTTGCGTCTTCCTTGGTCCGGGAAAGATATCTCACAGCAGCATTTCCACTTCTGAAGACCATGTTGCCGGGGAGACTTATCTCACAGTCATTACATTCCGGAAGCCCCGCACGGAAAGCATTGTAGAGCTCATTCTCATCAGGGTCAGTGAGATAGAGGCTGCCGTGATAGATGGTGAAGATCGCTCCGTTTGCACCTACGGTACAGTCGGATCCGTCTGCGACTGCCTCAAGGACCCTGGAGAGAAGTGTCATGGGAAGCTCAGTCTCCGGGAAGACGGAGTCCCATAAGAGGTAGATGATCCTCATCCGCTCAGAGACGGTCTTTCCATCAAAGTCTTTCAGGCTGAATGGAATACTGAAGATTGTTTCTGACAGGCTTTCATTTCTGTCCGAGGCAGTCTCAGCAAGGACGAGAATCGATTTCTCAAAATCAGGCCAGATAGCCTGAATCTCAGGTATGGCTTGATTTCTGATAAGATTACGTGTGAACCGGGCATCTGAATTGGTGCTGTCCGTGCTCCACTGTAGACCCAGCCCTGTGTTGTAGTTCTCCAGCTCAGATCTTGTCATGTCAAGGATCGGACGCACCAGATGGCGCTTCTCATCCTTCTCACGGATGGCCGGGAGTGTGACCGACGGAGAGCCTGACTTAAGTCTCATGAGGATGGTCTCCACATGGTCCTGCCTGTGATGGGCGGTAAGGATCCAGTCCGATCCGGTTCTCTGTCTCTCCTCTTCTAGGACCTTGTAGCGCAGGTGCCTTGCGGCATCCTCTGTTCCGCCTCCTCTTTTGGCGGCAAGGTTTTTTACCTCCCCGTCATCAAGTTCCCTGACAATAAGACTGATTCCCAGCTTATGGCAGTTCTCCCTGTTGAGCTCAATCTCTTTCTCAAGCTCGTCCGCCTCACGGAGGCGGTGGTTTACATAGACCGCGTTTACCTTTTCTTTTCCGAGGGTTCTGGCACACAGCGCAAGAAGGGCAAGGGAGTCACAGCCTCCTGAGAAGGCAACAAGGACAGTGCTGCTCCCGCTGATGAGATTCTTGATTTTCTCAGAGAATGCCCTTTCTGTTGAATTCAAGCTGAAGCTCCTCCACAGATGCGCCGTTGATGTACTTCACTATTGCCTTTGCCGCATCCTCGATGGCCTTGTCGATGGCCTGTTTCTTCTCGCCCTCTGGCTCAATCCCTATGACATGGTCAACGACCTCTGTGCCCGGGGCAGGACGTCCGATTCCTATGTATATGCGGATGAAGTCGCTGCGGCCCAGATGCTCTGCGATGCTGGCAAGGCCTTTCTGCCCCGATGAGCCTCCGCCCTTTCGGATCCGGAGCCCGCCTGCAGCCAGGTCCATGTTGTCACAGACAACGACAAAGTCATCATCAGGACTGAAGGAGCCCATGATGTTTCCGCTTGCGTTCATGTATGTCAGAGGCTGGACCAGGACTGCCTTATTGGCCCCGCTGCCCTCCGGACGGACAATTGCCTGCCTGTATAAACGGAAACAGCGCTTTTTCAGTCTGCCCTGAAAAAGCGCTGCTGCCTGTTGCACAGCATCAAAACCTACGTTGTGACGCGTGTGCTCGTACTTAGAACCCGGATTTCCAAGTCCAAGAACAATGATCATACAATCTGGAAATCAGCATGGACAAGTCTGCCATACATGATGTTTTCCTGAAGGGCCTTGAAGATGCACTTGTATGTCTTTCCGCCTACTGCGATCTCGCACTCCTTGCCGATAGCAAGCTTTCTGAGTGTGAGGTCAAAATCATGGGCGTCAAGGATGATGTGGAAGTTGCCTTCCTTGCCGTACATCTCTGCAGGAAGCTTGCCTGCACGGACGAGTCTTCTGGATCCGGCTGAACCGAAATCCTCTGTTCTGAGCTCTGCGTTGATCTTGATCATTTTTTTCTCCTACTCTCATTGGCTCTATGACCAATTACCATTGATTTACCCTCGGCACTGCCTCAGGCTCTAAGAACATAGCACAGAACAGGATGCTTTGTCCACAGATTTTTGCTATTATATTTATATGGTAAAACGCTCAGGTATAATCAGGATCATCCTGTTTGTCATTGTCATTGCCCTGATAGCGGTCCTTGCACTGGACACGACAGGAGTCATTGACCTGACCTCATTGTTCTCGAACTCAGGCAAGGCAAATTTCATCCCCTATTCCGAGTTCACATCATCCGTTGATACCGGCAAGGTCTCAGAGGCAGTCATCCAGTCGGGGAAGATCATCTTCAACACATCTGACGGCTCATTCGTCACAGACAATCCGGAGTCCCCGGAGCTTGCCAGATGGCTGATGGAGAAAGGCGTGAAGGTCACAACCAAGACCGGAATCTCTGTCTCCGTCATGCTGGATGTGCTCTTTGACGTGATTTTCTTCGGCGCGGTGGCGTTCGGCATCTTCAAGCTCATCGATTACAGCAGAAAGACCTTCAAGGTGGTGCACCGCACAGGTGTGGGCTTCTCAGACATAGCAGGCATGGACCATGTGAAGGCCGACATGATGTTCCTGGTCGATGTACTGAAGAACCCCGCAAAGTACCAGTCCAAGGGACTCAGGCCGGTCAAGGGCGTGATACTTGAGGGAACGCCCGGAAACGGAAAGACACTCTTCGCCCGTGCCCTGGCCCAGGAGGCAGGCGTGAACTTCATAGCGACCAAGGGAGCCGACTTCCAAAGCGCCATGATGAGCATGGGCGCGAGGAAGATAAAGATGCTATTCAACAAGGGAAAGCGCCACAGGCCCTGCATCATCTTCATAGATGAGTTCGACAGCATAGGAGAAAGAAGGAACTACGCCGGAACCGGAATAGACAAGGAGAACAACCGCATAATCACCACCATGCTCAACGAGATGGACGGCTTTACCGCGAACAACGGGCTCCTGGTCATAGGCGCCACCAACAGCTATGCCTCACTTGACCCCGCGCTGGTGCGTCCGGGAAGGTTCGACCTCAAGTATACAATCGGCAATCCAGATGCCCAGACACGAGCAAAACTTATAGAAATTTACACTAAAGGCAAGAATCTGGCCACTGATATCAGTCCGGATGTTCTGGTGCAGGCCTTTGACGGGCTCTCCTGTGCGGCTATAGAGACCGTCCTGAACGAGTCTCAGGCGCTGTGTCAGATGACTGGTTCAGGGGCCATCACAATGGACCATATTCTCGGGGCAGCTCACAAGACAGGAGCAAAGCTCAACATAAGGGTCCGCAAATAGTATCCTATTTGTGGTTCGTTTGTTTACGCTTATATAAGGAGTTCAACATGAACAAGTTTTCAAGATCATTATTGTTGCTGGCCTGCATTGTGCTGGCCGCATTTGCACTCACATCATGCAGCACCCTCTCCGGGTCCGGGAACACAGAGAGTGCATCGACCACAGTCTCGATCTCAGGCAACGGAACCATCTATCTCAAGGCGGACATCGTGACCTTCAGCATAAACGTCAATGAGACCGAGCAGACCACTGCCGAGGCCCAGCAGGCGGCGAACAAGAAGATGACCGCCATCCTGGAGATCCTGAGGAAGTTCAATATCGAGGACGACAAGATCTCAACCACAGCGCTGAACTTCAGCACCGAGTACTACTGGGACAACGGAAAGCAGGTCAAGGTCGGCGAGAGTGTAAGCCAGACCGTGTATGTCACCATGGAGGACATAGACGCCTTCCCCGTCCTCTCGGACGAACTCGGGACAAAGCTCAACGGCATCTCCTTCTACAACGTGCGCTTTGACTCAAGCAAGAAGGCCGCTGCCACGGCCCAGGCAAGAGAGCTGGCATACAAGAACGCCCTTGAGAAGGCCGAGCTCTATGCCAAGTCAGCAGGTCTTCAGGTCGTTCGCCCGATCACAATCAATGAGGGATACTCATCGTTCGCCACCGCGAACTACAAGAGCGCGGACATCATGATGATGGCCGAGGCCGCAGCGGCACCTGAGCCGACATACGGCACACAGACCCCGACCGGCCTGCTTTCTGCAAGCATAGACGTCAACGTGGTATTTGAGCTCAAGTGATTTATTGACTTTAGGCGGAAGATGATTGTAGTATTCTTCCGTTCGCTGGAACTTTGGCCGTTAGCCCAATGGTTAAGGCACCGGGTTTTGGCTCCGGCTACAGTGGTTCGATTCCACTACGGCCAGCATCAGAAGCTCACTCTTATGACGCTTATTCCGTCCTTGAGGGTGAGCTTCTCTCTTTCTGTCAGAAGTATATGGCAGCTTCCGCTTCCGGTGAGAAGAAGGCGCTCGCCCTCAAGCACCTCGATGTCAGGCCTCTTGTTCACCAGGTCAAAGTCGTTGCGGAAGGTCCACTGTGAGATATCCATCCTGTAGATTCTCTCAAGATCATCAAGGCTGTCCAGCTCCGGAATTGAGGGCCTCTTGTCCAGCGCATCATAGGCTTCCCTGGTTGAGGTCTTCTCTCCGTCAGTGATGACAATAAAGCCCTGCAGATCTTCTCTTGCTTTGATTTCATGAACTTTCTCACCTAATCCGGCTACTGTTGCAGCCCTATACTCAGAGATAAAGAAAGGCACATCACAGCCTACCTTTGCCCCGAGGCTCATCAGCTCGGACTTTGGAAGACTAATACCGGAGATGCTGTTCAGATACAGTAAGAGTGTAGCCGCATCTGACGATCCTCCGCCAAGGCCAGCCTGGCTGGGGATGTTCTTTGTAACCTTGACGCAGATGCTTCTGTCAAAGCCTGTCTCCTCATGCCAGAGCCTTGCGGCCTTGTCCAAGGTTGACTTGCCTTTCGGACACAGGTGCTCGAGCCCGGTGACATCGGCCCTGAAAGGTCCGTCCGAGATTGAGACCTCGAGGATATCGCAGAGGCTGCATGTCTGGAAGACGGAGGCTATAGGATGGTATCCGTCAGGTCTCCTTCTTCCGACCGCCAGGTGCCAGTTGACCTTTGCCGGTGCTCTCAGCTCCATAGTCCGAGCCCCCTCATGCGCTCAGTTGTCTTTCCGTTCCAGTCCACGTTTGCCTGCGGATTTCCCGGGCTGGGATGGATGATGGATGCGACAATCCTGGACGGATCGGTGTTCACGGACGCAAGCTTCTCCTCGGCGTACTTTCCGATTCCTATCAGAGCCCTCGGGTTTATCAGATCAATCACATCGCTCAGGTATGAGTCGCACACATTCTCAAGTGCCCTTCTCTCCTCCTTTGGAAGATGATCGGGTGTGAAGTTCTTGGCTGTCTTGCCCTTGTCCAGGAACCCGAGCGGACAGTAGTTGAACATGCTGTGGATCCTGAAGAAATCAGCGGGATCCGGCCATCTTGTCTGAATCAGGCCCCAGAGACGTTTGCCGCTTCCCTCAGAGCGCTTGATAGCCATCCCAAGGACAGGTCTTGACGGGTGCTCCCTCTCTGGCTTTCCCACTGGAAGATCCAGCTTCAGGTAGTCCCTGACCGCATTGACCTCCCCGAACGGGACTCCCGTCTGCATCATGCCGAACGGACCGGGGTTCATCCCGAGCATCAGGATCTCAGAGTCCTGTCTGATGTATCTTCTGAGAAAAGCCTCATGCATGTCCC
>CACZJR010000053.1 GCA_902781545.1 uncultured Spirochaetales bacterium | reverse complement strand
ACATCACCCTCTATGCACAGTGGATCGCCATAATAACATCCTCGACAACTGCATTGGATGGTGCTTCCGCCTCTGAATACAAATTGCTTGACGATGTCACAATCAACAGCCGTGTCACGGTAACCGGAACAGTCTCAATCAATCTTGCCGAGGGCAAGACCCTGACAATTCCCAAGGGAATCAGAGTCTCAGAGGGCAACAGCCTGACCATCAAGGGCAAGGGAACTCTGAGAATACGCTCAACCGAGGCTTACAATGCAGGAATCGGCGGAAACAAGGATGAAAACTGCGGAACGGTGATCATCGAAGGTGGTAGTATTGAGGCGCAATGTGGTGCCCGTGCTGCCGGAATCGGAGGAGGCTATGCTGAAACAGCCGGAGGAAACGGCGGAACAATAACAATCAATGGCGGAGTAGTCCATGCAATGGGTGCATTAGGATCACCCGGAATCGGCAGCGGTGAGAAGAAGGACTCCGTCGCAAGTAGTGTATCAGGCGGAAACATTACAATCACAGGCGGAATTGTTCATGTTTCAACTGGCCAAGATTCTGCAGCAATCGGCGGCGGAACCAACGCAGACAGTGGAACCATAACCATCAACGGCGGTACTGTCGGAATTCTGTGCGATGTTGTTACTACCACAATAGGTGCGGGTCTCGGCGGCACAAACGGAGATATCACAATCTCAGATGATGTCAATATACTGTCTGATGGAGCAGGACCGGGGAATGACAAGGTTCTTGTTGTATTCAAAGCCAACGGCGGTGAAGGCACAATTGTTCCGATGATCATGCAAAAGAGCACAGCTACAGCTCTTCCGGCCAACGACGACTCATTCACCAGAAGAGGCTATGCCTTCTCAGGCTGGAACACCAAGGCAGACGGAACCGGAACGCCCTATGAAGACGGAGAATCGGTTTCACTGGACTCGGACATCACCCTTTATGCACAGTGGATTGATTTGTCCATAATAACATCCTCGACAACTGCATTGGATGGTGCTTCCGTCTCTGAATACAAATTGCTTGACGATGTCACAATCAACAGCCGTGTCACGGTAACCGGAACAGTCTCAATCAATCTTGCAGAGGGCAAGACCCTGACAATTCCCAAGGGAATCAGAGTCTCAGAGGGCAACAGCCTGACCATCAAGGGCAAGGGAACTCTGGAAATAGAAGATACCGAGGATTTCAATGCAGGAATCGGCGGAAACAAGGATGAAAACTGCGGAACGGTGATCATCGAAGGTGGTAGTATTGAGGCGCGATGTGGCGGTCAGGCTGCCGGAATCGGAGGAGGAAATGGAGGAAACAGCGGAACAATAAGAATCAATGGCGGAGTAGTCAGGGCAAGGGGCGGATTAGGATGTCCCGGAATCGGCAACGGTACGAGAAACTCCGTCGAACCTGTATCAGGCGGAAACATTACAATCACAGGCGGAACTGTTCATGTTGTAACTACCGATTATTCTGCAGCAATCGGCGGCGGAAATGGCGCAGACAGCGGAACCATAACCATCAACGGCGGTACTGTCAGAATTCAGTGCAATAGTAATTTTCTTTCTACCACAATAGGTGCGGGTCCCGACGGCACAAACGGAGATATCACAATCTCAGATGATGTCAATATACTGTCTGATGGAGGAGGCTACGTTCTTGTTGTATTCAAAGCAAACGGCGGTGAAGGCACAATTGTTCCGATGATCATGGAAAAGAGCACAGCTACAGCTCTTCCGGCCAACACATTCACCAGAAGCGGCTATGCCTTCTCAGGCTGGAACACCAAGGCAGACGGAACCGGAACGTCCTATGCCAACGGACAATCGGTTTCACTGGACTCGGACATTACCCTTTATGCACAGTGGTAATAGGGAGCGGAAACTACGGTTCGACTGCAGGTACCCAGGACTGAAGCTTGGTCTTCTGAGAACCGTAATTCATTGAAACAGGGCTGTTGCGGAATTTGATGTTCCGCAGCAGCCTTTTTTGGCTCTTCACCCTCATCCGTCAGAGCCCAATCCCTGAGAAAAACGTGAAGAGCAAAAAAAAGCCAGGTCCTGAAACCTGGCTCATGAATGGCTGATTAAGCTCAGCCTACGATTGCAAGCACGTCCTTGATGTTGAGAATGAGGTACTCCTCGTTGTCCATCTTGACCTGTGTGCCGGCATACTTGTCGTGCAGGATCTTCTGTCCGACCTTGATGGTCTTGACGTCTTCTCCGATAGCCTCGACTACTGCGATCTGTGTCTTCTCCTGTGCTGTCTGAGGAATGAAGATTCCACCGGCGGTCTTCTCTTCAACCTTGTCCATCTTGACAAGTACTCTTTCTCCAAGCGGCTTGATTGTCATATATGCATCTCCTTAAAAACTGTCTCGTGTTGCTCACGCAACGACACTAATATAAACAAAAAAGGTTATATCGGCAATATTGAAATCACTGTTTAAGCGACTCCGAGAGGGCAAGTGAGGCCAGATGCCACTTCATTGATGTGTTTGCGTCCTCAGGGTAGAAGACCCTGTTGTGCCCGTCACGGTTCGGAAGCTCAAAGTGCTTTCCGGCCTTGAGTGTGGCAATGAACACAGTAAGCGGGTCATCATGCTCATGTATCTGCCTGTCCATGTATGTGCCGTTGTAGTCCCAGCCGTCATGGGTGAAGGTGAGAACACCATGTCCTACCTTGACATAATTGTCCACACCGGGCCTGTCTATGCCGTAATCGACCTCGGCCTCCATCTTGAAGTCAGGCTTCTCAACTTCCTTCCTTACGGCATCGTACTGCCAGTCATACCACTGGCTGTAGTTCTCGAAGTACTGCTTGTCTCCGGCCCATTTGAAGGTGAAGTCGTCCTGGAATGTGGCCCTGGTGCCGCACTCGGAGCAGTAGACATCGTTTCCCTCTGTCCTGAGCTTGAACTCTGAGCCGCAGGACGGACACTTGTAGAACATCGTCTCAAAGCCCAGGGCTTTGTCATCGCCCTTGATCTTGAAATTTTCGCGTTTCTGGAAGTCGAACTCGTTGTATGTGAGGTATGAGGTTATGCGCTCCATGATCTGGTCGGTGGTGAGTGTGGTTGACTCGGCTCCATCGATGATCTTCTTTGTCTGGATGCTGACTTTGCCCTTGTGCTTGTGAACTGACCACTTTGCGTTGCCCAGTCCGGCGCCCTCGATCTTGCAGGCGTATACGGGGACCTTGAGGAAGCGGACCATCTTTGCAATGGCAGGTGAGATGTATCCCAGGTGTCCGCTGCCGTAGACGGTGCCTTCCGGTGCGATGTAGACAACACCTTTTTCCTTCTGGACCACATACTGTATCTTTCGCATTGCCTCAAGGTCTGTGGTGAACTGGTATTTCGGGATGGCTCCTATGGCATTGAGCCATGGGGCGAGCTTCTTGAATGTGAAGAAGTGATATGTGACAAGGAATGTGATGCGCGCAGGGCGGACCGCGGCGGCTATGAACTTATAGTCATCATTGGAAGTGTGGTTGCTGATAAGGAGGGCAGGGCCTTTTACACGCTCGCCGGATTCGACCATGTTGAACTTGAACTTGCAGAGAAGACGGGCATAGATGCGGGCTGCAGGATAATAAAGAAAAGGATTGGGTCTTTTCTGGAGGGCCTTCTTATGCTTCACCAGTGCTTTTTTCTCTTTGTTCTCATTCTTTGAGGCCAGAACCTCAACGTTATTTGTTTCGTTTGGCATAAGTGGATTTTACCATGTTTTGGTTGTCATGGAGAATAATTTTCTGATTCTTCTTTCCGATTTGCGATTCTGTTGTTATCTTAGCGTTGTTGAAGGTGAGAAAATGGATTGCGTGACCAATTCCAAAAGCAGAAAGGAATTCGATGAGACCGTGAGGCATATCTCCGCTGTTGTGAGACAGATGGAGAGGCTCCGCTCTGCCATGAGCACCCTCTGCGAATGCTTTCTCGCCAGGGCAAAGGATGACGATGATGATCCTCTCTGGCACAGGTTCTACACGATCCAGATGTCCACTTATCTTTGCTCGAAGAAGAACCTTGAGGTGTCGGCCCCTGAGGGTGACATGGTCCATGACCTGATCAGGAGTGTCTGGGAAGAGGATGTGAAGAACTATATGGATAACTCCAAGTTCGGTCCTATCTCCAACGTCGACCAGTGGTTCAGGACCATCAGGATTGACTTCCCGATGGATCCTTTTGACCCGTGCTGTGCCTTTTTCCATGGTGAAATGCCATCGGGACAGTTCAGGTTGTGTCAAAAAGACCCTAAAAAGGATGATCAGGAGATTGCCGTGTCAAATTGACACGGTTTTTTGTTTATAAGAGCTTCTTTTATAGTTTCTCTTTAACTTGTTCTTATGTTTAATCTCTTTTGGTTTCAATAATTAGATGTCACAGCTCCTTGTTTGGCATGGTACTTGCTATCCTGATGGCATAGGAGAAAAACATGGCAAACATCAACACCAACAAGTCATTAGCAGCTGAGAACGGAGCCCTGAGCATGTATCTCAAGGACATCGAGAAGATTCCGCTCATCGGCAGGGATGAGGAATATGATCTTGCCATTAGAGCCAAGAACGGTGATGCCGCGGCCCGTGAGAGGCTGGTCAACGGAAACCTCAGGTTCGTTGTGAGCATCGCCAAGCAGTTCCAGGGCAGAGGTCTTCCCCTTATTGACCTGATCAGCGAGGGAAACATCGGTCTTCTGACAGCAATCGATAAGTTCGAGCCGGAGAAGGGCTATCACTTCATCAGCTATGCCGTGTGGTGGATCAGACAGGCCATCCTCAAGGCAATCGGAGAGAAGTCAAGGATGATCAGGCTCCCGATGAACAAGAGCGCGGACCTCATCCAAATCCTCCAGGCCAAGTCCAACCTTGAGAAGAACGGTTATGACGATGCCTCAATCGATGCCATTGCCGCTGAGTGCGGCATGGATGCCCAGGATGTGCTTGAGATCATGCAGATCGCACGCGATGTCTCATCACTGGATGCTCCTGTCAATTCCGAGGAAGACACAAGCTTCGGTGACTTCCTAGAAAGCGATGAGCCAAGACCTGAGGAAGTTGTGATGGATGAGGCTCTGAAGAACTCCGTGCGCAAGATCCTCGGAACCCTTTCAGAGAAGGAGAGGGGCATCATTACCCTCAGATTCGGCCTGGACAACAACAAGGCCCTCAGCCTGAAGGAAGTCGGAGAGATCTACAACCTGACTAAGGAGCGTATCCGCCAGATCGAGAAGAAGGTCCTGAGCAATCTCCTTGAGAACGAGGAGGTCAGGGAGCTCAAGGCTTACATCGCCTGAACTTAGCTTATAATTGCATTTTGACACCGGATGAAATGGTATTAACGCCACAAATCCGGTGTTTTTGTATGCTTTTAACGCAAACGTTTGAGTTTTTTTGCCTTTTTTGTAATTTTTTGTTTGCTTATCAAGCAATTATGAGTTTAAAATAGCCTTTGTGAGATTGACAGTTGATGCGTTTTTTTGGAAAATCACTCTGTTAACAGTGAAACTAAATAAATAGAAAGGAAAAAAACATGGCAAAGAAAGTTACTAAGTACGTTTACTTTTTTGGCAATGGAAATGCTGAAGGCACTTCAAGCATGAAGGATCTGCTTGGCGGAAAGGGTGCCAACCTTGCTGAGATGACAAACATCGGACTTCCGGTACCTCCAGGATTCACAATCAGCACCGAGGCTTGTGATTACTTCTCAAAGCACAACGGTGAGTATCCTGCAGGAATGAAGGATGAGGTCCTTCTCAATCTCAAGCAGCTTGAAACAACAATGAATGCCAAGCTGGGTGACGCTACAAATCCTCTTCTGGTCTCAGTCAGAAGCGGTGCAGCACAGTCAATGCCCGGCATGATGGATACAGTCCTTAACCTCGGCCTGAACCCCGATTCAGTCGAGGCTCTCACAAAGAAGACAGGAAACGAGCGTTTCGCATGGGACAGCTACAGAAGATTCATCCAGATGTTCGGTGACGTCGTCATGGGTGTTCCTCACGACAAGTTCGAGGAGGCAATCCAGGATGTCAAGGACGAGGAAGGTCTGACATATG
This sequence comes from uncultured Spirochaetales bacterium, assembly GCA_902781545.1. Classification (GTDB taxonomy): domain Bacteria; phylum Spirochaetota; class Spirochaetia; order Sphaerochaetales; family Sphaerochaetaceae; genus UBA9732. Next base: position 7,846 of record CACZJR010000053.1, on the reverse strand, counting down.
ACTATGAGCTCACCACAGAGATGCTTCAGAACCTCGTCAAGAGATACAAGAGGATCTACAAGAGATCAACAGGCGAGGAGTTCCCGGTTGATCCGCAGGAGCAGCTTTTCAAGGCCATCAACGCCGTCTTCCGCTCATGGAACAACGCCAGAGCCATCAAGTACAGGCAGATGAACGACATCCGCGGTCTTCTCGGAACAGCTGTCAACGTCCAGTGCATGGTCTTCGGTAACATGGGTGAGACCTCAGGAACAGGTGTCGCATTCACACGTGACCCGGCCACAGGAGACAACCACTTCTACGGTGAGTACCTGATGAACGCACAGGGCGAGGACGTCGTTGCCGGTATCAGGACACCGCAGTCAATCGAGACCCTCTGCAAGGTCAACCCGGATGTCTATGATCAGCTCTGCAAGATCAGAGAGACACTCGAGAAGCATTATCACGACATGCAGGACATGGAGTTCACCATCCAGGAAGGCAAGCTCTACATGCTTCAGACCAGAAACGGAAAGAGAACAATCTTCAGCTGGCTCAGATCACAGGTCGAGATGGTTGAGGAAGGTCTGATTGACAAGAGAACAGCTGTCTCACGTGTTCCTGCAGGTGAGTTCAACAAGCTCTTCGCTCCGATCCTTGACCAGGCACAGATCAAGAAAGACGACATCAAGCCGCTGACAAACGGTCTGAACGCCTCTCCCGGCGGAGCCTGCGGACAGGTTGTCTTCACAGCTGAGGAAGCTGAGGAATGGGCCGCAGAAGGTAAGGAAGTCATTCTTGTCAGAACCGAGACCTCTCCTGAGGATATCGGAGGAATGGCAGTCTCCAAGGGTGTTGTGACATGCCGCGGAGGTATGACAAGCCACGCCGCTGTTGTTGCCAGAGGAATGGGTTGCCCGTGTGTCTCCGGTGCAGGTGAGATTCATGTGGACCTTGCAGGCAAGTTCTTTGAGGTCAACGGAAAGGTCGTCAAGGAAGGTGACTTCATCTCAATCGACGGATTCAACGGCTCAGTCTATGCCGCAAAGATCCAGGTCAAGCCTTCAGAGATCGTCCAGGTTCTCGAGGGAACAATGAAGGAAGCTGATTCAACACTGTTCCAGAACTACAAGAAGTTCATGAGCTATGTCGATGAGATCAAGACAATGGGAGTCAGGACCAATGCTGATACTCCTAAGGACACTCACATGGCAGTCATGCTCGGTGCAGAGGGTATTGGCCTTTGCAGAACTGAGCACATGTTCTTCGGCGGAAGCAGGATAATCTCCATGAGAAAGATGATCCTTGCCAATAACCTTGTCGAGAGAGAGGCAGCACTTGCAGAGCTTCTCCCGATGCAGAGAGGTGACTTCGAGGCCATGTTCCGAGAGCTCAACGGTCTTCCTGCAAACATCAGGCTGCTGGATCCGCCGCTCCATGAGTTCCTTCCGAATGACTCATCTACAAGACATGAGATGGCACAGGCCCTTGGAATCTCCCAGGAGGAGGTCGCAAGGAAAGCCGCATCCCTTCATGAGTTCAACCCGATGCTCGGTTTCAGGGGCTGCCGTCTTGCCATCATTTATCCTGAGATCCTCAGGATGCAGGTCAGGGCTATAATCGAGGCCGCCCTCAACGTCAAGAAGGAAGGCATCAAGGTCTACCCTGAGATCATGATTCCTCTTGTCGGAAACCACAAGGAGTTTGAGTTCTGCAAGAGACACGCCGAAGAGGTCATTGCCAAGATCTTCGAGGAGAGAAACGACAAGGTCGATTATGAGATCGGTACCATGATCGAGGTTCCGAGAGCAGCAATCACAGCTGATGAGATTGCCCAGGAGGCAGAGTTCTTCAGCTTCGGTACAAACGACCTCACACAGATGACATGCGGATTCTCAAGAGATGATGCTGCCAGCTTCCTCGGCCACTATGTCAATGACCCGGACAAGCAGTTCTATGAGTATGATCCGTTCGCCACAATCGATGTCGACGGTGTAGGAAAACTCATGGCAACAGCCGCTAAGCTCGGCCGTTCTGTCAGACCGAACATCAGGCTCGGTATCTGCGGAGAGCACGGCGGAGATCCGAAGACAATCGCATTCTGCCAGACTGTCGGACTGAGCTATGTCTCATGCTCACCGTACAGAGTGCCAATCGCAAGACTTGCCGCAGCACAGGCAGCAATCAGCTGATTGTAATTCTTTAATCCGGAATGCAGGGGCATCTTGATGGTGCCCCTGTTTTTCCATATAATCTTTTTTGCACGCCAGATTAGCTCAGGGGTAGAGCAGCTCACTCGTAATGAGCAGGTCAAGGGTTCGATTCCCTTTTCTGGCTAACAGGAAGCCTCCGACATTGTCGGGGGTTTCTTGTTTATTGAAGATATGCATGACTGATGTTGACTATTTGCGGTTGCGATTGTACTTTTAAGCCATGAATAAAATCATGATTGTTCCGAAGAATGAGGAGATGCTGCCGCAGAAGAAGTCAAAGCGTGGCGCAAAGGTCTACGGACTGCCTCTCTCCAAGGAACTTGTATCTTATATAGATGATGCGGCACCTCAGGCAAACCAGCAGAGACTGATAGACATGTTCTTTGCCGGCAAGTTCTCTCCGATTGCCATAAATGATGATGATTCCGAGGACGAATATGAAGACGCCCTCGACAATGTGTTTGACGGAGAGAACTGATGTACGTCCTTGGAATTGAAACCTCTTGTGATGAGTGCTCCGCCGCAGTAGTGGAGGACGGAAGGAACATCCTCTCCAATGTGATCGCAACACAGATCGAGCTTCACCGCCCGTTTGACGGTGTTGTTCCTGAGCTTGCCTCAAGGCTCCATACCGAATGGATAAGCCAAGTGGTCAATGCCGCAATCATGCAGGCGGGAATCAGGAAAGAGGATATCGGTGCCATAGCAGCAACCGCAAGGCCGGGTCTTCTGGGATCCCTTCTTGTTGGTCTTAACTTCGCTAAGGGCATGGCAAGCGTCTTGGATGTGCCTTTCATCGGAATCGACCATATCAGGGCACATCTCTATGCGCCGCAGATAGAGCATCCGCTTGAGTATCCTTATCTGGGAGTTCTTCTCTCTGGCGGACATACTGTTATCTGCAGGGTAGACAGCTATGACAGTATCGATGTCCTTGGGACCACAGTAGATGATGCAATAGGTGAGGCCTTCGACAAGGTTGCAAAGCATTACGGGCTTGGATATCCGGGCGGAGTGATGATTGACAGGCTGGCGCAGAAGGGAGATCCCATGGCCTTCAAGTTCTCCGGACCGAAGATGGGGGCAGGGTATCATCCTTATGACATCTCTTATTCAGGGTTGAAGACTGCTGTGATCAATCAGCTTGATATCTTCTCAACAGGTAAACCCGCAACTCCTGAGAACATCGCCGCAAGCTTCCAGAGGGTTGCTGTCGGGATGCTGATGAAGAGGGTGGATCTGGCGCTGAAGGATACAGGACTGAAGAGGATCTCCGCAGGTGGCGGTGTTGCTGCGAACTCATTGGTAAGGAGCTCGCTCAAGGCCTATGAGCAGAAGGGTTATGAGGTGAGTTTCCCCAGCCTGAAGCTCTGCACCGACAACGGGGCCATGGTGGCAGGTCTGGGCTACAGGTATATCGCTGACGGATACAGGTCAGGATATGATCTTACAGCCAGTGCGAGGGTGAGCGCGTTCAAGAAAGGCTGAGTGTGTTCACGAGTGGAACGAAGTTCACGGATCGCACGAATGACAACGAAATTCGCGGGATTTGAAAAAACTTATTGACAGAACAGCGGGTATTTTGTATTCTCAGCATGTTCGTTTGATTTTTTGGGATGTAGTGTAATGGTAACACTGCAGATTCTGGTTCTGCCTTTGGGGGTTCGAATCCCTCCATCCCAGTAGAACCGAAAAACTAGATGGTTCCATCGTCTAGGGGTTAGGACGGGAGATTCTCAGTCTCTAAACAGGGGTTCGATTCCCCTTGGAACTATTAAAGCAGCTGTCTTGAAAAAGACAGCTTTTTTTTGCGATTATATGGACTGTAATACATTTATGGAGTAAGCGATGATTACTGCTTCTGACATTTCCCTATCATTCGGGACGCAGGTTCTTTTCAAGAACGTCAACATCAAGTTCACACCCGGCAACTGCTACGGCATCATCGGTGCAAACGGAGCAGGAAAATCCACTTTCCTGAAGATTCTCTCCGGTGAGATCGAGCCGGACACAGGAGAGATCATCATCACTCCGGGCCAGAGAATGGCAGTTCTCAGGCAGGATCATTTCGCATTCAACGAGTATTCCATAATTGACACCGTCATAATGGGTTACAAAAAGCTCTATGACATCCGCAAGGAGAGAGAGGAGATCTACGCCAAGGAGGAGTTCTCAGAAGAGGACGGTATCCGCGCTGCGGAGCTTGAGGGAGAGTTCGCCGAGCTCGGAGGCTGGGAGGCAGAGGCAGATGCAGGAGTTCTCCTTGACGGACTTGGGATTCCTGTCCCGATGCATGACAAGCTGATGAAGGATGTAGAGGACAACGTGAAGGTCCGTGTTCTTCTTGCCCAGGCCCTGTTCGGAAACCCGGACATCCTGCTCCTGGATGAGCCTACCAACCACCTGGACCTTGAGTCGATTCACTGGCTTGAGGATTTTCTGAGCACCTTCAACAACACGGTGATTGTCGTATCCCACGACAGACACTTCCTTAACACCGTATGCACGCATATCGCTGACATTGACTTCGGAAAGATCCAGCTCTATGTCGGAAACTATGATTTCTGGTACATGTCCAGCCAGCTGATCGCAAAGCAGATGAAGGATGAGAAGAAGCGCCGTGAGGAGAAGATCGCCGAGCTCAAGGAGTTCATCCTGAGATTCTCCAGCAACGTGGCGAAGGCACGTCAGGCCACAAGCCGCAAGAAGCTCATCGACAAGCTCACAATCGATGACATCCAGCCCTCAAGCAGGCGTTTCCCTTATGTGGCGTTCAAGCCTAACCGCGAGTGCGGCAAGAACATCCTGGAGATCCGCGGCCTGACCAAGGTCATTGACGGGCAGAAGGTCCTTGATAACCTGAACCTTCTTGTGAACAACGGCGACAAGATCGCATTTGTAGGTCCGAACCATTTTGCGAAGACTGTCCTGTTTGAGATTGTGACAGGCAACATGCAGGCAGACAGCGGAGACTACCTTTGGGGCGTCACCACAAGCCAGGGTTATTTCCCGAAGAACAACGATGCGCTCTTCCAGGAGGACATGAGCATCACGGACTGGCTGGGTCAGTTCATAGAGGATGCCGATGAGACGTACCTGAGGTCATTTCTGGGAAGAATGCTGTTCTCAGGAGACGAGGCCCTGAAGAGCTGCAAGGTCCTTTCAGGAGGAGAGAAGGTGCGCTGCGTTCTTGCCAAGCTGATGCTCGAGGGCGCGAACTGCCTTATCTTCGACGAGCCTACTAGCCATCTTGACCTGGAGGCCATCCAGAGCCTGAACAACGGCCTGATTGACTTCAACGGTGTTGTGCTTTTCAACTCCCATGACCACCAGTTCGTTGATTCAATTGCAAACAGGATAATTGAGTTCACTCCGAAGGGACTGATTGACCGCTACATGAAGTTCGATGACTACATGTCCGATCCAGCTATCAGGGCACTGAGAATGGAGATGTACGGGTCCAAGAACGCCGTAGCACTGTGAGGCATATGATGGAAGAGAGCAGGATTCTTGCAGTTGATATCGGAAACACGAACATTGTACTTTCCGTCCATGACGGCAAGGAGTGGGGCGATGCCCTGCGTGTTAAGACAAAGAGCCACGATGCCGTAGAGGCATTCAAGGCAAACCTCAGCACGCTTTCCTATGAGAAGGCTGTGGTAAGCAGCGTTGTCCCTTATCTGACGCAGCCGATCATTGATGCGGTGAAGGAGCACAGCGGAATTGATCCTGTGGTTGTCAGCAATGACATCGAGACAGGGCTGAACAAGTCATCCATTCCGGCTGAGATCGGTGCCGACATCCTCTGCAACCTGATCGCGGCCCATAAGCTGTATCCTGATGACTATGTCACTGTCGCCGATTTCGGCACCGCTTTCACAACTGAGACTGTCTCTCCTCAAGGTGATGTCCTGGGTGTAACAATCGGACCGGGAATGATGACTTCGGTCAAGGCCCTGTTTGCCAGCGCGGCACAGATTCCTGAGATCAGGCTGGATCTGCCGAATACCGTGCTTGGAAGGGATACGGTGGCATCGATCCGCGCAGGTGTGATCTATGGTTTTGTCGGCCAGCTCAAATCCATTGTCGAACAGGTCGAGATGGAGGTTGGGCACAAGGTCGTGGTCATTGCCACAGGCGGTTTCTCCAGGTACCTTGAGGGAAAGATCTACGTCAACAAGGCAGATGTGAAGCACACCCTTGAGGGCGCAAGACTGGCCTGTATCCTTAACAGCTGATTATATGGAAAAGAAATACATCGATTACGCCAATGCCATAGTCAGGGATTTCCTTGATCTGAGGACTGGCGATGCTCTGTCAATCAACACTGATGAATGTGATCTTGAGTTCGCAAGGCTCATCGCTCAGACGGCCCTGCCTGTCACTGATGTGACGGTAAAGGTCCTTGTCATTGAGGACGGCAAGCCGTCCCAGGTGCTTGAGTTTGATCCGACTCCGCCTGCCCATCTTCCAAAGGCAGCAGTAATGCTTAGGCTCTCCCATGAGAGAACCGTCACCCAGGACGGCCATATGCTTGACATCGTTGTTGAGCAAAATGACATGGGTGCGCTCCAGAAGCTCGGGCATCTGGCTGATCCACTGGTCCTTGACAGGCGCATTGCTGTGCCATGGTGTGTGGCATCGGTCTTTGATGAGGGTGATGAGGCCTGGAATCCGCTTATGAGCACGCTGGACGTGGGGGTTTCTTCCCTGAGTCTGGCCTCCAGATACAGGAGAGCGCGTCTTGAGGCGATGAATCTGGCTGACATGACGATGTGCGGGCCGAATACGGAGCTGAGTCTTGCTGTTGCGCCTTCAAGCCGTTTTGTCGACGGGAATCAGGTGCTGAATTCGGGGCGTGAGTTCATCAGCGGCATTGACTTCGACAGGCTGTCATTCAATGTAGACAGGTCTTCTGCAACCGGCCATGCACACGGGACTGTCACTGTGCTGGGAAAGAGCCAGGATGTTGACCTTGTGTTCGAGGACGGGCGTCTGGTGGATTGGACGCATACGCCACAGATGGACAGGATCCTGGACTTTGACGAGAACCTGAAGAGGATAGGGTATGTCTCCTTCCGGGACAATGAGGTTATCCTGAACCTAGGCGGGGCTCTTGTGGAGGCGCTGAGTGTTCTTCCTCCGACGGAGGAGATGCTTCCGGATTTCTTCAACACAAGCCTTTACAGGATTTCATGCACCTTGGAGAAAGGTCTGGATGTCCTGTGCCGTGATTCAAACGGAATTCCGCATGAGGTCATGAAAAACGGTTTATTTGTTGAATGATTTCAAATAAAGGTGTGGACAAAAACCTTTTACAATGCTATTTTAGCAGAGCATGTTATCTATCTTTGGGCTTTTAGGCAGAGGGGGTGAATAATTTATGGCATACGTGAAAGTCGATGAGACTGAGCCGCTCGAGAAAGCTATCAAGCGTTTCAAGAGAATGGTTGAGAAGGAAGGCGTCATCCGCGAGTTCAAGATGCGCGAGTACTTCGAGAAGCCGTCTGCAATTGAGCACAGAAAGAAGAAGGCTCTTGCCCGCAAGCAGATGCTTAAGGTCAAGAAGATGCGTAATTCAAAGGCTTATTAATCATTTCTTTGAGTTGTACAAGGGGCATCCGGTTTCGGATGTCCTTTTTTTGCTATATTTG
>CACZJR010000052.1 GCA_902781545.1 uncultured Spirochaetales bacterium | reverse complement strand
TGGTCAAGTGCCGAAAAACTGAAAGTCTTCCCCTTACATTCTTATTGTCAAATACCCTTGGAAAAGGTATTGACGAACGGTCACTTCATATCAGTTGTAATTAAGCAACTTATGAATCATAAATAAAAGAAATACTTATTGCATTATAACTTATAATACATTAAGCTTTAATAAATGAAGGCCGTCTCTCAGGAATATGAATAAACTTGACAGTGTGTATAGGATGTGTATAATTTAGATGAAACGCAAAGAATTGATAAGAAAACTACAAGCTAAGGGATTTGTCTTTGACAGGCATGGAGGGAACCATGATGTTTTCAAGAGAGGAAATGAGGTGGAGCAGATTCCACGGCATAGTGAGATCAATGAATACCTTGCAAAGGCTATAATACGGAAATGGGATCTGTGAGGAGACGCAATATGCTGATATATCCGGTCATCTTTACTGAGACAAAAGACGAGAAAGACACTGTCCTTGTTTTTATTCCAGATCTGAATGGCATGACTGAAGGTTACGGTCTGGCAAACGCTATTTCTATGGCAAAAGACTATATAGGAAATGCGCTTTTCAACAAAACAGCTTCAGAGTATCCGAAAGCAAGTGAGATTGATGATATCAAACCTGAGACAACTGTTTTCAAAGACGCGGGAAAGTCATTTGTCTCATTAGTCGATATTGATGTTGATTTCTATAGAAGAAAGAATAAAAGCAAATATGTAAGACGCAATATCACTTTGCCGGAGTGGCTTGATGACATGGCGACAAATGAGAAAATTAATGTCTCTGCAGTGACTCAGAAGGCTCTCATCCAATACCTTGGACTTGTCTGACATAAACATCTGTTTCAAAAACTCTTCTTTTTCCGCTGGCTTGATGAAAAGTTCAAACTAAACATTGTTTAGTTGGCCGTTTTTTTTGAACTTTTTGCCAGAGGGCTTACCTGAGACGGGAGTAGAGACAAAAACAGGACAGGTTTTTGACCTGTCCTGTTCTGTTTACCGGAGACGGGACTTGAACCCGAACACCCTTGCGGATAACAGATTTTGAGTCTATCGCGTCTACCATTCCGCCACTCCGGCGCACTGAAGTAAATTATCACAGCGCATGGTTTCCGTCAATCGTCAGACAACGGGGTTCTCCAGCTTGCCCAGGCCTTCAATCTCGCAGCGGAAGATGTCGCCCGGCTTGAGGAAGGCATCGGGATCGTTCTTCCCTACTGCAACGCCTGCTGGGGTGCCTGTGGCGATCACATCGCAGCGGTGGAGCGTCATGCCCTGGTTCAGGTCACGGATGACATCAAGGATGCCGCGCCTGAGAAGGGATGTCCTGGAATCCTGGACCAGGATGTTGTTCTTGTAGCCTCTGATGGCAAGGTCAAAAGGATTCTCAAACTCGTCCAATGTCGCGATCACGGGGCCCATTGCGCAGTAGGTGTCGATGCTCTTTCCGAGTGACCACTGCTTGTAGCGCTTCTGGAACAGCCTAGAGGTGTAGTCGTTGATGATGGTGAAGCCGAAGATCACCGACTGGTCAATAGTGCTGCCAGGGGGAAGCTCCCTGGAGAGGATCACGCCAAGCTCTGTCTCATAGTCGCACTGGGGGTCCAGGTCAAGGCGGCTTCTGAGGCTCTGGCCGTCGCCCAGACAGTCATGTGTACGCTTGATGAAGTAGATTGACTCGTCATTCTGCACGGAAGTCTGCATGGAGCGGCTGAACTCGTCTGCATGGCTCCAGTAGTTGAGGCCCACGCAGAGCATGTTCATGTCCCTGGTGAACGGGCTGAGAAGGCTCACTTCCTTGAACGCTATAGGTTTTGAGGCTGAGGTGATCTCCTCCTCCGACTGCATCCTGCCTGCGAGGATGTAGCCGTCAAGATCGGCCTCGCGGTCCTTGATCTGATAGACTTTATCCCCTGAGAGGATCCCGTATTTTCTTGTGTTCTCATGCACATATGACAGATATCTCATTGTAAGGACTCCTGATTTTGCTGAAAAAGGGTTTCAGCGGAAGAGAACAAAAACTTTCCGCCTGAACCCGTAGGTTCCTGGCGGAAAACTGTTGTTTTGCGGATCTATGATCAGATTATGGCTGCTTGCCGATGTAGGCGAGGATTCCTCCGTCAACATAGAGGATCTGGCCGTTGACGAAATCACTGGCCTCTGAGGCAAGGAAGAGCGCAGGTCCCTGAAGGTCCTCAGTCGTCCCCCATCTCTCCGCAGGTGTCTTTGCGACGATGAAGCTGTCAAACGGATGCCTTGATCCGTCAGGCTGTCTCTCCCTGAGAGGGGCTGTCTGCGGGGTGGCAATGTATCCCGGGCCAAGGCCATTGCACTGGATGTTGTACTTGCCGTACTCGGAGCAGATGTTGCGTGTGAGCATCTTGAGTCCGCCCTTGGCGGCGGCATAGGCGCTGACCGTCTCACGGCCGAGCTCACTCATCATGGAGCAGATGTTGATGATCTTTCCGCACTTCTTCTCAACCATGGCAGGCAGAACCGCCTTGGAGACAATGAAGGCCGATGTGAGGTCAATGTCCACCACCTGCCTGAAGTCCTCAGCCGACATCTCGGTCATGGGGATTCTCTTGATGATTCCGGCATTATTGACAAGGATATCGACAGTCTGCCCGAAGTCTTTGACGATTGCAGAGAGGGTCTCCTTGACCTGACTCTCATCTGTGACATCACAGATATATCCGCGGACATCCTTCACTCCGTCAGCCTTGTAGTTCTCAAGTGCCTTGTCCAGTCCGTCCTGATGTCTGCAGTTGAATGCGATCTTTGCGCCGGCTCTGGCGTAGCAGAGCGCAATGGCATATCCGATGCCGTAGGAAGCACCTGTGACCCAGGCAAGCTTTCCTTCCAAACTGAATTTCTTCAGATAATCACTCATCCTTTTTCTCCTCATTTATATAGCCTAAAATAGAAGATATTCTATTAGAACATGAACATACCTCTGAAATCAGACTATCAATATTGTTCTTGTCCAGCCTGAATACCGGTGTGGAGACACTGATGGCCGCCACAGTTTCACCATAAGAATCAAGTATCGGTGCCCCGACGCAGAAGATTCCTGTCTCGTTCTCCTCATCATCAAAAGCATAACCCCGGCTCCTGACTTTGGCAATCTCGGACCTGAAGTCCTCAGGTGTGCAGATCGTCTTAGGGGTGTAACGGTTCAGGCCCTCCTCTTTGATGTAAGATTCCACGGCATTGTCATCCTGTGCCGCGAGAAGACACTTGCCTATGGCAGAGCAATGTAGCGGGATGCTCTTTCCTACCCTGGAGTTCATCCTGATGGTGTAAAGGCTCTCACGCTTCAGCACGTAGACCGCGCGGTTTCCCTCAAGGATCCCTATGTGCACTGTCTCCCCTGTCTTGTCCCGGAGCTGTCCTGCCACAGGGCTTGCAACCTCCAGGAACTCGACGTTCTTCAGGGCCCTGGAGCCCACGGTGAACATCCTCAGCGTCAGGCTGTAGCGGTCCGAGCTGTCGCGGCTGACATAGCCGTGATCCACAAGGGCAGAGAGCAGCCTTAATGCCGTGGCCTTGGGAAGCCCTGTCTCCCTGGACAGGGTCTCTAGATTAGAGGACTTGCACCTTGAGAGGACCTCAAGAAGGCAGAGCGCCCTTCCTACCGCACCGAGCTCCATAAAGACCTCAGCGCTTCATGGCGGAGACAGCCTCTTTGCATTTGGCTGTGATCTCATCCCATTTCTCCGCATCAATGGCGTCTGACTTGGCCATCCAGGATCCGCCTACGGCCACGACATGCTTGCATGCCTGGTACTGGGCGATGTTTGCCATGCTGATTCCGCCTGTTGTCATGAACCTGACCTGTGGGAACGGTCCGCATATGTTCTTGATCATGTTCACGCCGCCTGCAGCCTCGGAGGGGAAGAACTTCAGGACGCTCAGCCCGAGTGAGACTGCCTTCTGGACCTCTGTCGGTGTGCATGTGCCCGGGAAGACCGCGATATCGCGCTCCAGGCACCATCTGACGATGTTCTCGTCAAGGCCCGGGGAGACTATGAACCTTGCTCCTGCTGCGATTGCCTTCTCAGCCTGTGCGATTGAGATGACGGTTCCGGCTCCGAGATACATCTCAGGGACCTCCTTGTGGATTGCCTTGATGGCATCCTCAGCGGCGGCTGTCCTGAATGTGACCTCTATGCACGGGATCCCTCCGGCAAGAAGTGCCTTGGCCAGGGGAACTGCCTTCCTTGCATCGTTGATGGCGATCACGGGCACTACGCCCACGCCCTCGATGACCTTGCTGAGCTTGTCGTTGTATTCTGACATGTTTATCTCCTTATGTTTCAATATGATAAACTAAAAGACCCGGTCGAACCGCCATGAGGCGAGATGACAGTACCCGAGGTACGGCATTGAGCCGAAGGACGGGAGCGGCCGAGGTATTTTTGCTTATCTCTGAACTCTGCCGCTTCCGTCACCCTTACACAGTGCCTCGACCTCGCTCTTTCTGGTGAGGTTGAAATCGCCGGGGATGGTGTGCTTCAGGGCAGAGGCAGCAACCGCGAAGTTCAGGGCATACTGCTCGTCATCATAGTTTGAGAGACCGTAGATGATTCCGGCAGAGAAGCTGTCTCCTCCTCCGACCCTGTCGATGATGTCGGTGATCTCATAGTGGCGTGAGAAGTAGAAGCCTGTCTTGCCGTTCAGGGCAGCCGACCAGCCGTTGTGGTCCGCGCTCTTTGACTCCCTGAGCGTGACAGCGACCTGCTTCACGTTCGGGAACTGCTTCTTGACCTTGTCTGTCAGGGTCTTGTAGGCGTTCTTGTCCAGGCTGCCGGATGTGACATCCTGGTCAAGCTCGATTCCGAGGCACTTCTGGATGTCCTCCTCGTTGGCTATGACCACATCCGCGTACTTTGTGAGCTCCCTCATGACCTCTGGTGCGCTCTTTCCGTACTTCCAGAGCTTCTTGCGGTAGTTCAGGTCGATCGAGACTGTGGCTCCGGCCTTCTTCGCGGCCTTCATTGCCTTAAGGGCACAGTCCGCGCAGCTCTGGCTGACAGCCGGTGTGATTCCGGTGACATGGAACCAGGTGGCCTTGTCCATGGCTGCGGCAAAGTCATAGTCAGATGGCTTTGAGGTGGCGACGGAGCTTCCGTCACGGTCGTAGACTACAAGGCTCGGTCTCTGGTTGGCGCCGGTCTCAAGATAATAGATACCTATCCTTCCGTCTTTGGTCATATTTATGAAGCTAGTATCGACATTGTGCTTCCTGAGCTCTGCCAAAGCGGCCTCTCCGATAGCATTCTGTGGTAAAGATGTGATGAAGACAGCCTTCTCTCCGAATGTGGCCAGTGAGACCGCGACGTTGGCCTCTCCGCCCCCGAAAGTGGCCTCCAGAAGAGGTGACTGGAAAAATCTCTCATGCTCCGGTGACTTGAGTCTGAGCATGATCTCTCCGAATGTTACATATTTGTTTGCCATGGATTTCCTCCTGTTCAATGTTCATATTATATGGAGAAAACGTTATGGTCAATAAAAAATGGAACAATGTTTCATTTTTTTGAAAATGCTTGGATTCAGTCGAACTCAGTGGTGCTTCTGGTCTCGAACTTCCGCTCATGCTGCTCGGCTGTCCTGCGTATTATATCACTGAATCCGACAAGGGCGGCAAATGGCGCGAACTGGGCTGCCCTGTCCTCATCAGGCATCCAGGGATAGTTCTCGGACTTGTGGTGCTCCAGATTGATGATGTCACTGTAGTCGTCGTTCATGCCTTGTGACCTCCTATCTGGTTGTTGCGCTCCATAGCGGTGGCACCCTCCTCCATGTCCATGCCACGGACAATGGCGTTCTTGCCGTAACGCTTTCGGATCTCTATGGCCGCGAGCATGTTGCGCTTCTCCTTGTCACGGCGCCTGTCAGCCTCCTCTTTTTTTGCCTTCTGGGCCTCATAATCTGAGAAGAGATCCAGCTGCTCGGAGCATTTGTCCTCATAGCCTGAGAGCACCACGTCTGAAGCAACTATGCTCAGGCGCCTCACAAAGAGCCTCTTGTCGGTTATTGAGCGGTAGATCTTCTCCGCGGCGGCGCGTATCTCCGCAGCCGATGAAGTGTAGCCGTCAAGACGCACGGCGCCGTTGACGGACTTGGGAACCTTGCGGCCGTACCAGTCAAAGCCGAACTGCCCGTCAAAGTTGTCCGGGCATCTGGAGTCATAGCTTATGGCCAGGCCTATGCAGTTCGTGACAAGGTCCTTGTCCAGAAGGTCCATGGCAAGGCCATCCGCCATCTCCTTGACTATCAGGAGCCCCTTCTCGTTGTCATAGGGCTCAGGAAGGACCTGTCCGGAGCTCAGGCTGTTGCTCTGAGGCTTATAGGCCTTTATCTGGGCCATTGTGCATGGCTCCCAGCCCCAGGCATGGTCTATCAGAAGCTCCGCGTTCACCCCGAAGGCCTCATAGAGGGCCCTCTCGTTCTTCAGCGACATCCTGGCTATGTCACCCATTGTGCGTATGCCCAGTCTGGAGAGCCTCTCCTCATAGCCGCGTCCCACACGCCAGAAATCCGTCAGCGGGGTGTGTGTCCAAAGCTTTCTTCGGTAGCTCATCTCATCAAGCTCGGCGATCCTCACCCCGTCCTTGTCCGCCGGGATATGCTTGGCCACTATGTCCATGGCCACCTTGGCAAGATACAGGTTGGTCCCTATCCCGGCCGTGGCGGTTATGCCCGTCTCCCTCAGGACATCCCTGATCATCCTGATGGCAAGCTCATGGGCGCTCATGCGGTATGTGCCAAGATAATGGGTCACATCAATGAATACTTCATCAATTGAATAGACATGGATGTCCTCGGATGCCACATAGTTCAGGTATATGTCATAGATCTTGGCGCTCACGTTCATGTAATGGGCCATGTGCGGAGGCGCAATGACGAAGTCAAGCTCAAGTGACGGGTCGGCCTGAAGCTCGGGGGCATGATAGGACTTGTCCCGAAAGCGCCTTCCAGGTGCGTTGAGCTTTCTTCTCAGGTTTATGGCCTGAACGGCCTGGATCACCTCAAAGAGCCTGGGACGGCCGGGTATGCCGTAGGCCTTGAGAGACGGAGAGACGGCAAGGCAGATTGTCTTGTCCGTGCGCGTCTGGTCCGCCACCACAAGGTTGGTGGTAAGCGGGTCAAGCTTCAGGCGCCTGCACTCGGCAGACGCGTAGAAGGACTTGAGGTCAATTGCGATGTATGTGTGATCCGCTCCCATGTTGCTTATTATATGTTAAGCATCTTCATTTTTCAAGCACATTGCTCCATGCCATGATCAGTTGAGCCCGAACGCCACGGAGAACTGCCAGCCCTCATCCCAGGGGGCCATGAGGTTCTTCTCCACTGTCGCGCCAAGACCGAACTGCAGTCTGGTCAGGTAGGAACCCACTATCGGTGTCATGTAGAATACTGCGGAGGCATCTGCCTTATGGGTGAAGAGCCTGTCATCTCCTGTGATGTAGGAGACCGAATAACCTGCGCTCAGGACAAAGCGCTGGAAGTAAAGGCCCATGAATGCCGGGGACCACTGTATCTCTCGGTTGTACAAGACAACCTTGGCAGAGCCGGTGAGATTGAGGGCCGAGTAATCATTGGTAAATGATGCGCCGAAAGAGAACACCGCCGGAAGGTTCGTGATATTCGGACCGTAGCATCTCCACCAGGTGAGACGCGGCAGCCTGACTGAGAGTGTCAGCCCCGGGATCAGGTCGTCAAGATAAGCCCTGGCCGAGAAGTTGAAGGCGTCATAGGGATTGGTGCCCGTCCTGAAGCCGAAGCTGTATTCGAGAGCAAATGCGTTTCCGTATCCGAAGGAGAACTCACCTTCGGCACTTGCGGCCATTGCGGTCTTGAATGCCTCCGCTATGCCGAGCTTCTCTCCTGAATGCCTGAGCTCCATGCTGTAGGAGGCTGAGATCTGCGCGCTTGCGAGAAGAAGACCCTTTGGAAATGATGTCGGCTCATCCGATGCCCCTGTGCCGTACTCGGCATTGAGCTGGATGGAATACGGAACCGGGAGGTTGCTTGAACTGAACGTGTAGGATGCCAGTATATCCCCGGATGCGTAGCCTGCCGAGATGTTGTGGCTGTATGTCTCAGTCGGGTCCGTGGTGATCCATGTGACGCCGAAACCTGCGTTTGAGCGGGAGCCGAAATCAACGGACGCAAAGGGAAGAAGAATACCGTCAAAGAAGTATTTGATGGTATGATACTTCTTTGAAGCTGCAGAAAGTGCAGCTTTATCCGGTTTCCAGACATCTGAATGCTCTTTCTCGGCAAGAAGGACAGGTTCACCGAAATCAAGGGCGGAGACACTGACAGTCCTTATGTCGGAGCACTCGAAGTACTGCACCGGGAAGATCAGATTGTCATCTAAACGAAGGCATCCGTTCACGCTTCCGAGGATGTCCGTGTCAGACAGGCGCATCTCAAAGCCTGAATCCGTGATGCGGATCTCACCGTAGCGTCCGAGGTTCGGTGCCTTTGCATCCGCAGGATACCAGGCAAAGCCCAGTACCGCGGAGTCTCCGACGCGTCCTGCTGTAAGGGATGAGAATGAAAGGCCCTGGGGATTATCAAGGACCCTCAGACTCATGCCGTCATCATTAAGGGTCAGGATGGCAACGCTGTCTGTGGCGCTGTAGTTGAGTAAGAGGACGGCCTTATCTTCTGAAAGCGGCACGATGTCGAATGCCGTAACTCCGTATCCCAGCTCAAGCGAATATTCCTCAACAGGCTCATATGTATCAAGCGAGTAAAGATCAAGGTATGTGTTCTGCCCCTCGTTGCCGTAGAGAAGCACATGCTCCTCTCCGTTGAGACTGATGAAGCAGCCTCCCCTGTAATCCCTGGTCTGGGACTGGAACCTGTGGACAAGCGCTGCGCCCCTTGCAGGATCGGAGATGTCATAGAGCCTGACGCTTGCCACCGAGTCGGTCACATATGGAATCAGAAGCATGTTAGCGTCAGATGAGATACTCAAGAACGGGTCGTTGGTCGGAAGCCTCAGAATCTGATCACATGTTTCCAAGTCCTCTGAGAAGCGGAGGACGCTCCATGTCGAGGAGTCATAGGCATAGATGCTCCTGTCCGGAGAAAGGCGCAGGGCGCTGTAGCGCCCGGTCCCGGTCCTGGAGGGCACCACATCTGCCTCAACTACTGTCTCAGGGACCTGGACCCACTCATAGAAGTCGTTCCAGGCCTCCTTGACTGATTTGCCGATCTTGCCTTTCAGGACATAGCCGGGTGTGGACAGCAGGTGGATGTCCTTGAAGTCCACAAAGGCCTCTGTCACCGCATCGTAGCCGTATGTGATGGCAAGATACTCCAAAAAGGCGGCGGCGAAGTTGTAGTACAGAAGCCCTGACGGATATGTGTCACGGGCACCTGCGACCTCGAACCAGTTGGGGAACAGACCCTCGAGCTTCGCCTGCCTGACTATCTGCATGGCATAGGAGCTGTTGAGCCTTCCGTAGCCGTCCACGCTCTCTGAGAGCACCGCACCGCCCTCTGTCATTGACGGATAGAGGTAGAATACAGGCTGGATGGCCAGCACGTCTCCGAAGACCTTGGACATGGCGTTCATGAACGGGCCCCTCATGTTGTACTGGAACGCATGGGTCAGCTCATGCCTGAACACGTAGAGGATGGTCTGCGGGAAGTTGGAGAGGCTTCCGCCGGAGGTGACGGTGTCGAACATCACTATGTGGTTCGCCGTATAGTTCGTGTAGTAGGCGTTGAGCGTCTTGTACTCGGATGTGACCACAACGGGGATATGGATCTTGGGGTCGGTTCCGAAGAACGAGACCAGAGAGGAGTAAATGTCCTCGCAGTTGTCATAAAGAAGAGCAGCCGTCTCGCTGCTCTTATCCTTGTAGATTATGTCAAAATGCTCCGTGGAGGCACTTCTCATGCCCCGGATGCTTCCGGCCACACCAGCAAAGAGCGGCGTGGCGCAGACAATAAGCAGCATGGCAAGGCTTAGAAACTTGAGCGTCCTTCTCATGTGATCTGCAGAAGCTCCTTCTTCTTGTCAATGGCCTTTGCCTTGTACAGCAGGGACCTTGCCTTCTCGATCTCCGTCGAGAGATTGTCGAATTTGGTGTTGAGGTTCTCTCTGCCATCCTCCGCGACATTGACTATGGCTGAGCGGCAGATGTCGGGAACCGCATCGATGATGGCCTTGGCCTCGGCGACATCCCTGTCATCACGGTCATCGAAAAGGTATGCGCACAGGAGCCTGGATGCCTTCTTCTGACGTCTGATGACGGTCTTGAGGTTCTCAACATTCGAGAACAGCAGCCTCTTTGCCCCGGGTGTGGTGCAGAGGACCCTGACCTTGCGGACCGACTTCTTGAGAAGCACGATCCTCTTGTCCGCCTTCTTCAGAAGGTCATTCACACCTGAGCGGTATGTGAAGAACCTCACGATCAGGTAGAGGACAACCATGATTATCAGGGTTCCGAGGAAAAGGACAAAGCTCTCAGAAGTGAAAACTCTCTCAATATATTCGTTCATCATTTGCCCGCCTCCTTCCTGTAGCTGACAGTCACCTGCGGGAACGGAATCTGGATTTCCTTCTCCATCAGGGTCCTTGTGAACTGTTCGTTCAGGTCCCAGTTGACAGTCCAGTAGTCAGAGCTCTTGGTCCAGACCCTCACAAAGAAGTAGATTGATGAGTCCTTGGAGTAATTGTAGTGGCACATCGGCATTGGCTCCTGAAGGACCATCGGGTGGCTTGATGCGACCTCAAGGAGTATCGCCTTGACTTTCTCGGGATCCTCGTCATAGTCGACATTGACTGAGAACTCCATCCTCCTTGTCTTGTTCACAGAGTAATTGGTGATTGATGTAGCGAACACCTGGGAGTTCGGGAGCATGACCTGCCTGTTGTCAGGTGTCGTAAGGACTGTATGAAGCAGCTTCAGCTCCTTGATTGAGCCGGAGACCGAGCCTATCTCAACATAGTCGCCCTCCTTGAAGGGGCAGTTGATCACCAGCATTATTCCGTTGGCCACACTGCTCAGGATGTCCTTCAATGCAAGGCCTATGGCCAATGTGGCGGCGGAGATGGCGCTCACTATTCCGGTGATGGGAATGTTCAGCGTGGACAGGCAGAGAAGAATCAGGCCAAGCATCAGGCCGAACTTGATCAGCGTCACCACGAAGTTCACCAGTGAGTTGTCCATCTTGCTTGCTATCAGCAGCACCTTGATCTGCTTGAGGATGTTCTTGATTATCAGATAACCGAACACCAGCTCCACTATCACCGTAAGTACAGGAAAGCCTATATTCTCAAGAAATGCGATGAAAGTCTCCATTCATACTCCTTTTAGACTATCGTCTCATTCATATTGTGTCACTTTATATGTTATCTCGCTCTGCTTCATCTTGAGGTCAGAGATGGCCTTGAGCTCGGCGTCCACCCTCTGCTGCAACTCGGCCTTCTGGTTCTCGATGGCCTGGATCTGGCTGTTGAGGTGGTTCATCTGCTCAGAGAGCTGGGACAGCTTGAGGTTGTGTATCTCGATGTCCTTCTCCATCATCAGGTGCTCAAGGTTCAGGTTCTGCTGGGCTATCCTGGAAGTCTGCCTGATTATCTGGTTGCAGCACTTCTTAAGCTCCTCCGGAGCCTGGTTGTCCATCCAGTAAGGGATTCCCTCTGCAAGACGCTGACCGTATTCGGTGTAAACATCTGAGAGCCTGTCCGCAAGCTCGTTCTGCTTGCCCTGAAGCTCACGGAGCTTACGGCTCTCCTCACCGTAGACACCCATGCTGACAAGAGAGCCCTGGGCCTCGTCAATCATGTTCTTGTGATCAAGGATGTCGTTCTTGTAGTTCTTCCTGGCAGAGCGTATCTGCTCCATCTCGTCCAATATGGCCTTTGCCCTCTGGCCGGGGACCTCACGGAAATCACCTGAGTTGTAGATCCGCTTTCCGGTCTCTGCGAACACGGAGTCAATCTCCTCACGTGTCTTCTGGATCTTCTTCTCCAGGACCGATGCCAAAAGCGCAGGTCCCTTTGAGCGGTACTTCTGGCATTTCTGCTCAAGGTCATTGAGCCTTGTCTCATAATCTCGCATGGGCTCAAGGCACTTCTTGAGTCTCTGCGGGAGCTTTCCGGCAGAGTCGATCTCAATTGCCACAGCACCCAGGGATGAGATCAGGACAGAGAAGCGTTTGTCCAGCTCCTTCATGGATATCTTGGTCTGCTCTATGCGCCTGTCGCCCGCGGACATCTCGCTGACTGCGGTCTTGAGGGCATCGATCCTTGTGTCCACATCGTTCTTTTCGGCGCACAGGTTCACTAGACGCCCGTAAGCGTCCTGGCTGGGAGCATAGCTGATGGCATCGTGCCAGGCTGCGGCCACCTCACCCAGCTCAAGATACATCTGGGAGAGTTCTGCCCGGGATCTCTCGATATCCCGCTTCTGATTGTCTATCTCAAGGTTCAGGTTGGGCATATAAAAGAATATAACATATACTTGAATAATCGTCTGCAAACGACTGCAAATTATTTTTGAAATATTGTATACTTCGGTCATTATCATTGCTAACAGGAGAGCATGAAATGGCCGAATCCATTAACGATAAAGAAATGGGCCAGAAGATAAGGGAACTTGTTGAGGAGATGAAGCTCTACAACAACCCGCAGGAGCTGGAGGACATGAAGAAGATCATGAAGAAGAATGTCCCACTCATGATGCGCGGATACCTTATGGCATATCTTTACGTAACAAGAAATGGCAGAACACAGGCAAAGCCGGCACACCAGGAGAGAAAGGCTCAGGCCAAACCGGTTTTGGAGAATGCAACTTCCTTCTACATCAACATCGGAAAGATCAGCAAGGGAAGCGCGCACGACATGGTGAGTTTCATCTGCGAGAAATCAGGGCTCAGCCCGGAAGACATTTTATCTGTGGCCTACAAGCAGAACTATTCCTTCGTCTACATCCGCAACGACAAGACGGAGGGAGTCATTGAGGCTGTCACAGGACAGACCTACAAGGGACGCAAGGTCAAGATGAACTTCAGCAAGGAGAAGGAAGAGCAGCAGTAAGATGAAAGTCAGATGTGTGAAGGTCGGTCCCATTCAGACCAACTGCTACATTGTGGAGGATGACGGACATGGCAAAAAGCCGTTCTGTGCGGTGATTGACCCGGGCGACGACGCCCAGTTCATAACAGGCCTGCTGGACAGGGAGCCTTCCCACATTATCATCACACACTGCCACTTTGATCACATCGGTGCCCTCAAGGCACTCAAGCGCATCTTCCCGGATGCTGTCATCGCAGTCGGAGAACACGAGAATCACGACCCGGAGCACATTGCAGAGACTGCAGTAAGTGCTCTGGGTTCTTTTTTCTACCGTTACGGGATGTCTGATTCCTTCAACGGCCTTCCGGAGCCGGATATCGTCTACGGCTGGGAGCAGCCGAAGGAGCGCCGCAAGCCCAGCCCCTGGCCGCTCCAGGAGATCATGCGCCGCCTCAGCCTGAAGCCGGAGCAGCTGCTGATGGTGGACGACCTGAAGCCGGGCTTCGATATGGCCCAGGCCGCCCATGTTCCCTTCGCCGCGGCCTGCTGGGCCTATGACGTCCCCGAGATCAAAGCCTTCATGGCCCGTTTCAGCGAGCATTGCTTCGATACGCCGGAAGACCTGGAAAAATTCCTTTTTGATTGAGTGATGGAAAAAAAGCTTGTTTACGGCCTCGTCGGCCCGACCGCCAGCGGGAAGACGAGCCTGTCCCTGCGCCTGGCGCGGGAGCTGGGCGGCGAGATCCTGTGCATGGACTCCATGCAGATCTACCGCGGCATGGACATCGGCACGGCCAAGCCCACCGCGGAGGAGAAGGCCCAGGCCCCGCATCACCTGCTGGATGTGGCGGACCCGGCGGAGCCGTTTTCGGTGACTCAGTATACCGCGCTGGCCAGGCCGCTGCTGGAACGGATCCCGGCGCCGATCCTGGTGGGCGGAACGGGCTTCTATCTGCGCGGGCTATCCCAGCCCATGGACTATGGCTATGTGCGGGGCGATCAGGCGATCCGCGACCGGTACGAGGCGATGGCGGCTTCGGAGGGTGTGCAGGCGGTGCACGACCGGCTGCGGGCGGTGGATCGCGTCACGGCGGAGCGG
>CACZJR010000051.1 GCA_902781545.1 uncultured Spirochaetales bacterium | reverse complement strand
TCAAGGGCCTTTTTCTGACTTGGATACACTTTTTCAAGGGCCTCTGCCTCAGCCTCCGATATCCTGTAGCCTGAGAGATCAAGCAGGATTCTACCCTCAGACTCCTCAAAGAGAGTCTTCTTGATCTTATACGGGTAGCCCTCATTTCCCTTCAGCCCTCCGCCGTGAATGCAGCTGATTATCTCATCAATGTAGGTCTGGCAGTATTCGGGAATGCCCGGGTTCCTGTCAATGTAGACAGAGAGAGGGATATTCTCCCGGTATTTGTTCCCGTTGTTCGAGACAAGCAGGAAGTTGGATATCTGATTGACCCCTCCCAGGCTGTGAGGTCTCACATGCTCTATTGTCGCTACAGAGCCGATCATCAGCCTTCTGAGGACCTCATCCTCATCCCTTTCAGAGTACTTGATGATGAAGGCGCTCTCACTGCTGCCTGATGTGGGGAGAAAGAGTGCAAGGTCCATGATCTCGGAAAGGACCCTCTCCTCATATGGGTTCCTGGCCATGATGCTCTTGAGCGACATCAAAAAGTTCTTACGCTTGA
Organism: uncultured Spirochaetales bacterium; assembly: GCA_902781545.1. Lineage (GTDB taxonomy): Bacteria > Spirochaetota > Spirochaetia > Sphaerochaetales > Sphaerochaetaceae > UBA9732. The sequence goes on along the minus strand of CACZJR010000051.1, from coordinate 20,025 downwards.
AGAACACATCCCTGCTGCTGTTGAGGATCCTGTCCCTGCAGCTGGTTGTCTCCATCCTCAGTTCAAGCTGTGTTTGGGCGGAGAGAAGCGCGGACCTGGTGTCAACACTGTCTATGACCTTGAACTCCTCAAGCTTAAGCTTCGTCAGATGGTGAGAGTAGTTGCTGAGGAAGAAATCCTTCATGCTTTTCTCAGGATATGAGTCAAGGAAATAAGTGACATGGTCATAGACATGTCGCTCAACGGGCTGCATGTTCTTTGAGTATCTTGAGAGAAGATAAAGCTTCTCCCTTATGGTCCTGCATTCCTTGAGCCTCGCCTCTATCCTGTTCATCTCGGCACCGGAGATCATCCTAATCCCGGTGTACGGACATGTGATGTTCTTGAGCCTCTTCAGGACGTTTCCTTTACCCGTATCCAGATTGCGTTCCACAAGCCTATTCTCTCACTTAATCACCGGAGTATCTCAATGAAATGACAGTATCAGCTTCCGCAGAGCTCCGCCAGCTCATGGTGCTTCTTCCGGATCTCAGAGACAAGATCGGAATAGTCCATCCTGGTCCTTGACCTGAGAAGGTCGGTAATCTTAAGCACCGGATCCAGAAGCGATGTGATGGACAGGTTGCCCAGCGCGCCCTTCAGGGCATGAGCGGCCTCAAAGGCAGTGTCCAGGTCCCCCTTCTCTATCGAATCAAACAGTATTGCGAAGTTCTGGTCATTGGGCATCATCTTCACAAGTCTCAGGTAGAAACCTTCGTTTCCCATGCACCTGCGGATACCCTCATCTGTATCTGCCCCGAATCTCCTGAGATCATCAATTGTCATATAGCCTTGTCCTCCAAATCTGTAAGCCTGTCCTCAATGAATGCCTCGAACTCCTCAGCCGGAAGAGGCTTTGAGAATGAGAAGCCGGTACTGGGTCTCAGTCTCAACTCCCTCAGCCACTACCAGAGCGCCAAGGCTCTTGGCCAGCTCGACTATCAGCTCCACGACCCTCAGCGTTGTCTTGCTCTCATGGATCTTGCGTGTGAATGACATGTCAAGCTTGATAATGTCCACCGGCATCTCCGACAGGCTGTTCAGGGACGAGTATCCGGCTCCGAAATCATCCATCTCAATCCTGAAGCCTGTATCCCTCATATCCTTGATGGCTCCGACAAGATGCTCCCCGTCATCTGAATAAGCGGACTCAGTTACCTCAAGCAGAAAATCCCTGAACTCCAGCCCGTTTTCCTCCAGTATCCCGAGCATGGTCTGCTTCAGGTCAGGGTCAAAAAGGTCAATCCTTGAGACATTGACGGAGACCGGTACGGAGACCCCGTACTTTGCCTTGCATCTGGCCACCTGCCTGGCGGCCTGGTTCCATACATACCGGTCAAGCTTGGATATCAGTGCATTGCGTTCGAAAAGCGGGATGAACACCCCGGGGCTGACCATTCCGAGCTCCGGATGCCTCCATCTTACAAGAGCCTCGGAGCTGCAGAGCACAGGCTTGTCTTCCCTGATATCGAGCTTGGGCTGGAACCAGACCACGAACTGGTTCTCATCCAGCGCCTTCTGCATCTCATTGAGCAGTCTCTCCTCAAGAAGCTCCTTCTTATGCATCTCATCGCTGTAGAAGGCAACTGAGCGGAGCCTGTCTGACTTGATGGAGTTGCATGCCGTCCTTGCGGTCTCGAACTGCTGCAGGAGACTTGTGACCCTGCTCACATCAGGCAGAACGCCTATTCTGACGCTGAAGCGGATGCTTGTGCTGAGGCTCCTCAGGTCAGAGCATATTTTCTCCGCCAGACTGTCATATGAGTCATGATGGTCGCATAGGACATAGAAGATGTCATTCTCGAACCTGCAGGCAATCCCGTTGCTTTCCCCCAGCAGCTGCAGCAGTGATGTCGCCACCGCCTTGAGAACACTGTTTCCGAAACTTCTCCCGTAAAGTGAATTGATCACATTGAACCTGTCCAGGTCAATGACAACGGCATCCATCCTGCCGCCATTGCCTGCTGTCTCCAGACGGCTCGCATATTCAAAGAAGAACTCACGGGCATAAAGGCCTGTAAGATAGTCCTTCTCAGTTGCCCTGATGATTTTCCTTCCCTCTGAGAGCTCTATGATGCGCTTTACCCTGGCTTTGATGATCGACGGCATGTCATAGGGTTTGGTCAGGAAATCTATCGCTCCCAGATCCAGGCTCTTCTCCTCATATGCGCTCTCGGATGTGAGCACCATGATGGGGATCCTTCTCAGGCTCTTGTCGGAGCGGATCGCCTTTATGAGCTCAAATCCGTCCATCACAGGCATCTTGATGTCTGTCAGCACCATTGAGATTGAGCGGGCGTTCTCTTTCAGCACATCAAGTGCCTTACGTCCGTCCTCCGCATAAAGTACGTTGTATTCCTCGCTCAGGATGAAGCCCAGCAGCTGGCTGTTGACAAACTCATCCTCAACCACCAGCACAGTGCGCCTGTTGTTTTCAGTTCTGACTGCCATACTGGAATTTTAGAATCAGCGCTTTTTCTTGTAAAGTAAAAATGAGAAAACTGTTTGCCTTTAACGCTCGAACAACCTGAGGAGCCGCATCTTCCTCTCTCCGGCTTTTCCGCCGTAAGGATGCTCCCTCAGAGGCAGGTTGAGACGGGTCTTTCCCTTTAGCACGGCACTGGGATGCGTGAACTCCCTGAAACCCCATTCCCCGTGATAGGCACCCATTCCGGAGTGACCGATGCCGTTGAACGGAACACCCTTGACCATCATGTGGATGCAGACCTCGTTGATGCAGCCTCCGCCGTACTGCTGTGTGGTCATGACCCTCTTTGCCCATCTCATGTCGGATGTGAAGACATACATTGCAAGCGGATGCTCCCTGTCTGCGATCATGTCCATGATTGAGTCAATCTCACCGTCCTTGAACGGAACAACCGGAAGCAGCGGGCAGAAGAGCTCATGCCTGACAATCTCCTCGTCAGGACCCACAGGATAGATAATAGTGGGAGAGAACTTGCATTTCTCCCTGTCTCCGGTTCCTCCGAACACTATCCTGTCCTTATACTGCTCACTCAGACGCACACATTTGTCATAGACAGACCCTGTGATGAGTTTCGGGTACTCGGGATTCTCCTCTGCCCTCTCTCCTATCTGCCTGACAAACTCGGCCCTCAGCTCCTTCAGGAACTGCTCTGCCACCTCCTCGGCAACCGCAATCTGGTTGATGTTTATGCAGATCTGCCCGGCGTTGCAGAGCTTGAAGAACGCAATCTTTCGTGCCGCGTCCCTCAGGTTCGCATCCTTTCTGACAACCGCCCAGTTACCGGTCTCTCCCCCGAGCTCCAGCGCCACAGACGTCAGATTGTGCGATGCCATCTCAAGCACGTGCCTCGCCACCGCGGGAGACCCCGTGTAGAAGATCTTGTCGAACCTCTCTGAGAGGCACATGTCCGCCACATCGTGGCCTCCGTCAATGACTGTGACGTACTTCTCGGGAAATGTCTCCGAGATGAGCTTCTTGAGCGCACGTGTGCATGAGGCGGACTTTGAGCTTGTCTTTATCACCGCAGTGTTTCCTCCGCTGAGGCTTGCGGCAAGAACCCCCAGTGTCAGAAGAACCGGGAAATTGAACGGACTTATGATCAGAGACACCCCGTAAGGCATCTTGTAGACCTTTGTGCTGGTGCTGGGGAAGCACATCAGACCGCTGAAGTGACGCTCTGGCCTTGACCATTTCCGCAGGCCCCTGATGATCTCATTCACCTCCACGATCACAGGCCCCACATCACAGAGATAAGCCTCCACAGGGCTTCTTCCCAGATCCTCGGCAAGTGCCTCTTGGAGAAGAGTCTGGTTTGCAATGACCGCGGACTTGAGCTTTCTGAGCTGCTCAAGTCTCCATCTGACGTCCAGGGTCTCACCTGTCCTGAAGAACTTCCGCTGCTCAAGCACTATGTCATGTAGCGTCTGCTGTGTGTAACTCATCCTGAATGCCCCCTGTCGCTGTGATCAGTCACCAGCAGTATACAGGGTTTGTGAACCGCATAAAAGACAAATGTGCCGGCACTGACAAATAGGGCCTTGTTCTGCTATACTTCAGACATCTTTTCTTAACGGAGGCACCAATGTCCGCAAACGTACGCCCATCTTCCATGCAGCGCATCACAACAGCAGAGCTTGCAAACGCATTCATTGAGAAGCAGGTAGCAGAGCTCAGAGCACAGATCGGAACCAGCAAGGTCCTTCTCGCCCTCTCAGGCGGTGTGGACTCATCAGTCGTGGCTGCCCTTCTGATCAAGGCAGTCGGAAAGCAGCTTGTCTGTGTCCATGTCAACCACGGACTTCTCAGAAAGGGCGAGCCCGAGCAGGTCATTGAGGTCTTCCGCAACCAGATGGACGCGAACCTCATCTATGTCGATGCCGTTGACCGCTTCCTGGACAAGCTCGCAGGAGTCTCCGACCCCGAGACAAAGAGAAAGATAATCGGAGCCGAGTTCATCCGCGTCTTCGAGGAAGAGGCCAGAAAGCTCGACGGAATCAAGTTCCTGGCACAGGGCACGATTTATCCGGACATCATCGAGAGTGACGGCGTCAAGGCGCACCACAACGTCGGAGGCCTTCCGGAGGACCTAAAGTTCGAGCTTGTCGAGCCTGTGAAGCTCCTCTTCAAGGACGAGGTCCGCGTGGTGGGAAAGGCCCTGGGACTTCCGGACAACATGGTCTACCGCCAGCCGTTCCCCGGCCCTGGCCTTGGAGTCAGATGCACGGGAGCAATCACCCGTGACCGCCTTGAGGCACTGCGTGAGTCCGATGCCATCCTGCGCGAGGAGTTTGCTAAGAACGGCCTTGCGGGCAAGGTCTGGCAGTATTTCACCATTGTGCCTGACTACAAGTCAACGGGCGTGATAAACGGCAAGCGCAGCTGGGACTGGCCTGTGATCATCCGTGCCGTCAACACCAAGGACGCCATGACCGCCACGGTTGAGAACATCCCCTTCGAGCTCCTGCAGCACATCACAGACCGCATCATCCACGAGGTCAAGGGCGTGAACCGCGTCCTCTATGACCTTACTCCGAAACCGACCGGGACAATCGAATGGGAGTGAAAGAATATCAAGTCATTGTAATGCCGGCACTTAGATGCCGGCTTTTTTGTGATATGCGAAATAATCAGACAATGTCGATGTCGTTGTACCTGACAGCGAGCATACTGATGCAGAACAGGACCGCAGCATCCTCCAGGGAGATTGTCTTGGGCAGACTGTACTCAGCATTGCGCCTCTCCGGATTCCTGAGGTAACCGATCTCCTGTCCGTCAATGAGGAACCTGATAAGGCTGTCCTTCTCATTGTGCATCTCGATCTGCCCGTAGATTGAGTCCACCAGAACCTTGTCCACATGTTGTGGTTTGGCGATGGGAACATATTCTGACAGCTTGAGACTTCCACTTCTGATGTTGCCTTCAGGCTCAATCCCCACATCGGTTCCATTAAGCCTGACATTCATCTTCATGGTTCCTGCCATGGTTGTGATGCTCCATCCGTCTGCATAGAGCTTCACACAGACCAGGCGCCCCTGCTCATTTGCCACTATGTGCCTGAACAGACCGTTCTTCACTGTCAGACTGTCTGCGCTCCTGTGATGCACTGCTGTGTTCTTGTTTTCTTCCGACATATACTTCTCACCTGATTATGATTCCGAGTAACAGATAGACTACTCCACATGCAACCATGATGAGTACGGGGTTCACCTTCGTTGTCTTCATGGTCACGAAGGCAGCTGAGAAGAGTATCAGCCCCTTCCAGTCGATGCTCCCGCCGAATCCCGCCACGTTGGAAAGGATCCTGATTCCTGCAGCCGCTATCAAGGACACCACCACCGGCCTGATGACCTTGAGTATTCTCTTCATGAAATCCGCTGACCTGTACTTGTAGTAGATGAATGCCAGGACGGACACAACAATCAAGGACGGGACTATGCAGCCAAGGGTCGCAATGACAGCTCCGGGGATCCCTCCGATCCTTATTCCGACGAATGTCGCGGAATTGATCGCAATGGGACCAGGCGTCATCTCCGCTATTGTCACCAGGTCTGTGAACTCCGACATCGTAAGCCAGGCATGGTTGTTGACTACCTGGCTCTCAATCAATGGGATTGCGGCATAGCCTCCCCCGATGCTGAACAGCCCGACCTGCATGAAAGAAAGGAAAAGCTGGAGATAGATCATCTCAGGACCCCCTTTCTCCTGAAGAACGCAAGCGCAACACCAAGAAGCAGGGCCGCGATTATCAGGAACACCACATTGACCTTGAAGAAGAAGGACAGCACGAAAGCCGCGACTATGAGAGCATCATAAAGTATTGACTTCTCCTTCATGACCTTGACGGCAAGATCGATGCTCACGGAAAGGATGATCGCAGCCACCCCTGCCTGCATTCCCTTCAGAACCATTGCCACATACATATTGTCGGCAATGAGGTTGTAGATGAACGAGACAGCAGTCAGGATGATCATAGGAGGAAGGATTGTGCCCAGCACAGAGGCTATCATCCCTATGACGCCGAACACCTTCCATCCGACAAGGATGGCCACATTCACGGCAATAGCCCCGGGGGCGGACTGCGCCAGGGCAATCAGATCCAGCATCTCGGACTCGTCAATCCATCCAAGCTCATCAGAGAACTTCTTCTTGACGAAGGTCGCTATGACAAAACCACCGCCGAAAGTGAATGCGCTTATGTAGAACATGCCTGAGAAAAGCATCCATAAGACATTCGTCATCCTGGGCTTCTTCGCGTGCATCTCCGGTTCCTCCGGATGTATGGTAGCAATTGTTGCAAAATTAGTGAAATGATATTATTTTATTGTTTTGATAGCATTTCTGTTATACCAAGGAGAGTTCCATGACCAACAACCACATGAGGATCTTCGTCGAAGTCTGCAAGACCCTCAACATGTCCCGTGCGGCGGAGAATCTCAACATGACCCAGCCTGCCGTCACCAGAGCCATAAAGGAGATCGAAAGCTACTACGGCATACGTCTTTTCGAAAGGCTCAACAAGGGACTGTACCCTACGGAGAAGGCCAAGGATGTCTACTATAGGGCACAGGCGATCTTGTCGGAGTACGATGTGATGGAAAAGGAGCTTAAGAACGAAGACAATACCGGAGTCATCAGGATAGGAGCCTCAATCTCTCTCGGAATCTACATGCTGCCCCCTTTGGTCAGGCGGCTGAACCGAGAACTGCCGGACCTGGAGATCAGGGTGCTGATCGAGAACGGAGCAGCATTGGAGAGAAAGCTTCTTTCAAACGACCTGGATCTGGCATTCATAGAGGGCCCCACAACAAATCAGAACCTACAGAGAAAACGGATAATGAATGACGAACTGGTGGTCATAGCTTCTCCGGAATCACGGCTTGGAAAGGAGGTGTCCTTTGCAGAATTCGCCAGGGAGCCACTGCTCTGCAGGGAGAAAGGAAGCATCTCCAGGACATACATAGAGGGAATATTCATGGCAAATGACCTTGCATTGGATCCTCTTTGGGAAAGCGAGAGCTCTCAGGCTATAATCAATGCAGTTCACGAGAACATCGGAGTGTCGATCCTTCCCAAGAAGATTGTCTCCCCCCACGTCAGGACAGGTTGGGTCAAGGTGGTCAACATCAAGGAGATCTGCCTTACAAGAAGGGACTATATTGTGCTCCACAAGGACAAGTACTTGTCCGACACAATCAAGCACATCATGAACATTGATTATCAAACCGAATACTCAAAGACCCAGTATATGACTTGATATACCATACACAGCACCAAAGGAAAACCTGTCCGCAGCTGTTCCCTGCATCAGATCATGTTCTCCTTGATCTTCCGCAGCTCCTTGAGGACAAGCTTTATGTCAATCGGCTTGGAGATGTGGCCGTTCATGCCTGCGGAAAGGCACTCCGTGACGTTCTCGGAGAATGCATCCGCCGTCATGGCTATGATCGGGATGTCCTTTGCCCAGTTATCCAGTCTCCTGATAGCCCTAGTGGCCTCAAGCCCGTTCATCACAGGCATCTGGATGTCCATGAACACAAGGTCAAAGCTTCCTTCAGGGCTTCCTGCAAGCCTGTCAGCGCAGATCTTGCCGTTCTCAGCCCTCTGGCACTCAATGCCGTACATCTGCATTATCACACTGATGATCTCCCAGTTGATGTCATTGTCCTCAGCCACAAGGATACGCATGCCGACCAGATCGGAATTATCCTCCTCTATCTCGACGGTGGTCTTGCGCTCTCCTAGGATGTCGCTGATCTTCTCATACAGAGTGGACCTGAACAGCGGCTTGCTGACAAAGCCGTTGGCTCCTGCGGCCCTTGCCTCTTCCTCTATGTCTGACCAGTCGTAGGCGGAGATAAGAAGTATCGGGACACTCTTTCCGGCTATCTCGCGGATTCTCCTTATCACATCAACCCCGTCCATGCCCGGCATCTTCCAGTCAAGGATGACTATGGAGTAGTCGGAGCCGCCAAGATGCCTTTCCGAGATCATCTCAAGGGCCATCTGTCCGCTGCTTGCGGTCTCTGTCCTGGCCCCTATTGACTCAAGGGTGTCCTTTGCCGTCTCCAGGAGAATCTCATCGTCATCGACGAGAAGGACATCGACAGGGCTGAGCCGCATGTCGTCCAGCTGTCTGTCAGAGACAGGGATATCCAGCACAATGGAGAAAGTAGTTCCTTCTCCGACCTTGCTGGTGCACTCTATGGTCCCGCCCATCATGTCCACCATCTTCTTGGTGATTGTCAGTCCGAGTCCGGTGCCCTGGATGGAGTTCACCCTGCTGTCCGTCTGCCTTGAGAAGGGCTGGTACATCTTCTCCATGAACTCCTGGCTCATGCCCATGCCCGTATCGGAGACCACATAGCTCAGCCTGACCATGCCTTCCCTGCCACTTATCTCCTCACGCATGTCAACAGAGACCTTTCCGCCGGGTTCGGTGTACTTTATGGCATTTGAGAGGATGTTTATGAAGATCTGGTTGAGCCTGAGCTGATCCGCATACAGATACTCCTTCTCCATGCGGTTGATGCGGAAGCTGAAGTCTATGTTCTTCTCCTTGACCATTGGCTGGGAGAGGTTAACCAGGTTCGATGTGGTCTCTACAATTGAGAACGTCACAGGACTGAGGTTGAGTTTTCCGCTCTCCACCTTTGAGATGTCTAGTATGTCATTTATCAGCGTGAGCAGATGGTTGCTCGCAAGGCTGACCTTACGCAGGCACTCACCTACCGCATCCGCGTCTCCCAGGTTCTTCTCCGCTATTGTCGTAAGCCCTATTATGGCATTCATCGGGGTGCGGATGTCATGGCTCATTGTGGAGAGGAAGTCCGTCTTCGCATTGTTCGCCACCTCAGCGGCAAGCTTTGCCTCCTCCGCGGCCTTGGCGCTTTCCTGTAGCCTTTGATTGAACTGCGACAGGAAGAACGAGTCCACCCCGAACAGAAGAAGCAGGCCTGCGGCGACAAGGCATATCATGATCCAGTCAATCCTGCTTGAGGTCAGGTCCTTCCTGTGGATGTAGCTTATCAGGTTCCATCCGTCCGTGGAGTTTATGGTCGTATGCGCGACTATGCACTCCTCCCCGCGCGAGTTGATCATTGGCACCGTGCCTGTCGGCTTTGAGATCTCAGTCCTTATGTCAATCTGGGACTTTGAGTTGTACTCATCAAAGAAGTCATAGAAGTTGGTGATGTCACTTGCGGTTCCCTTGATCAAGAAGCCTCCGTCGGAGTCTATCATGGAGAACTCGACGTTGTTGTAAGTCTCCTGCGGATAGACCCACTTCTGCTCAAGCTCCATCACCGGGACAACACGCAGCAGCAGACCTGTCCTCTCACTGCCGTCAGAGGAATCCACAAGAATTATCCTGTTGAAGAAGGCTATTGACCGGATTCCGTTCTGTGGGTTCGTGTAGGCCTTTGTGACATTGATTCCCTCGCCGAGCTTGCCAATGAGGCCCAGGTCATTGAAAATGGTTATATGACACACTGTAACCGCCGTCGGAACCGGGCTTTGTGGATAGACCGCTCATGGAGCCGTCATCAATTAATATCAGGTGGGCGGACACCTTTGCATGGACGTGTGAGTCCCTGACGAACTCCGCCGCATCCTCCAGCGTCATCTTGCTGGAGTTGATGTGGTGGGTCCAGACATCGCAGATGTGCTGTTCCCCCTCAAGGTAATTCTCCGTCACCTTCTCCATGGCGCTTGTCAGATTGCGGAAGTGCTCAAGCTCATCCCTGTAAGCCTTCTGCCTGCTGTTGCCGAGATACAGGAATACCACTACGACAACAAATGCGATGATAAGGATGTTAATCAGGACAATTCTCAGCTTTTTCATCTATTCAACCCCTCAAGGACATGATGCACCTTGCCCAGCCCTTTTTGCAACTTGTCTTTACTCAATTCTTCTCACACCTGCAGGAATCGCCCGGTCACGCTCCCGGAGTTTGAGGCAATGTCCTGCGGGGAGCCCGAGGCAACGATCCTGCCGCCCTCTTCTCCGCCGCCCGGGCCCATGTCTATGATGTGGTCCGCGTTGCGGATAATGTCCAGATCATGCTCTATGACCACAACCGTGGCTCCGTTGTCAATCAGAGTCTGCAGGACCGAGAGCAGTGTCCTCACATCCAGCGGATGAAGGCCTATGGTCGGCTCATCAAAGACAAAGACAGAGTCTGACTGCAGGCGGCCCATCTCGCTTGCCAGCTTCAGCCTCTGTGCCTCCCCTCCGGACAGGCTGGGAGTCTGCTCACCCAAGGTCAGATATCCGAGGCCGAGCTGCTGCAGCACCTTCAGACGCTGTGTGACAACCCTCATGTCACCGCAGGCCCCGATGGCAGTGTTTATGTCCATGTCCATCAGCTCCGGGAGGGAGAGAGCCTTCCTTCCCTTGCCCGTGAGCCTCACAGAGAAGGCATCCTTGGAGTATCTTGAGCCCCTGCACTCAGGACACGGGATATCCACATCCGGCAGGAACTGAACATCCAGGCTGATCGAGCCTGTGCCGTCGCATATGGGGCATCTGAGACGCCCCGTGTTGTATGAGAAGTCCCCGGCCTTGTAGCCCAGCCTCCTTGCATCGGCGGATCTTGCGAAAATCTTCCTCAGCTCGTCATGGACATTGGCGTATGTGGCCACAGTGGACCTGATGTTTATGCCTATGGGACTTGCATCAATGAGCTTCACATGCTCAATCCCGTGCGCGCTGATTGACCTGACATGAGAGGGCATGGCCTTGCCCTCAGTAATTGCCTCCAGTGCAGGGACAAGTGACTCAAGGACCATTGTGGTCTTTCCGGAGCCTGACACTCCAGTGACAACCGTAAGCCTGCCCTTGGGGATGTCAACCTCAAGAGGCCTCACCGTATGGATCCCGGAGCTTGACAGATGGATGGATCCGTTCTCGAACATCCTTGAGCTGTCTATGACAGGCCGGATTCTCCTGGAGCCTCCGGTCAGAAACGGCCCTATCTTTGAGACCGGGTTCCTTGCAATATCAGCTATTGTGCCCTCGGCAATGACAGTGCCGCCGTTGGCGCCTGCCTCAGGGCCCATCTCCACAAGCCAGTCGGCGTGAGAGAGTATCTGAGTGTCATGGTCGACAAGCAGGACGGAGTTCCCGTCCGCTATAAGGTCGTCCATAACTCCGGTAAGACCCTTTATGTTTGCCGGGTGAAGGCCGATCGAGGGCTCGTCCAGGACATACAGGACTCCTGTGGTGCGGTTTCTCACCGCACGGGCAAGCTGCATGCGCTGACGCTCGCCGGTGCTGAGCGTCATTGAGGCCCTGTCCAAAGTAAGGTACCCCAGTCCAAGGTCCATCAGGCGCCTCGCCACATCCAGGAAGCTGTCGCATATGCTCTTTGCCATCGGCCTCATGTGCTCAGGCAGGGATCCCGGGACTCCCCGGACCCATTCCATCAGATCCGTCAGGGTCATCTTGCATGCATCTGCAAGTGATATCCCGCGGATCCTGGGTGCCAGGGCCTTTTCAGAGAGCCTTGTCCCGTGGCAGGCCGGGCAGACATCCTCCTTGAGGAACTTCTCGACCCGTTTCATGCCGGATTCATCCTTCACCTTTGAGAGCGCGTTCTCCACCGTATGAACCGCACTGTAATATGTGAAGTCCATCTCCGCGAACACGTCGGAGTTCTTGGCCTTGTAGAGGATGTGCTTCTTCTCCGCAGGACCGTTGTAGACTATCTCCTTCTCCCTGTCTGTCAGGTCCTTGAAAGGCACGTCTGTCCTGACACCCATCTCTCGGCAGACGTCCGTCATCAATGACCACATAAGGCTGTTCCAAGGCGCAACCGCGCCCTGGTCTATAGTCAGGCTCTGGTCCGGGACAAGGCTGTCCATGTCAACGGTCCTGACTGTACCTGTCCCGTCGCATGTCCTGCAGGCGCCGTCACTGTTGAAGGCAAGCTCCTCGGCACCGGGGCCGTAGAAGTGCTCTCCGCATACAGGGCAGACAATCTCCTGCATGCCTGCGACCGCAAGCGACGGCTCTGTGTAGTGACCGTTGGGGCATCTGTGGCTTGCAAGCCTTGAGAACATCAGGCGCAGGCTGTTCAGAAGCTCCGTTCCGGTTCCGAACGTGCTTCTGATTCCAGGAACCCCGGGCCTCTGATGCAGCGCGAGCGAGGCCGGGACGTAGAGGATCTCGTCCACATCGGCCTTTGAGGCCTGGGTCATGCGGCGCCTTGTGTATGTAGAGAGAGACTCGAGATAGCGCCTCGAGCCCTCTGAATATATCACTCCAAGTGCAAGTGATGATTTTCCGGAGCCGGAGACACCGGCGACCGCGACTATCCGGTTAAGGGGTATGTCAACGTCCACGTTCTTCAGGTTGTGGACCCTGGCACCTCTTATGAGCATTTTGTCTTTCATAAACTAAACAATAGCAGATTCAATAGGATGTGACCACCAGAGCAGAGATCATCTGCGGCGCACGGTATCGTCATCCGGAAGATATGAGTCATAGTCGATCTCCGCCGGTTTGGATGCAGAGACCTTTACCTTGTCAAGGCCATTTATGTCCCTGCCGTCCGGCTTCTGCGTGGCAAAGACATTGACAGGCTTCGGGCCGCGCTTTCCCAGAATTATCCAGAAGGAGCCGCTTCCGCCCTTTCCGGCAGGAGCCGGAGAATACTCCAGGACCACCTCGCTTGCCTTCAGTGCAGCCTCCACAATACCTGGAATGACCGGCTCGCCGAGGCTGTGGTTGCCCTTTCCAACCACTATCTCGACCTTCTTCAGGCCCTTGAAGACGCACTCATCCAGGAAATCGGCTACAAGAGCCGCAATGTCATCTCGCCCGGGGCGCTTTCCGTGAAGGTCGCAGCTTCTCTGAGGGGAACACTCCCTCAGAAGGGAAAGAGGCATCTGCTCAGCCTTCTGGACCACGCTGGTTGCCCCGGGGGTATACATGTCATACACCTTGCTGCTCAAGGGCTTTATCTGAGACGGCTTGGTGCTCTCAGGCTTCTCCTTGGCTGGCTTGAGCCTCACATCCTTGAACGGCAGGTATTTGTCATCATCCTCAAAGTACTGCCTTGCAGAGAATCTCTGACTTGCGTCCGGTGTCTTCCTCTTCTTTCCCATGTCTACAGTCTCAACTTTTAATGCCTTTTAATCAATGACTGAACTGCATTTCAGGACGGGCGGGAGCGCCATACGGGACCGGTCTGGGGACTATCTTGTGATATTCGACCGTATCAGATGAACTTCACTGAGCCTGGAGCCGCAAAGTTGCCCTCTCCGTCGAACATCAGGACCTGGACATCCTTGAACACGACCTCTATCTCAGAGTCAGAAGGATAATCGACGGATCCGATCATGACACAGCTGAGCATGACATCATCTCCCAACCTGAGATTCAGGATAGTCTCCATGCCGGATGGAAGCGAGGTATCGACCTTGACCTTGATCCCTCCATTCTCGGTGACAAGGACATTTTCAGGCCTGACACCGATGGTGACCTTTCCCAGGTCCTCCGGCAGGACATCCTGTGATGTGAACTGCAGCCTCATGTCCTTGTGATGCAGGATGCAGCTGTGGTCATCCTTTCTCTCTCCGCTGAAACTTATGAGGTTCATTGTCGGATTTCCCACAAAGTCAGCGACAAAGGTGTTCCTGGGCCTGTTGTAGACCGTAAGCGGAGGGTCATACTGCTGCAGATAGCCGCGGTCAAGGAGACAGATCTTGGTAGCAAGGGTCATGGCCTCGAGCTGGTCGTGCGTGACATAGACAAATGTCGCGCCGGTCTCATGATGGAGTCTCTTAAGCTCTGCCCTCATCTCCATCCTGAGCTTGGCATCAAGGTTCGACAGCGGCTCGTCCATCAGGAGAACCCTCGGATTAGTGGCAAGGGTCCTTGCGATGGCTACTCTCTGCTGCTGTCCTCCTGAGAGCTCTGCCGGATATCTGTCCGGGAACTCCTCAATTTTCAGGAGCTTCAACAGCTCCTTCACACGCCTGTCAATGTCATCCTTCTTCCATTTCAGGTTCTCAAGGCCGAACGCGATGTTCCTGTAGACGGTCATATGCGGCCACAGGGCATAGTTCTGGAACAAAAATCCGACTCCCCTGTCCTTCGGAGCCACATCGATTGACTTATCAGATGAGAACACCACCTTGCCGTCAATGAGGATCTCTCCGGATGTGGGCATCTCAAGGCCTGCTATCTGCCTGAGCGTGGTGGTCTTACCGCAGCCTGACGGGCCAAGCAGCGTGATGAAGTCACCGTCCTTGATATCAAGTGTGAGATTGTCGACTGCGACAAAGTCACCGAATTTCTTTGTTATGTTTCTAAGTTCAATGCGTGGCATCTTTATCTCCTATCAGCCGCCGATTCCCTTGTCGATCGAGGCACCGGTCGTCTTGTTGACCAGCCAGTTCACGAAAATGACTATTATGACTATCAACAGGTTAAGTCCGTTGGAGTACTGGCTCCAACCCTTCTCATTGTAGTAGTACAGCAACGTAGTCAGCACCCTGTTCTGAGGCGTGCAGAGCAGCACGAACAGGGACAGCTCCCTCATGCATGAGATGAACGGGAGAAGATAGCCGGACACGAACGAGCTCTTCTGGATGGGGATCACCAGGCGTGTCATTCTCTTGAACCAGCCGATTCCGATGATCTCTCCTGCCTCCTCAATCTGGTTTGAGAGCTGCATCATAGAGTTGATTCCGCTCCTGGATGCGAACGGCATGTACTTGACCGTTCCGATCAGCGCCAGGATGAAGAACGTCCCGTAAAGGGACGGGATGAGGAATCTCCTGACAGAGAACATCGAGAGATAGATGGCTGAGAATGCCATGGCGGGCATGAGATACGGGAAGAATGCAAGGCTGTCGACGATCTTGGAGATTCTTGTGCCCTTGCCCCTGACAATGCCGTAACCGACAAGGAATCCGAGAGTTCCCGCGGACAGCGCACATGTGACTGACAGCTTGATGCTGTTCCACAGGGCCTTCCACAAAGCAGGATTGAGAAGCAGTCCGGGCTCTCCGGATGTTATGACGGCTCCATTGTCCCTTCCGATCCAGAAGCTCAGTGTCAGGTTGGACAGCGAGTAGTCACCCGGCACCTTGATCAGTGACTCCAGCGCGAATGTGACGAGCGGGAAAAGCGACACCATAATGATCAGGAAGACCAGGATGCATGAGATCGGGGTCCTTCCCCTCTTGAGGTTCACCAAGGCTATCTGTGAGCTCTTTCCGGTGACCGTGGTGTAGTTCTTCCTTGTTCCTATGACCCTCTGGTTGAATGCCAGTATGCCTACGCTGATCAGGATCATGATCAGGGCCATTGCAAAACCCTGTCCCGGGGCAACACCGTCCATTGTCCTGTACAGCTGCATGGTCAGGACCTGGTACCTGACAGGCAGACCCAAAAATGACGGGACTGCGAAAGACGACATGGCCGAAGAGAAGACCAGAAGGAACGTCGAGAGCACCGCAGGCATGATCATCGGGATGGTTATCTTGAAGAGCATCCTTCTTCTTGTAGTCCCGAGAAGCTGTGCGGCCTCCTCAAGGTTTGCATCAGCGTTCCTGAGGATCCCTCCTATCATGATGTATGCGAACGGGGCATAGTGGAGTCCTGTGACAAGTGAGATAGGGAATGCGCCGTAGGCCAGCCAGTTAGGCTGTTCTTGAATATGTTGATCCAGGCAAGTGCCAGCGTCCAGGACGGCATTATATAAGGGAAGATGAAAAGGCTCGAAAGGAGTTTCTTCCATCTGAGGTTTGTCCTTGTGATGAACCAGGCGAAAGTACCGCCGAACACCAGCGACACGAGACATGCCGCGAGAGATGTCACAAGCGAGTTGATGAACGGCCTGTAGAACAACTGAAGCGAGTTCTTGTCGAACAGGACCTTGACCCAGTGGTCAAATGTGAAGGCTCCGACCGAGAGCTTGAGTCTCCTGGCTTCGCTCACATGGACCGTGAGGGTGTCCTTGATCATTGAGAACATCGGGAAAAGAGTTAGGTAGCCCAGCACCACAAGCATGACCACGAGGATAATGTTCTGTGGCTTCTTGAAATAGGACTTGAACTTGAATGCTATCTTCATGGATTGTCTCTTAAAGTCGAGAAGAAAAAACATGGCTGCCTCATCCCGGCAGCCATGTCATTGCAGCAATCTGATTAAAGGATTGAGACTATGAACTGCTCAACCTCGTATCTGTTTGCAGCCAGGTACTCACGATCCTCGATGACAAGGGTCTTCTCCCAGTCAGCGATTGTGAGTGAATCCTCTGAGCTTCCGAGAATCGGGTTGTTGTCTCCGAGTGTGTCCATCGGCTTCCAGCCTTCCTCAGTGTATGCGAACTCCATGAAGAGCTTTGCTGCATTCGGATGGGCTGCGATTGATGTGAGACCTGTGTAGATCGGATACATGAATGCGTTGAACGGGACCATGTTGTAGTTGACCGACAGGGCAAGGTTCTTCTCAGAAGCGTTTCTGAGCTTGTTGATGGTGAAGAGTCCGTAGAGCTGCTGTGCCTGACCCTTTGCGCCGACGGCCTCACAGATCTTTGAGTCTGATGAGCCCAGGACTGAGTTTGCAAGGAGCATCTTGATGAACTCATAACCTGCGTTCGGAGTGGTGAGTACAAGATCCTTTCCATAGAGATCCTTGTAAGCCTGTGCGAGCTTGGCTGCCCATTCGTCAGTTGTAAGCATGACGAAGAAGTTCATTCCGACGCTCTCCTTCTGGGGGTCCTTGTACTGGATCCTGCCCTTCCACTGTGGCTCTGTGAGCTGCCAGACGTTGGTGATGTCAGTGTCTGTCTCATCATTGTAGATGAAGGCCTTGATGTTGAGATCGTATACGAGAGGATCAGCATACTGTGCGGGAATTGCAGCAGCGACTGATGCCGGTGTGTACTTCACGACATAACCTGTGTCGAAAAGCTCTGTGAGGACTCTTCCGGAATCCTGTGCGAAGATGATGTCAGCACCCTGACCGGCCTTGGCCTCTGCCGTGACCTTTGTGATCATCTCGGAGTCACTGAGCTGTGTGACCTCTGTCTTTATGCCGTACTTTGCCTCGAAGGCCTCTCCGACCTTTGAGCCTCTTGATGTGAATGTGTAGACTGTGAGGCTTCCCTCTGCCTGAGCTGCGGCAACCAGCTCATCGTGTGTCATTTCCTTGGCTGCAGGAGCGGCCTTCTGACCCTCCTGGGCACCGGCGGCAAACACACATCCGGCAACGATAGCCAGAATCGTGAACAATGCAAAGATTTTCTTCATGACAAAACTCCTTGTTTTGATTTTCTGTCCTTATTGTGAATCCTCTTTTGCCATCTGTCAAACTTTTTTTGAAATTTTTTCACATTTTTTTCGATTTTGCTTGCGAAAAAGGCAAATCTGGTCGTAAAATCTAAATAGACGTGAAAAAAGTTTCACAATCGACATCATTTTGGAAGGACCTATGGCAACAGCTATGAAGGAAATGCTGGACAAGACCCTAAGCTCGAGAAAAGCTCAGGAACAGAAGGTCTTGGACTTTCTGAGGACAAATGAGGACTCGGTGATGGACCTCTCAATCTCAGAGATAGCCCAAGGGGCCGGAGTCAGCTCCCCCACTGTCGTGAGGTTCTGCAAGTCACTAGGCTATGAGGGGTTCAAGGACTTCAAGATCAACTTCCAGAACGAGTCCCGGAAAGCAAGCAGGATAAATGAGCCCATAAGCTGGGAAAGTGATTCCGATAAGATCACTACCCTCATGAAGGAGAAATCCGTCTATTCCGTCCAGAGCCTGTTCACCGCTGATAACATGGAGGCCATAGACAGGCTCACAGATGCGATAGTGAAGGCAGACAGCATAGAGATCATCGGGATGGGAGGCTCCGCAATAATAGCGGAATACCTGTTCAAAGAACTTCTCAGATACGGCAAGACCGTCAGCCTTTTCAGCGATCCCTACATGACGGCGCACAACACCGTGCGGAAAAGCGAGAATGACATCTGCATAGCCGTCTCATGCTCAGGAACAAACAACGATGTCCTGATTGCAGCGAACAAAGCCAGAAAAGACGGTAAAAAGATATATTGCATCACAAATGACGGGGCCTCACCTCTTGCAGGAATGTCGGAGACCTTCATCAGGTCATGCACCGTCACAGGATTCATGGATGAGGGCAACGCCTTCTCCAGGCTGGCGCAGTTCGCGGCAGTCAACATGATAACCCTGAAGACCGCCCTGAGCCTCGGAAGGGAAAGCAGCGAATACAGGAACAGCTTCAAGGAAAGCTCCAATTATCATAATTTCATATCGGGAGACAAAGATGTACACTGACATCAGAACAATTCTCAAGGATGCCTCGGAGAAGAACTACGGGGTAATAGCAACCAGCGCGATAAACATGGAGACCGCAAGGGGCATAGTCGCAGCCGCGACAGAGAAGAACGCCCCCATCATCTTCCTGCTGGGCCAGAACATGATGAGGACACATGCCAAGGCCGAGCTCATGATTCCGATGATCAGGAAACTCGCAGAGTACACCCCGGTGCCCGTTGCCACTTGCCTGGATCACGGCAGCGACCCCGAGAGAATAATGTATGCGTTCCGCAACGGTTTCTCATCCATCATGTTCGACGGCTCCCTCTACAGCATGGAGGAGAACATGAGAAAGACAAAGGAATATGCCGATCTCTGCCACCAGTTCAACATGGGAATCGAGGGTGAGCTCGGGCATGTGGGAATAGCTGCCCAGGGCGACAACCTCAAGACAGACTGCTACACGGATCCCAAGGATGCCGCCGATTTCGCCAGATTCACCGGCGTGGACTGCCTGGCAATTGCAGTAGGCACAGCCCACGGGGAGTATCCCAAGGGGCTCATCCCCCATATCAACTTTGACCGCATCAGGGAATGCAAGACCGCAGTCAAGGATGAACATATCGTTCGAGCATTCAAAAACAGTCATGTTCTTGCCTATTTCATTAAGACCTCCGAGAGGGATGATCTTTACGGGAGTTTTCTTTACCTCTTTGCTTCTTGCAGGTCTGCCTCTTTTGGCAGGTGCTTTCACAACAGCAGTCTCGGCAGTCTGTTTTTCGGCAGCAGCCTTTTTCCTTGGGGCACGTTGTCTTGTAGTGCCTTTGGTCTGTGAGTCAGAAGCAGTTTTTCTGCGAGGCTTCTTATTCTGGGTATCTTTTTCGTTCACTATATGACCTCTCTTTCGGTGAATGACTGCACTTATTTCGTTCGTTGCAGTCTCACTGGGTAGTAATGTTGCTTCGGTTGTAATGATATCTGTCATAAATACACGATCTGCCGTCAGGAGGATACGAACAGGCATAATGAGCCATATCTCCGTGAATGACGGTGTTTGTAACTATCTTGTTTTCCTCCGAATCGTCGGCGTCATGTACCACGAACAATACGTCGCGTTGTCATACGACATACTTAGCGACAATCCGCAAAAGGCCAATATCCAAGGCATAATTGAACTACTAAAGGGAATGTCTTGCATCAAGAA